>JAIRMT010000083.1 GCA_031258505.1 Treponema sp.
TCTTTGAGCGAGGCGATGATGTCAGGGATGTCGTTCCTGGGGTTTGTGCCAAGACTGCCGGTGCAGAGCGTAACGCCGTTCAAGGGTTTATCCACCATCTTGATAATGCGCTGCAAGTCTGCCTTGTTCTTCGTGATGCGGGGAAGGCCAAAGACTGGCCACGCCGGATCGTCGGGATGAATCGCCATCCTGATGTCATACTTTTCGCAGGTAGGCATGATGCGTTCAAGGAAATATTTTAGATTAACGAAAAGCGTTTCCTCGTCGATGCCTTCATACAGGGCGAAAAGCTCTTTCAGGCGGGCAAGGCGCTCTGGCTCCCAGCCGGCAAGGGCAAAGCCGTTTGATTTGGCGCTCATGGCGTCAAACATGGAATCAGGTTTGATCTGATCAATGAGCGCCTGATTGTAGCTCATCACGGCACTGCCGTCGCTTCGGATTTTGGCAAGGTCGGAGCGGGTCCAGTCAAAGATAATCATGAAGTTGTAACAGACCAAGCGGAAACCCGCTTCTCCCAAGCGCTCAAGGGTTGTGATGTAATTATCAATGTACTTGTCCCGCTCCGGGCTACCAACCTTGATGGCATCGTGAATATTCACGCTTTCAATGCCAGCGATGGAAAGCCCGGCGCTTTCCACCTCGTTTTTCATTGCAAGGATCGCGTCTTTTCCCCAGACATCTCCCGGACGAGTTCCGTACAGGGTAGTGACAACCCCGCTTATGCACGGAATCTGCCGAATCTGGGCTAGAGTAACTGAGTCATAGCCGGTTCCAAACCAGCGCATGGTCATTTGCATTTTTTTCTCCTCATTGTTCTTCCCCACGCTCTCTTGGAGATTCCTTCTTCACGAGGTATAAGAATCATACTCCGCCTCCCATGTCTCCCCGCCGATACCAGTGTCAGGGTTATCGAAAAGACCGTTACATCCCACGAACCCCCATGCGCCCATCACCCGGCACACGCCAAAAAAGAGAAACCTAAACTTCTGCGCCATAAAGCGCTCCTTTCAAAGCTCAATCCACGAAGCTTTAAAATAAAGATAGGAGACCTACGGTCCCCTTGCGTACCAAAGTCTTCTGGCTTATGGGCTGGAACGCCCCTTTCAAGACGCTCCTAAGGTTTCCGTCGCCTTCCCAGCCTTTTGTAAAAGACCAGTGGCCATATTGACGGAACCGACGTGAAGCACACGCCCGATCACAGCTACGGGATAGCGGAGGCATTGCACCTCTCTTCCGTTGAAATACGCAAGTACATGATAGAAAGCCATGGAATAGGTGTCAACAGATGGTTTGCAGAAGGTGTATGCTCTGCTTACTCATAAGCCTTGAGGGGCAGACTCCGCAGCCTTGGAGGGGCAGACTCCGCAGCCTTGAGGGGCAGACTCCGCAGCCTTAGAGGGGCAGACTCCGCAGCCTTGGAGGGGCAGACTCCGCAGCCTTGGAGGGGCAGACTCCGCAGCCTTGGAGGGGCAGACTCCGCAGCCTTGGAGGGGCTTATGTGCGGGGTCTTGTTTAGCAGCTCTCCTGAGCGATGCGTTCATTTGCCTGCGCCTGTAATGAATCAGGCGGCAGTTCCATAATCTCAATGCTGTTGCCGTCTGGATCATGGGTCCAGAACTGGATACAGCGGGAATACCCGCGCTTGAGTTCAGTGTCAATGGGCGCGCCCCGGGCGCGAATCTCCTCAAGAAAGGCCGCCGCGTTATCAACCTCGAAGCATATATGGGCGTGGCCAATGGTTTTGTTCGAGCGCGGCGCTTCCTCAACGCCATCTGGAAAGAGTTCGATAAACTGACTGGGCGCGACATACATATAGATACAGCCCAGGTTATGGCCTGTGGGGTTTTGCATACGAAACGCTTCTTTCATGCCCAGGGTTTCTCGATAGAAACGGGCGCTTGCCTCAATGTCCCGCGTCCGAATCGCGGTATGACCAATTCGTGTAATCATGGACTCTCCAATACGCTTTAGTATACTCTTTTGCAGCGTTCATTCCAGTCCCAGCTTTGTCAGCGTGGTTTGGGCCTTGCGCGCGAGTCCGCTGTTTTTCGTGTCGCTGGCAACAGCGCGTATGAGTTCGGCAAGGGAAGTAAAGCTATTGTTCGCGGCTATGTCCAGGGCATACGACTTTTCGAGAACGCCGCCTGAACTGAGGAAGCGGCGGGTGATTTCTTCCACCTTTGACGTCTTTGCCATGCTAAGTACACGCAGGAAACCATTGTAAAGGGAAGTGTAGTGCGACTTGTTCGCCTCTTCCAGTTCGGTGATGAGCTGTTCAGCATAAGCGCTGGCGTCATTCTTAATCAGCATCTCGGCAGAGAGCAGCCGTGTCCGTTCAGCAGTCTTGCGGTTTAAGAAAAAGTCGCTGAGTACGCCCATTGCTTCGCTGTTTCCGATAGCGCCGAGTGCGCGAATCGCCTCATCTTTGACTGTTGCCACATCGTCCCGCTCGGCGCGGAAGCGCAGATAGGGAACCGCGCTGGCGAGCTTGCGTTCACCGGCGGCTTTGGCTGCGCCAATACGGGTGCGATAGTAAGAATCGCGGAATCCCTCAAGAATGGCGTCCTCAACCTGAGCGCCAGAAAAAGGGCCAAGCGCGGCTATGGCCGAGGCGCGAACATTGGTGTCAGAGGCGCTCGTCGCGCTCAGGATCGCGTCTAATGCCGAGTCATCCTTGAGCTTGGCAAGAGCGTCCAGCGCGGCCATGCGTACCGTCGGGCGTTCCGCGTCGTTTTCGACAATACCGATTAAGAGAGGCAATGCTGTTTTGGAACTAGTTTCGCCTAGAGCCACAATGATTTCACGGCGGCTTTCGTCCGTGGGATTCTGGTATTCATAATAATCAAGAAGGTACTCAGTCGCGTCATCGCCAACCGCGCCGCCATCGCTTGCGGCGCGCCCCATGGCGCGGATAGCCGAGTTGGTGAAGCGCGTCTCACTCGTGTCAAGAATCGCCTTGAGCGTGGGTATGGCGGACGCGGCCTTAATCTTGCCCAGATAATCAAGCGCGGCAATAACCGTGGCGTTGGCCTCCTCATCACGCTCCTCAATGGCTCGAACAGCCCGCTCCTCAAGTCCTTGCTTACCCCGCTCGCCAAAAAACGAGAGAACGCCGGAAAGAATGTTCTGATTGCGGGTGTTCTGGGTTACAGCGATAAGCGCATCATCAAGAACATCGCCAATATCAGCGTTAGTTTCGCTCTTCAGGGTCTGGATCAGGGTGGCAATCTCCACCTCTGTACCATAGCGTATGGTATCGAGCCGTCGCGCTTCCTCAGCCTGTGCCGACTCCGCCACCGCAGACTCGGATTCAGCCGCATAAACCATTCCAGCGCACAGTAGGATTACACAATACAAGAATTTTTTCACGTTTCATCTCCTTTAGCTTCAAAGCGCCGCAGAAACTCAGTCTTAAAGGATACGAAACGATCCTCCTCAATGGCTTTGCGGGCGTTTTTAACAAGATTATGCAGGAAATAGAGGTTATGGTAACTGCACAGCATGGAACACAGAATCTCCTGAGTCTTAAAAAGGTGCCGCAGATAGGCGCGGGTATAGTTCCGGCAGACTTTACAGTCGCACATTTCATCTATCGGCGTAAAACTCATCTCATGTTCGCTTTTTTTGAGTACCAGCGGTCCGTTTTGGGTAAACACATGGCCGATTCTACCGCTTCTCGTGGGAAGCACACAGTCAAACATATCAATACCGCACTCAATGGCCGTGAGAATGTATTGCGGCGTCCCAATACCCATAACATAGCGGGGTTTTTCCGCAGGCAGCAGCGATGTTGTGTAAGCGAGGTATTCGGTAAACACGTCCGCTGGCTCTCCCACTGAAAGCCCGCCTATGGCAATGCCGGGTGTATCAGCATTGATGCAGGAGGCGGCGCTTTGTTCCCGCAGGTCTTTGTAGAAGTTGCCCTGTATAATAGAAAAGAGTTTGCCTGAATAGCCGGCGGCGGCTTTTTCATCCCAAGTCCGCTTTGCCCGTTCCAACCAGCCGGTCGTTACCCTCAAGTCTTTGAGCGCCTTTTTGTATTCAGTTTCCCACGGCGTACAAACATCAAGCTGCATCTGAATATCGCTGTTGAGTATTGCCTGAATCTCCACAACCTTTTCCGGGGTTAAGACATGGTACGATCCGTCAATGTGGGAGCGGAACTTCACGCCTTCATCGGTAATCTTCCTAAACGGCGCCAGAGAGAAAACCTGAAACCCTCCGGAGTCGGTGAGAATGTTCCGGTTCCAGTGCATGAACTCATGCAGACTCCCTGCGCCCGCGATTACGTTGCTTCCCGGACGCAGGTAGAGGTGATAGGTGTTTGACAAAATGATTTCAAAGCCTATTTCAGTGAGATCATCAACTGTGAGCGCCTTAACCGTGCCGTTAGTACCCACAGGCATAAATACCGGCGTTGATACCAGTCCGTGCGGAAGCGCCATAACGCCGCTTCGCGCCCCACACGACAAGTCTCTGTGCTGAATCGTGAAAAACGCGCTCATGCTTTGCGGCTCAATCTTTGTATAGTAAGTGCTTTGCCGGTTTCCGGGTCAATGCCGGCGACAATACCCTGCACCGCGCTAACACCTTTGGCACACTCCATGCGAAAAAGTATCTGAGTGCGGGCGCGGTCAAGGCAGATTTTCTTGTCCATGCCAATCACGCTTTCTATGACGCCAGTCATGCCCAAGTCAGTGATACAGCCGGTACCATTGCTGAGGATACGCTCGTCAGCGGTTTGCACGTGGGTATGGGTTCCTACCACAAGACTTGCCCTGCCGTCAAGGTAACGGGCCAGCGCTTCCTTTTCTTTGGCGACTTCCGCGTGAAAGTCAATAAGGATAAGCGGGGTCTGGGCTGTTTGTTTGATGGCGTCAAAAGTCTTGAATGGACAGTCAATCGGCGTCATTAGTTCACGGCCTTGAAGATTTATGACAAGCCAGTTCAGACCAGCTTTTTCAATCATAACCCAGCCATGACCAACGCTCCCTGCCGGATAGTTGGCAGGCCGCAGTACCCGTGTCTCAGCCTCCAGCGTAGGGTAAAACTCGCGCTTTTCCCAGACATGGTTGCCGGACGTAACAACGTCTGCGCCAGCGTCCAAGATACGGTTCAATGTAGCTGCGGTCATGCCGAAGCCCTCGGCGACATTTTCCCCATTCACCACCACAAAAGCGGCCTTGTATTCCTCGATAAGCGACGGCAATAGCGCCTCAAGCGCAAGAAGTCCGGCCTCGCCTACCACATCACCAATCATGATTACTTGTGAGAATTGCATTACCCAATACTAACAGCTTTGTGATAAGAAAGGCTATATAAACAAAACCGCGAACCCCATAAAGATTCGCGGTTTACAATTCCTCTATCGCGCGTACTCGACGATCCGCAATTCGCGGATAATCGTTACTCTGATCCTGCCTGGATAGCGCAGGTCGCTTTCAATCTTCTTGGCGATCTGTTTGGCAAGGTCGCGGGCTTGCTCGTCATTGATCACCTCGCTATTTGCCATGATCCGCAGTTCACGGCCAGCCTGTATCGCATAAGCCTTTTCCACACCCAGAAAACCTTCAGCCACGTTTTCCAAGTTTTCAAGCCGTTTGATGTAGTTGTCGATGGTTTCCCGCCGCGCGCCGGGGCGAGCAGCGGAAATAGCGTCGGCAATCTGCACGAGTACTGACTCAATGCAGGTCGGAGCAATATCATTATGATGACTACCAATAGCGTTGATGATGCGTGGGTCTTCCCCCATCTTCCGCGCCATGTCCATGCCAATTTCGGCGTGGTTCAGTTCGGAATCAGACTCAACGCCCTTGCCAATGTCATGGAGCAGAGCCGCGCGCTTGGCAAGCTCGCGGTTTGCGCCCACCTCAGCCGCGAGTATGCCAGCGATAATCGCCACTTCCTTGGAATGGTAAAGTACATTCTGGCCATAACTCGTGCGGAAGTAGAGTCGGCCAAGAGCGCGGATCGTGTCCTGCTTGATGTTATGAATGCCCAGGTCAAAGAGAACCTTTTCCCCTTCCTCAAAAATTTTCTGGGAGATATCTTTGGTTACTTTTGAAACGATTTCCTCAATACGGGCTGGATGGATCCGTCCGTCAATGATCAGCCGTTCCATAGCGACTTTGGCGATTTCCCTGCGTACTGGATCGAAACACGAAATAACCACTGAGTCTGGTGTATCGTCAATGATGATATCTACGCCAGTAAGCGTTTCCAGAGTACGAATGTTTCGTCCTTCACGGCCTATGATCCGGCCCTTCATTTCATCATTCGGCAATGTAACCGAAGTTACGGTGATCTCGCTCGTTACCTCAGTAGAGATTCGCTGAATCGTGGCAAGCAGTATATCCCGCGCCTTTTTTTCAGCAGAGACATTAGCTTCCTGCTCGATCTTGTTGATCAGGGACTGAGCGTCATGCTTTGCCTCATTCTCAAGGCTCTGAATGATAAGCGCCTTGGCCTGCTCACTGCTCAGACCGGAGATACGTTCCAGTTCTTCACGGTACCGTTCTTCTTCATTTGAAAGCATTTTTTCCCGTTCCAAAGCCCGCCGTTCCTTTTCGGCAAGTATCTGTTCCGTTTTCTCGATCTGACTTATCTTTTTTTCAACTCCCTCCTCTTTTTGCACGATACGACGCTCGTATCGTTGCAGTTCTACCCTACGCTCCCGGGTCTCTTTCTCTTGCTGGTTTTTATCGCGAATAATTTGTTCTTTTGCTTCAAGAAGTAACTCTTTCTTTTTGGCTTCAGCTTCTTTTATCGCGTCCTGTTCAATGCGTTTGGCCTGTTGTTCAGACGCGCTTACTTGAAATCTGGCATACAGCCATCGAATAATCCAGCCTAAGGCGATCCCGGCAAGAGGAAGGATTACATACAGAATCCAACTCATTTGCTACCCCTTACCGTCGGACTTTTGTTACCAAGTCCGCTTAAATTTAGATAAGCGTATAGTATAAGGAAGCTATATGTCAATTACTGAATCAGAAGCTGTAAGATTGATATTTGACAAAGCAAGAAAAAGCTAATAGAGTATTCTTGGTTCCATCTTTAGAGCTAGATTAGGGCGGCAGCGAAGCTATGCTTAACGGTTCGGATAGATGGGCTTTATTTCATCAATAGGAGGTCTGCCTGAAGGCAGACAGCGTGCCATCCCATGTCTAAAGGCTTGGGTTCCCACGCTGTGATTGCTATGAATCTTAAAACAGTAACTTTTCGTATCTGTAGCGGAGTTCTTGTGGGACTTTTTCTGACAGTGTTTGTACCCAGTAGGGATGCAGCTTGTCGCGCGCTTTATGAGGTGTGGGGAAACCCTGAAAGCACCCTGCGCACTGCGCCCACGCCAGCACCAGCGCCTACAGCCACCACGCCAGCACCAGCGCCTACAGCCACCACGCCAGCACCAGCACCAGCACCAGCTCCAGCGCCTACAGCCACCACGCCAGCGCCAGCTCCAGCGCCTACAGCCACCACGCCAGCGCCAGCTCCAGCACCAGCGCCTACAGCCACCACGCCAGCACCAGCACCAGCACCAGCACCAGCGCCCGCTCCAGCGCCCGCTCCAGCGCCTACAGCCACCACGCCAGCGCCCGCTCCAGCGCCTACAGCCACCACGCCAGCACCAGCACCAGCACCAGCACCAGCGCCCGCTCCAGCGCCTACAGCCACTACGCCCGCTCCAGCGCCTACAGCCACCACGCCAGCGGCCACTACGCCCGCTCCAGCACCAGCACCAGCGCCTACAGCCACCACGCCAGCGCCAGCGCCTACAGCCACCACGCCAGCGCCAGCGCCTACAGCCACCACGCCAGCGCCTGAGACTACCGCGCCAGTGAGAAGCGCACTGTTTAGAGCGGACTTTGAGGCTGCTGCCGATGGCTTTGTTGGCAGAAGCCAGAACGAAATTTTAACCGTAAGTGATGAAGCGGCGCTATCCGGCGTTCATGCGCTCAAGGTCGAGGGGCGAACTTCATCATGGCACGGGCCGTCGCTGGACATTACCCAGAAGATCAGCGTGGGAAAAGAGTACACCGTATCAGTATGGGTAAAACTCATTGAGCCGGAACAGGCACAGATCAGCCTGTCAACCCAAATCGGCAGTGGAAGCGGCGCATCGTATAACAACCTGCAAAGCAAGCAAGTCTCGCAAAACAGCGACTGGGTCGAACTGCGGGGAACCTACCGTTACCTCTCCACAGACTTCGTGAGTGTCTATGTGGAAAGCGCTGTCGCCACTGCGTCATTCTACATTGACAGCGTCAGTATAGTAGAAGAAGACAGCCAGCCGGCTGTTGTGGAAGACATAACGCCGCTCAAAAACGCTTACACCGACTTTTTCCCCATCGGGAGCATCGCATCTGCCAAGGATTTAAGCGGCCTGCGTCTTGAATTGTTAACCAAGCATTTCAATATCGTTACCGCTGAAAATGCCATGAAGCCTGGTGAATTACAGCCACGCAAAGGGGAGTTTACCTTTAATGCTGCCGACGCCATTGTCAACACGATGCTGGAACACGGCATCGCTATGCACGGCCACACACTGGCCTGGCATCAGCAGACCGGCGCGTGGATGCATACCGACGCGGATGGTCTGCCTCTGCCCCGGGAGGAGGCGCTTGAAAACCTCACCTCGCACGCAAAAACAGTGGCCGAGCATTTCAAGGGCAGGGTCGTTTCGTGGGACGTACTCAATGAGGCAATAAACGACGGGCTTACGGCTGAACTAGCTGCTGACTGGCGGGCGTCTCTGCGGAACAGCCCCTGGTTACAAGCCATTGGCGATGACTATATCGAAGCTGTGTTCCTCGCGGCGCAGGAGGCTGACCCAGACGCGAAGCTGTATTACAACGATTACAACCTGAACAACCAGAACAAGGCAACCGCTGTCTATAACATGGTGAAAGAGCTTAATGAGAAATACCCAGGACTTATTGATGGTATTGGTATGCAGGGGCATTACGATCTCAATACCAATCCTGCTGATGTTGAACGGTCTATACAGCAATTCATCTCGCTTGGCGTTGAGGTCAGCATTACTGAACTGGATATAAGCGCTGGTACAGACGGACGTTTAAGCGATAATGCCAGTCTCCAGCAGGCGCTCTTGTACGCACGCTTGTTCAGCATATTCAGGCAATATAAGGAAAACATCGGGCGTGTAAGTATTTGGGGCCTTGATGATGGTTCAAGCTGGCGGGCTGACCGGAGTCCGACACTCTTCGACCGCTCGTTCAAGGCAAAACCAGCGTTTTACGCAGCGACTGATCCTGACGCCTTTATCGCCGAGTATCAGCAGTAAGAACATACCACAAAACGCGCGTATTCCGCGCGTTTTTTTTGTACAACCCTCTTCTTAACCCTGTTTCCTCAGGCGTCTGATAAGCGAAGAACTCCCTCCAGCGCCAGTAATGCCCGTTTACGGTCAAGGCCGCCGCCATAGCCGGTGAGACTGCCATCCGCGCCAATGACGCGGTGGCAGGGAATGATGATGCTGATGGGGTTATGTCCAACCGCGCCGCCTATAGCCCGTGCATAGAAGCCTTTGCTGCTGCCGAGTTTGTGGGCAAGCTCGCCGTAGCTTGTGGTTTCGCCATAAGGGATTTGCAGTAAAAGGTTCCACACGACGCCCCTGAACGCGGTACTGTTGTGGGGATTGAGCGGCGGCGTTATAGCAGGCGCCTTGCCTGAAAAGTAGGTCGCCAGCCACTTGCGGACCTGCTCAAACACCGGCATCTGTGGCGCATCGCTCCAGCCCGCCGTGTCTGGCGCGAAACGCTGCTGCTCAATAAAATCAAGCCTAATGAGCGCGTTGTTTTCTGCCGCTGCCCGCATAGCGCCAACAGGGGTATCAATGACGCAGGTATAGATCATATTCTCTCCAGTTTGTTTCTTTACAATCCATGCGCTCGCATGGAGCGCGACACAATACCTTCCAGACTATAGCGACTTCTTAGTCTCTTGTCCCGTCTTTACAAAGGACTATAACACCTCTCTAGTCTCTTGTCCCGTATTTACTCATGACTTTAACACCTCTCTCTTCTCTTGTCCCGTCTTTTCAAAGGACTTTAACACCTCTATAGTCTCTTGTCCCGTCTTTACAAAGGACTATAACACCTCTATAGTCTCTTGTCCCGTCTTTACAAACGACTATAACACCTCTATAGTCTCTTGTCCAATCTTTACAAAGGACTATAACACCTCTATAGTCTCTTGTCCAATCTTTACAAAGGACTATAACACCTCTATAGTCTCTTGTCCAACGGTAAGGTTTTAGACTCCGCATACAATACGCTTTCAAGGAGAAATCTAAATCTTCAATACTCTGCCGCTCTACGCCTGGGATTCTTTATTGCCGGCGCGTCCCATAACTCAGAACGACCGGCAGGTATGGCTCTCCTAAGCCCAACTATTCAGTCGCTAGACAAGGGGTTTCCTTCCCGCAAGACCCTCGCAAACTTTTGCCGACATATCGGCAAACCTTCTCTAAGTACGATTCGGAAAGGTCCGATGTATTAGGGCGCCAGTAATCCCATATCTAAGTCAGGGATTTTACAGCGGTTTTGATAACCCATGGTTTTTCCTACTTTATGGCGACCAGTTCCATCTCAAACACCAGAAAGCTGTTTGCCGGAACTGGGCCGGTGGCTGTAGCGCCAAAGGCAAGCTCCGGCGGGATGACCACGAGGCGTTTCTCGCCAACCTTCATGTCCAGCAGAGTTTCCTCCCAGCCGGCTATGCTCAAACGTCCCTGTCCAAGTGGAAAGTCCTGGGGGCCGCCGTGCAGGTCAGAGTTATCAAGGGTCTGGCCTGAAAGTAACATCATCTTGTAGTTGATTGACACGGTTTTACCAGCGACTGGCTTTGCGCCGCGCCCTTCTTGCTGGATGATGAAATGGATGCCAGAGGCGCTGACTGTAGCAGTGGGATACTTACGCTTAATCTCGGCAATAGCAGCTTCTCGTTGCGCCCGCATCCGCGCTGTTGCCGATACACTCGCGTTTCGTAACAGCGTGTCAAACGTAAGCTGATCCGCCTTAAACGCCTGCGCCTCTGGGCCATTGCGGATAATCTCGACGCGGGTGATACGGTCGCCCTGCCTGATGGCATTTACCACTGACTGTCCCTGGACTACCTTGCCGAACACCGTGTGTTGGCCGTCCAGCCAAGGCGTGGCCACATGGGTAATAAAGAACTGGCTCCCGTTGGTGCCGGGGCCGGCATTGGCCATGGACAGAACGCCTGGGCTGTTGTGTTTAAGACTCGCATCGATCTCGTCCGGGAAGCGGTATCCTGGACCGCCTGTGCCATTACCGAGCGGGTCGCCGCCCTGAATCATGAAGTTTGCAATGACGCGGTGAAAAGTAAGCCCGTCGTAAAAGGGCTTGCCAATGGTGTTGTTCATTTTACCTTCGGCCAGCGCCACAAAGTTACACACCGTGAGCGGGGTTTTCTGGTACTCAAGCCGTACTACAATGTCTCCCCGGCTGGTACTGATTCGGGCGAAAAGGCCATTTCCCAGCGAATCCTCGGTCGCGGCAAACACGACGCTGTTGACCATAAACAGCAGCACAAAGCTCCCAAGACCCATTCTGGGTCTGAACCAATCGTTAAAAATACGCATAAGAAACTGTATCATAAACAGCGCTTGAAACACAACGACATTCCTGTCCGAACAGATCGCTTATCATAACTTAGATGTGCTTATTTTATTACTAATTTATGAAAAAACCAGTTGACAGATATAGAATCTCTCTTTTATGTTTCAAGAGAAATTAAATTCCTAATCAATATGGAGAATTATATGATGATAAAAACCATGCGGTTTTCTAAAGACAGGTGGGACTCGTCTGACGAGCTTACCCTGTTGCCAATTGACGCGCGCAATAGATGCGCAAGCGTCTTTCCCAACCCCCTGTTCGCCCTTGGCGATGACGACGACGAGTTTGACGACTATGAGGATGACTTTGACGATGATGATGACGACGAAGAAGAAGACGAGTTTGACGACTACGACGACGAGTTTGACGATGAAGAAGAGGACGAACTCGACGACGAAGACGACTTGTAAACCAAGTCAGCGGCTCCCCATAGACGCTCCAGCTCGTAAAAAAAGCGGGCCTTTTCTGTCATAAGGTGGATAACAATGGCGCCCAAATCAATGAGGCGCCATTCGTCATCCATGATAAGACGTTCCGCGCCGCGCTGCTGCTCACGGAGTCGGGGCGAAACACGCAGGATATCAATGCCCTTTTCAAGGCAAAAATCTTTGATATGCCGTTCAAGCCCTTGCTGGTGGGCGCTGCTTGTTACTGTGGCTATCACGAAGAAGTCTGTCCATGCGTTAAGCCCGCGTAGGTCCAGCGCCACTACGTCCACACCCCGATGTTCTTCAAGAAGCGCGCCGAGGGCTCTGCTTAGGTCAATTTGAGATAACGTATCGTCCATTAAAGTCACTTCCTAGAATAAGGGTAAAGTCAGTTGTGTACTCAAGAGTTGGTACAAGCAGTTCCAGCCCAAGGATGTCCTCGCTTGTAGTCGCCTCAAATTCGATATTACTGCATTGAATCACGCTTCCAAAGATACGCGCCATGTTTTCGTTACCAGAACGGTCGATGATAATGGTGTCCCGCCGCTTCTCTTCCGAGTTCTTGATCTCGGTAACATCATAGCCAAAGCCGCGCAGTAACTCGGCGGTTCTGGCGGCAAGCCCATTAACATCAGTGCCATTCAGTACCTCCACTGTGAAGATGCGGTCAGTGGCTGCGCCTTCAGCAGGCCGAGTTAGCCCCTGCTGGGTCTGGCGCACGATGTCTTTAATCAGGCTTCCGTCGTAATAGGGCAGGAGGAGCGTCTGGCCTGAAACTTCACGGGCTGTCCCGCCAACAGACTGAATGCTCACCCGATCCATGTTGATGCCAGCGTATTCGTCAAAAAGCCGTTCTCGTATACGTAAGTTCATGTTGGTGCGGAGCATGGACTGGTAGATATGGGTAACCTCTGGGTTCTTGAGGAACTCGTGCCGTTCTCCGAGGCGTTTAATCAGCCCAAGGAAAAAGCGTTGTCTGCGGAAACTGATGAGTTCGCCGTCTTCCTCCGGCAGTTCATACGAGACGTAGAGCTGCGCCTTGTCCCCATCAAGCCGTGTTTTGCCGGAAGGAAAGAGAATCGGCGGCTCTTCATCATAGATTTCCATCCGCGATGGGATAAGAAGCTCCACACCTTCAATGAGATCAACCACCTTGCCAAGGTTTGGGGTATCCAGCACAAACGAATATGTTATGGGAACCCCCAGAAGCCGCGCTACCTCGTTTTTAAAGGCAGCTATCTTCTGCGGCTCATAGACCGTGTCAATGCGATCAACGCGGTTTACCTTCTGGAGGATGAGGCCAAGCTCGCCGGGTATGTCAAATATCGAAGCCCGCCTAGTTGCCGGATAGTACATGAGTACATAAGTTCCCAGGGGCTTACCACCATTACCCTCAAGCACAAACAGGGTGTTGATAACCCGCTCTCCAGCAATAATCCCCTCAAGCGGGTCAGAACGCAGAGTCTGAACCGTAACAAGAACGCCTGCTCCCAAAAACACTATAATAGCGATAAGGAGTACCACGCTTGCGTCAAAGCGGGTATTGTTCGTTGTTGGCGTGTTCTTTTTCATTGTCTAAAGCGAATCCTTCTTATGCATCGCGTCAAGGAGACGCAGCGTGCCTTCTGAAATATCGACCTGGCGAGAACGAAGATAAGCCACATTGTTATCAAGTACCGTAGTGAAAAGCTGGTCAAGACTGCCGGTTTCGCTCAAGTCCCTCAACGCCGGATCAATACCTTCCCGCGTTACTTCAATCTTATCGGCAATGAAAAGCGTTTTTGCAAGACTCCCCATGCCCATACCACCGCCAATATGCAGACGGACAGCCTCCAGTACATCAGCCGGGAACGCTGTTGGCGCGGTTTCCGGCGAAGCCTGTGGTAGTAGCGTTGCCGGAGCCACGCCAAAACGTTCCGCGAGCAGCACTGCCGCAGCGCGGGCGTGAAGCAGACCAGGTTTCTTCTGTTCCAGCTTGCTTATCCCGCTGCCATCGCGTCCAGCCAGGTCTATCAGTTCCTGCTCAGGCAATGATTTGCAAATGTCATGGCTAATGCCGGCAAGATAACCCTTGCGGGGATCAAGACCAAAGCGGCGGCAAAGGTCGGAACAGAGGAGCGCCACAGTACGGCTGTGAATGAAACGGGACTGGCTTATCAGAGAACGCGCCGCTTCTTCAACACGGACGAGAAGCGCGAGTGTGGGCGAATCATCATAGGCGCGCGGCGGGAACCGGTAGAGACCGCGATCTTCTATGATCATACGCGCCCCGTGCGGCACAAGGTAACGCCAGTTGCCGTTATTGCGGATGCGCTCCCGTATCTCGGCTGAGGAGATGTTCATAATCTCGTTATGCAACTGGGTGTATGGGTAAGGAAACGCTATGTCCGCTGAAAGCTGACGTCGCGCTATGATAATATCAGCGCTTTTAACAATGTCATCGGCGCGCCGCCATTTGTGGAAGTCCTGTACAAGGTCGTCGCCCAGCACCAGCGCTGGTTTACCAGTGGGACGGTAGCGCCGCACAATATCAGCGATGGTGTCAACCGTATATGAGATGTTTTTGCGCCTCATTTCACAGTCGTCAATGCCAAGGCGCGAGTCCCCTGCTATTGAGGCCATGAGCATCTCCAGGCGCTCGGCAGGACTGGCACCATCCGCGCCCAGCTTAAACGGCGATTGATACGTCGGTACCAGAATCACGCGCTCATAATCATACGCTGCAAGTACCGTGTCCGCGAGGTACAGATGACCCAAATGCACTGGATTAAAACTTCCGCCCAGTATTGCCAGCTTCATTTATGCCTCCACTTCTTCTACTGCTTCCTCATGCCTGCTGTCAGCGAGCCGCGCCAGGCGTCCGCCAAGCTCCACTATACCTTCCCCAGAAAAGACCGAGACGCCCAGGGTTTCTTCGCTAATGTATTTTGCTTTAAGTTGCTTAAAACGCTCTGTTGTTCCCGCAAGGTCCAGCTTGGTTCCAATAAGCAGGCGCGGCTTTTGAACAAGCCCATCTGAAAACGAGGCAAGTTCCCTGTACAGCACATCAAAGGCGTCAAGGTAATTGTCTTCAGACAGGTCAATGAGAAAGGCAAGCGCAGCAGTGCGGGAAATGTGCTTGAGAAAGCGGATGCCTAGACCTTGCCCGCTTGACGCGCCTTCAATAAGGCCGGGTATGTCAGCCAGAATGATGTCCCGATCATCAATGGTAAGTATTCCCAGGTTGGGAATCTTGGTGGTAAAGGGATACGGCGCAATCTTGGGACGGGCGTTAGTGTAGCGGTCAAGCAGCGACGACTTGCCCGCATTGGGGAAGCCTACAAAGCCAATGTCCGCCATGAGCTGAAGTTCCACCTTGAGCCGCGCCACAACGCCGCTCTTGCCGGGCAGGGCTTTGCGCGGTGCCTGATTCACCGACGACTTGAAGTGGATATTGCCCCAGCCCCCGTTCCCGCCCTTGAGAAACACGAAGTCTTCCCCGTGCTTGCCAAAATCCCGAACCAGTTTCCCAGTATCTGCCTCCCGTATTATTGAACCGGGAGGTAGAGGAATGATAATGTCATCACCATTCCTGCCGTAACGCGCCGAGCCTTCGCCGTCATGCCCGTTTTCAGCCTTAAACGACTGCCTGTAGCGCAGGTGAGCCAGGGTGCGCAGGTTTCGGCGCACCACAAAGACCACATCCCCGCCGCGCCCTCCGTCGCCGCCGGAAGGCCCGCCGCGGGGAACATACTTTTCCCGCCGGAATGCCACACAGCCGTTGCCCCCTGAACCAGAGGCAACCTCAATCAACGCTTCATCGGCAAATTTCGTCATGTTACGTTTGCCTGTCGCAAAGCCAGACCAGACTCAAGAAGCAGAATCCTCACGCCCGCTGGTCTAGTCCGCCGCAGCTACAGCGGGAATCACGGTTGCCAGCTTCCGGCCACGGCGCTGGGTGAATGAAACTGTTCCATCAACCAGCGCAAAGAGCGTGTAATCACCGCCGCACCCAACATGCGTTCCCGGGTGAATCTTGGTCCCCCGCTGACGCGCGATGATCGTCCCTGCCTTTACCCGCTTTCCTTCTCCAGCCTTGATACCTAGGTACTGGGGATTGGAATCCCGTCCGTTTTTAGCGCCACTACCGCCTCGTTTTCGAGCCATATTAGTTCCTCCGTATAGTCATTGTACAATAGTCAGGGTATTCTTCAGAAACCGAGTGAAGACCTTCGACTAAAAAAGCGCCCGCAACAAAGAGCGTTTCCTTTCCAGCCGCCGTATACTGGGTTTCCATAAGAAAAAGGCCGCGCTCCAGCGGGCCGCCCCGAACAACGATCCCTTCCGCTAGGGAAAGGATATGCAGGGCTGTTCTCGTCAGTATTGAGACAGCGGCGCAGACAATATCGCCGCCTTTGGGCCCTGCGTGGGCGTGTCCTGAAACTCGGCAGGACTTGAGTATGTCCGCCGAATCCAAAACCACGTCAATCACGATCATCCGAGCTACGCTCCCTGAATGTCCTCGATCTTGATTACCGAATACCGCTGCCGGTGTCCCTGCTTTTTGCGGTGATCCTTCTTGGGTATGTACTTGAATACGATGATCTTCTTGTCTTTTTCATGGGATTCCACTGTGGCAGATACTGAAACACCAGGCAGATACGGCGCGCCAACCTGTACTGTATCCCCTGAAACCATGAGAACCGAATCAATGTTCAGAGCAGAACCAGGTTCCGCGTCAAGCAAATCAACCTTTAAGTGAGCGCCTTTCTCAGCCTTGTACTGTTTGCCCTTAAATTCCATTAATGCGTACATCTTTTTTCCTTTTTTTCCTTAGTAAAAAACTTAGCTCTTTATACTCTGTATCAATGTCCCGCGTCAACCCATCGCTATTCCTCCCAAGTCTCCTACAGATTCCTATCCGCCTGAAGCCGCTTTTTGATATCCTCCAAGGAGTATCCCGCGTTGATGAATTCCAATATCGCAGAGCTTACCTCTTGCCTTCCTTCCTGTCTGCCCTCTAGCTTTCCTTCCTGTCTGCCTTTCTGCTGGCCTATCTGTATACCTTTCTGTATGCCTTTCTCCATGCCTTCTTGTATGCCTTCCCGTCGGGCATGAACAACCTTGCTCTGGGTGTCTACCTCATACTTGTACTCGCTCATCAACCGAGCGCGTTCTATCTCGTCTTTGCTTATCATCAGTAATTCCTTTCCAGCCATCGCTATCCCTTCCTCCTCTTTCAATAGATCATTGATCTTTTCCCGCTTGCTCTTGTCCGTCAAATATCGGAAAAATATCCCCCACTGCTCCGCCATGGTCATGGCTCCGGCGGGTTTCTCCACCACACTGTCCAGCTTCGATAACTCCAGCGTGATGATCCGGCTCCGGCCCCCAAGAGACACTCCCCGAAGGGGGTCGTAATACTCAAAGCTATGCAGAAACTCCTCGTCCCCGAAAAACCGCCCCTTCGCCAATACCGCTATCTGGTACGCCGCTTTCAGGTCGTTATAGGTCTTCTCCGTCCCCCGTATGTCCTGCCCAGTGAAGAGCTTCCCCGCGTGAAACTCCAACCGCACCGGCTCATAGGAGTCCGGGTTCAGGGACATTTCTATATTGACCAGCTCCCCGTCTTCCCCCTTGCAGGTTATGTCAAAGCGAATCTGCCGATCCCGCAGGTTGTCTATGGGCGGCTCATTGGCGGTTATGACGACAACGGTCAGTTCCCGCGCTATGATGGCGGACAGGAGCCGGGAGAGGGCTTTCCGGGATTCCGGTGTTTCCCGGGTAAACACAGCCTTAAAGACATTGTCCATGCAAATATCAATAAGATCATCAGTTTCGTCAAATTGTAGTAATGCCATAGATACTCCTATCGTTCAGGATACTTCAATTTTATCGTGATGGAAAGCAGTGTTGGAGCTACCTTGCGCTAACCCCCGCCGAGCCTTGCAAACCCCGTCAAACCAAAGATGCGCAAGCGCGACAGGCTCCTCGTAAGAAAAGACAGGCTCCGGCTTGCAAGCCCGGTCATATTTCTTAGCTTGTTGACAGTGAGCCTGCACTGGCTGGAACAAAAAGCGGCTACCCATCGGATAGCCGCCTGTACGATTCAGCCGCCGCACATTATGTGCGCGCCTCAGAAGCCAAAACGGAACCCCACGCCAATGCCAAGTCCGCTGGCGTTAAAGCTGCCCAGAAAGTCAGTGGACTGGAGCGAGGCTTCTGCCAAAATCTCAAGTATACGCAGATTGATGCCAATACCAGCCCGATGCTTCCACACTCCCTGATTCAAACCTGTTCCCAGTTGGAAAGACAGGAACAGGAGGCTCGTATCCGCCTGTATACCCCAGTTGAAGTTCGGATCGCCAGAAGCCGTGAGCGCCGTGAAGCCTATGTTCGGCTTGAGGACAAACTTCAGGAACCTCATGTCAAGCACCTGCCACTTGGCGTATACGTCAAACGTGAGCGGACGACTTACGGACTGGTTCGCATCGGTAACGTATTCTGGATCACCAACTTCCATATTTGTCTCCATCTTAGGATCGGAGAGCGGGTTATCACCTAACCCTATACTAAGATCATCTGCCTTTATGGTCATCCGGTGAGTTAGCGTGGACGGGATAATAGGGATGTTGTTCGCCGTGCCGCCAACATAGAGCCAGTCGAAAAGCCCATACTCCGCGCCAATGGTGAGGTCAAAGCCTGCGTGGGACATATCCGCTATTTGCGCATAATCCCCTTCTTTCAAGGAAAAAGGAGTATACACATCAATCTTGCCGTCAACAGAGAGTTTGAAGTTGTTACTGGTGTTAAGGCTATATTTCAGTGTGGATTTGGGGATGTAGACAAGCGGCACAAATGCGGCGGGCGAGGCTGTGAATGTCCAGCGATCCAGATGCAGGAAGCCGCGCAAACCTGTTTCCATGAAGATGCCGCCAGCTACACTGACCGCCTCTCCGCTCATGTCATGTTTTTCGCCATTGCCATTCGCGAGAAAGTCCAGCAAGGCTGAACCCAATGTAAAATTGATGTCTCCCTCCATCTTGGCAAATACCCCTATGCCGAGAAATTCTCCAATGTTGATGTTCAAGAAGCCATTCACTAATGGAGAAAGCGCCGCGATCATGCCGTTTTCCCCGACTTTCTTCTGTATTTCAGGAATATCCAGAACGATTTCCTTGCGAAACAAGTCGCTGAAACCAAGCCCATTGTTTGCCACGCCGCCGCTGACGTCAACGCCGATTTCAAAGAACCGTTTCGGCGGCTCAGACATGGGCATCCCTTTTGCTTTCTGTTCCGGCTCTTCCACCGTTGACTCAGGCGCTGCCGGCTCTGCCGGCGCTGCCGAGGCTTCGGGAGACTGAGCCGAGGCTTCGGCTTGCTTGCGCGCATCCTCGGCAATCCTCTCCATATCAGACTCAAGCGCGTCCTGAGCGAATAGCGGCGCTCCAAAAGCCAGCGCCGCGCACAGGAGCGTTATCAGTATGTTTGCTCTTTTCATTATAAGCTCCTTTTAAAATTTAACCTGATAGTTCAGATC
>JAIRMT010000042.1 GCA_031258505.1 Treponema sp.
CATTGATACGGCGAATATCTCCTCACGTCCGTCGTCTCGGTGATAAGCTCCCGCGTTTCTCCCGCCGTTTCCCTGTTCATCTGCTCCAGTATCCGCCGGACCCAGCCAATACTTTTCAGCCCCTTCCATTCCTTCCTCTTGCTCAGCTAGTCAATATCCCCTTGGAGCAGGCGTGCCGCGCCCTGTGTCAACGCTTACGCGCTCTGCGTCAGCGCTTACGCACCCTGCGTCAACGCTTACGCGCTCTGCGTCAACGCTTACGCGCTCTGCGTCAACGCTTACGCGCTCTGCGTCAGCGCTTACGCGCCCTGCGTCAAGCGTGCCGCGTCATGGAGCAAGCGTGCCGCGTCATGGAGCAAGCGTGCCGCGTCATGGAGCAAGCGTGCCGCGTCATGCAGCATGCGTGCCGCGTCATGCAGCACACGTGCCGCGTCATGCAGCACACGTGCCGCGTCATGCAGCACACGTGCCGCGCTCTGCGTCATGCGTTACGCGCCATGCGTAACGCGTAACGCGCCATGCGTAACGCGTAACGCGCCATGCGTAACGCGCTCTGCGTCATGCGTAACGCGCCATGCGTAACGCGTAACGTGCTCTGCGTCATGCGTAACGCACTCTGCGTCATGCGTAACGCGCTCTGCAGCGCACCCTAGTTGAGTGCGTCTGCGCACCCTAGTTAAGTGTGTGGACACACCCTAGTTGAGGTTGTTACATATACATATACTATTGAGATATATAGCAGGAGATTGTTAGTGAAAAAGAATAATACCGGTTTCAGTAGTCAGAATACTCTTGAGATCATGAAGCCGGTAGAGCTTGACAAGCAAATGGACGTACTCCTTCAAAATGTACCGGGCGCTCTTTTGCGCCTTGATCGGGAAAGCCGCCTTGTCTACTGTTCCACTGCGTTTCTAAAACTAATGGCAGTTGATGATTTCGAGTATATCAAGCGACGAAGTCTGTTGGAACTGCATCAACTTACAAAAAATGAAGTGCTTGCCGGGCCTGTCCTGAATCTTTTTGAATATCTTAAAAAGGGTAATCCAAGCGTAAGAGCCGAAACCCTTATGAACTTCCCGGGTTTAGATGGAGCAAGGACCTTTACTATCGAGGCAAACCGCGTACTTAACGAAGACGGCGACTTTGACGGTGTAGTTGCTCTGTGCCATGACGTTACCGAAACAAAGAACTCTGAGTCAGATGAACGCACTCGAATCATGCTGGACGCAACGCCTCTGGCCTGTTTCCTTATGAACAAAGACGGGTATGTTTATGATTGTAACTGGGAAGCCTTGAACCTCTTTGGCGCTGAATCAAAGCATGATTTCAAAGACGAATTCTTTTTAAGATTTATGCCTGAGTATCAGTCCAATGGCAATCATAGCTACAGTGAGGCGCTGAACCGTATCCATATAGTCCTGACAACTGGCGGCCGTATGCACTTTGAATGGGAATACATCACAACGTCAGGCAAGACCTTTCCAGCAGAAGTTACTCTGGTATGCGTTGATGGCCAGGGCGGCTCGCGTGTCGCAGCATATATCCGTGATTTCTCTGAAATCAAAGCCAATGAGGAAAGAAGGCGTCTGGCCGAGAGCCGTGTTCATACCATGCTGGACGCAATGCCTCTGGCTTGTGTACTGCTAAACGATATTGGCCAGGCCATTGACTGTAATGTCGCGGCGCTCCAGCTTTTTGAAGTGGAGTTTAAAGAGAATGTGCTTAAACAGTATTACGACTGGATGCCGGAATACCAGCCTGACGGATTACCCAGTCTCACAGAAACATACCGGCGTATTCAGGAGGTCTTCAAAACTGGATACAGTTGTTCCACTTGGATGCATCAGACTGCTTCGGGCGAGGCATTGCCAGCAGAGGTAACGCTGGTCAGGGTTGAGTGGAACAGCATATTCTGCATCGCCGCCTATATCCGCGATTTGCGCGGCATATACGAAAAGGAAAAAGAAGCCCGTGAAGCTGAAGAACGAACCTTAGCTATGCTGAACTCCAGTCCCCTGGCCTGCTCGCTCTGGGACGAAAACGGCATCATGATTGACTGTAACCAGGAGGCTGTTGAGCTTTTGGAGCTAGAAGACAAATCCTCTTATATCAATGGCTTCTATAATGTGAATCCCGAATTTCAGCCCGATGGGGAGCCAACGCATAAAAAGGCAATGCGCCTAATCAAGGCAGCCTTTGAAACCGGCTATCAGCGTTTTAACTGGATGTATCGTACCTCGCGCGGCGAGGATTTGCCGGTAGAAACCATACTGCGGCGGATTCCCTGGAAGGGCGATTACCGTTTGGCGGCTTATTCCCGCGACCTGCGCGAGTTCATCGCCGCGCAAAACGAAAAAAACGAAGCCGAAGAACGAACCTTAGCTATGCTAAACGCTACCCCTTTGGCTTGCACCCTCTGGGATGAAAATATGGTTATCCTCGATTGTAACCAAGAGGTTCTTGACCTCTTCGGGATAGAAAAAAAGAGCGATTATTTCGGCAGGTTCTTTGAGTTGAACCCGGAATTCCAACCTGACGGGGAACTAAGTTTTACAAAGGCCGAACGCCTAGGCAAGGCGGCATTAGCAACCGGCTACCAGCGTTTCAACTGGACGTATCGTACAGCTCAGGGTGAAGACCTGCCAACGGAGACCATACTGCGGCGGATTTCGTGGAAAGGCGGTTATCGTCTGGCAGCCTATTCCCGCGACCTGCGCGAATTCATCGCTGCGCAAAACGAAAAAAACGAAGCCGAAGAACGTATGCGTCAAATGCTGGATACCTCGCCCCTCATCTGTACCATGTGGGACGCAAACCTGAACTTCATTGATTGCAACCAGGAGGCGCTGCGGGTGTTCGGGGTAAGAGATAAAGAGACCTTCCTGAAAACCTTCCCATTCGACTTCATTCCCGAATACCAAAACGATGGCGTCGCAACTCATCTGCGCGGAATCGTGGCTCTACAGAAAGCTCTCGAAACCGGCTATTACCAGTACGAATGTACCTACCTAACAGCCAATGGCGAACCTTTACCTACGGAAACTATTCATATCCGCATCGCGTGGAAAGACACTTATCATATCATCGTATACTGCCGCGACTTACGAAGCATAAACGAAAAAGAAAAAGAAATTTTGCAGGCCGAAGAGGAACTTCACCTCAAAAGAAATCACATGGACCTTATGGCCGACATAAACAAATTCACCTATTGGGAGACGGACTCGGATGACGGAATTACTTTCAGCTATCATTTAGAGAGGGAGTTCGGCTATTCCCCGAAGGAAATAACCAAAGTAGGATTTTATGACAGTGTTGTAAATAATCCGCCTTCAAAATGGATCGATATTGTACATCCTGATGATCGCGCCCGCGTGTTGCGGGATTTTATTGACTATGCTTCAGGGAGGTCGAAGCGTTACCGATCAGAAATCCGGATGCGCCATAAAAATGGAGAGTACCTGTGGACTGTTACTTCAGGACAAATTATCAAATGGAAAGACGGCAAGCCGCTGGTTACAATAGGCGGAATCTTTAATATCAATGATCTCAAGCGCACCGAAAGCGCAAACACTGCCAAAAGCCGCTTTCTCGCTTCCATGAGCCATGAGATACGGACGCCCATGAATGCCATTATCGGTATGAGCGATCTGATACGCATGGACAATATGGATATGCGGCAAAAGGAATTTTTCCACGATTTACGAATCATGTCCAAGTCCCTCCTCCAGATTATCAACGATATCCTTGATTTTTCCAAAATAGAAAGTGAGAAGATGGAACTCTCCCCAATTCATTTTGACCTCCTGAACCTCTACGATAATATCGTTTCCCTGAACCGTTTTATGGCAGAGAACAAGGGACTAGAGTTTCGCAGTAGTTTTGACAATGACGTAACGCAGATTGTTTACGGCGATGATATGCGAATTAGGCAGATAATTACCAATCTCCTGAGCAACGCCATCAAGTACACCCCTGGCGGTTTTGTGGATTTCCGCGTGAAACGAGTTACTGAAAATGGTCAGGTGTATACAGCTTTTCAGGTGGAAGATTCTGGCGTCGGCATCCGGGAAGAGAATTTCTTAAAGCTCTTCGACTGGTATGCGCAGTTTGACACTGCCCAAAACCGGGGTATTAGCGGCACGGGACTAGGACTGCCCATCACGAAAAGTTTTGTCGATATGATGAACGGCCGCATCGACGTGAAAAGCAAATACGGTAAAGGCTCAGTATTCACTGTTTTACTGCCCATCCCGGAAGGCGATCCGAGCAAGGTGGAGCGGGCGGCAACGTCAAACATTTTTGTTACCGATGGCAGCGCTAAGGTGTTAGTCGTGGATGATAACGCCATCAATCTTAAAGTAGCGCTTGCCTATCTTGAGGTACACAATATTAAAGCCGAAACCGCTGAAAGCGGTATGGAAGCTCTGAAAAAAATAAAAGAAAAACAGTATCATCTTATTTTTATGGATCACATGATGCCCGAAATGGACGGCATTGAAACATGCGCCCGAATCCGTGCGGATGATAATGAATGGTACAAAACCGTTCCCATTATCGCGCTTTCCGCAAACGCCGTAGTAGGCGCCGGTGTTCTTTTTCTGGAAAGCGGTATGAACGATTGCCTGTACAAACCCATTGAGGCCAGTGAACTCAACCGCCTGCTTGCCAAGTGGCTGCCTCCAGAAATAATAACCCAGAAACCCATACCAGCAAAAATAAATATGCCCGAGTTCGATAGTCCGGGATACGGAGAACACAACGGCCTTCTGATTGACCGCGTCGCGGGGATCGCCAATGCGGTTGGCAGTGAAACACTGTATCAACAGCTTTTAACAGATTTTAAGTTCAGCCACAACATGGACCTGCAAAAAATTATGGCAGCTCAGAATGACGAGGATTATCAATCAGCGCGCCGGATAGCACACACGCTTAAAAGCACCGCAAATCTGATTGGCGCAAAAACACTCGGCAATGCGGCGCTGACCGCGGAAAAAGCGCTGGAACTTAAAAACAAAATTCCCCTTGCGCAAAGTATCTGGGATACTCTGGAAAAAGAATTTAACGCCGTGATGGCGGAGCTTGAACAGATTACCCCGGGAATAGTTAAGGGAAAACCCCGTCATCAAGCAGGTGAGCTTGACATAAGCAGCGCCCTAGCCTTTATCAAAAAACTGGAACCTCTGCTTGAGTCTGGCAGTTCCAGCAGTCTGAATCTGCTGGACGATATACGGGAAATACTGGCTCCAGCGGGAGAAGAGTACGAAGAACTCATCGCGCGAATTGAAAACCTCGATTTCGCGGAAGCCTCGGACGTACTCAATCAAATCAGAGAAAAGGTTGCTAATTTATCTTAAAGTATGATGCTGACGGTGAATAAACTATAGGGGTATAAGGGATGTATTCTATATTGGTGGTTGACGATGAAAAAGCGAATTTAGTGGTACTTAACCAGATTTTATCGCTGGAATATGCCGTATATATGGCGAAATCTGGCACTCAGGCGCTGCAGCTCATCTCGAAAAACAGACCTGATTTAATCCTCCTTGATATCCTCATGCCGGATATGGATGGTTTTGAGGTACTTGCCAAACTAAAAGAATCCAACACGACCAGAGAGATACCGGTAATTGTCATCACTGGACTGAACAATCCAGAGGATGAGGAAAAATGTTTTATGCTGGGGGCAAATGATTATATTACCAAGCCCTTTAAGCCAGTAGTAATCAGGGCGAGGGTTAATACGCAAATAAAGCGCGCCGCTCTTATGCACATGATTGCGGATGACCTTATACGGATGACTTCCATCGTGGAAAGTTCCCCCCAGTTTATGATTTACCTGGGAGAAGATGGAAAGATTGAGTACATGAATCCTGCGGTAAGCGCCAGCTTAGGGTATACAAAAGAAGAACTCCTCCATGGCGGCGGGCTTGCCCTTTTATTCAATACCGATGATTTTCGCCGCTTGAATGAAGAGTATTTCCCCCGGCTTTTATCTCAACATCCCTCTGGCGAGTATTTCACTGGTACTGGAACTTCAATGAATTTTGAAATGCCGATAACGCGGAAGGATGGGGAAGTTAGGTTCTTTTCATTCTCGGCATTTGCCGCAGTTCTGCACAATGGCGAAGCCGGCGTTGGCATTACAGCGCGGGATGATACCGAATTGAAACAAATGCAGCAGGAGCTTGTAACGGCCAAAGAGCAGGCCGAGCAAGCCTTAATACAGGCTGAATATTATAACAAAGCAAAAAGTCTTTTTCTCAGCCGTATGAGCCATGAAATGCGCACGCCCCTAAACGCGATTATGGGTATGACAACCATTGCCCAAATCGCGGACGACCACGACCGCAGAACGAATTGTCTTGAAAAAATTGATGAATCATCACGGCATCTTTTAGACATTGTTGATAATATCCTGGATATGGCGAAAATCGACACGGGTAATTTTGAACTCGCGCCGCTGAAATTCTGTTTCCAAAAAATGATAAAACGAATTATTGCTGATATTTCCACCAAAGCCGGAGAAAAAAAACAAAACTTTACCTTCAAAATCGGAAGCTCTGTCCCTGATATGATTATTGCGGATGAACGCCGTCTGGGGCAAGTTTTGTTTCATTTACTCTCAAACGCAGTCAAATTCACTCCTGAACAGGGCTTTATATATTTCTCTATGGAGAAGCTTGATAACACTGAAAACGCTTGTTTCCTTCGTTTTGAAGTAAAGGATTCAGGTATCGGCATTTCCCCTGAAATGAAAGAGCGCCTTGGAGCCGCCTTTGAACAAATGGACAACAGCATTAGCCGCATTCACGGCGGAACTGGTTTGGGGTTTGCCATTTCAAAACGTATCGTCGAAATGATGAATGGTTCCATTGAGGTGGAGACAGAGCTGGGCAAGGGTTCCCGGTTTATTTGTACGGTTCAAGTTGGTTTGGACAGTATCGCTCCCCGAACCGAAACCAGAAATGGCGGTTCACAAAACGCATCCCTGGCCGGACGGCATATTCTCGTGGTGGATGATGTGGAGATCAATCGCGATATCATTATCGCCTTTCTGGAAGACACCGGCGCGCTCGTCGAAGACGCCAGTGATGGTAAACTGGCGGTGGAAATGGCCTCCAGAAAACAGTATGACATGATACTCATGGACCTGCACATGCCCGGCGTAGACGGCTTTGAGGCGACCCGTCTTATCCGCGCTTCCGGCCTTCCGGGACGGGATTCGCTTCCCATTCTTGCCGTAACTGCTGACAGCGGAGGCGACGTACTTTCCCGCTGTCATAAAGCCGGCATGAATGGGCTTATCGGCAAACCGGTTGATGGCGGAATCCTCATCCGCGCAATCGCAGAGAATTTATCAAAACCGCAGTGAACTTCCTGTATGCCTATGACCAATCGCTATGAAATCAAGAATACGTGGTGTGAGAGACCTTCTCTCATCCTTGCGGATACTCTGCCTCACTTTACCCCGAAAAACTTCTTCACCTCGTTTTCGATCAACGAGTTGGGAATGATAGCTGGTTTATCAATGATAAGCACGGTAACTTGGTTGGCTATGGCGTACTCGCCGACGATTTTGCTGACAGCGAAGCTACCTGAGCTTTCGTTACCAGCGAAGCTGCCGCCTTTTTGCGTGATACTGATCTTGTTGCCCCGCACCCCGAATTCACTGGCGCTTACAATAGAGAGTCCGCGAGATACGGCAGAGCGTCCTTGTTGTATCCGGTTATGGCCGATGAGGTCGTCCCTTACAATAGAGAGTCCGCGAGATACAGCAGAGCGTCCCCGCGGCACAGCCACCTCGCGACACGCGTCTATCATGATTCACCAGCGCGAAACGCTGCTGCGCTCCAAGCGGCGCAAACGCGCTTACCATGAAAAACGCTGCAAAGACTAACATTGCCTTTTTCATAGCTATCTCCTATTGCTTCTAACTCACCTTACGCGCCGGAAAGAAAAGATCATCGAATTACGCGAATGAACGCGAATCTTCTTTAGAGAAATGAAATATTCGCGTATATTAGCGTCCATTCGATGATAAATTCTTACCGTTTTTCTTCCTGCGTAACATGAGTTAATGACTGATAGCAATACTATTGATCGCTAATAACCCTCTTTTAATGGCTCTTATCAAACTTTGCTCGCTGATACTGTTTTCTATCACTTTGTGGAACGGCTATCCGGGTGTAAGGCGGGAGTTTACCAAGGAAGGCGGCAGCTTCTGGCAGCCTATAAAGAAAAAAGCCGCCCTTTCAGACGGCCTAAACACTCCCCCGCGCGGGTTTGAACCACGGACCCAGTGGTTAACAGCCACTTGCTCTGCCAACTGAGCTACAGGGGATCATACAATTACTATACCGATTCTCAAAAAAAGTGTCAAGCGTTTTTTTATGTTTTTATACGATTTTCATCGGTGAATCTTCACCTTGTCTTTCATGCGCGCTCTGATTACAATACTTCTATAATTAAGGAGTTCTATATGAAAGAAACTGTCTCGTATGTGCTTGTTACCCCGTATACTGTGGCGAAAAGTAGAACAGGCGGCGTTGTTTCGCGTTTGCTGGCGCAATCAGACTTGGAACTGGTAGGAGCGCAGATGATTGCCGCTGATGACAAGTTTGCCTCTGAGTATGCCAGGTCCATCGCCAGCTATCCCTATTCCGACTCAGTGCCTCTGCTGGCAGACTACGTTGAACACAATGTCGGACCCTACGGCGGCCGTAAGCACCGGAGCCTTCTTCTGCTCTTCAAAGGCGAAGACCCCTGCGGCAAACTCACCCGCATCTGCGGCCACATGTACGCTGAACACATGGGCATTGAATCGTTTACCGGTGAAACTATCCGCGATACCTACGCCGACCTTATCACCGACCCTGATGACCCGACTAAGGTAACATACTTTGAACCAGCGGTATTAACTCCGCGTATTCAGGAGTCGGCTGACGATCACCTCATTATATTCTCGAAATTTCTCAAGGGACAGCCAAACATCGTGGAAAACATAAGTTACCCTGACCCATCGCGGATTGAGCGAACACTGGTGATTCTCAAGCCGGACAACTGGCGCTATGCCTCATCAAAGCCCGGCACCATTATTGATATGTTCTCACGCACTGGTCTGCGGATTGTGGGAATCAAGGTGCATCGTTTCTCTCTGACGCAGGCGCTGGAGTTCTACGGCTCAGTGGAGACTACGCTCAAGGAAAAACTTGCGCCAGTGTTTGGAAAACGCGCCCGTGAACTGCTTGAGAAAGAATTCAATATGCGCCTGAGCGATGAGAGTGCAAAGATACTGGTGGAAAACTTTGGCGCGGAATGTGCCTACGACCAGTTCGTCCAGATAGTAGAGTTCATGTCTGGTATGCGGCCTGATCAGAAGTGCGATCCGAGCAAGCCGGGTAATGTCAAGTGTATGCTTCTTATCTACGAGGGAGAGGATGCTGTCAGGAAAATCCGCGACGTGCTTGGTCCCACCGACCCGCTCAAAGCGCCCGGCGGCACCATACGCCGTGAATTCGGCAGTAACGTGATGGTCAACACAGCTCACGCCTCAGACTCGGCGGAAAACGCCAAGCGCGAGATGGGCATTATCAAGATACACGAGAACTCGCTTGAATCTATCATCAACGATTACCTGAGCAGCATTAAGCGGTATTAGGAAGTTTTCTCTGAAACCGCGCAGATTGCGCGGTTCAATCAGACTATTCTTGAGCGGCGTCAACAACATCGTCGTCAGCGTCAACAACACCATCGTCAGCGTCATCAACATCATCATCGGAGAGTATTGAGACGAGTTCCACCTGATAGACCACTGTAGAGTAAGGCGGGATCACGTTACCGGCGCCTTCGCTCCCGTAGGCTAGTTGGGAAGGAACGAAGAAACGGTACGTAGCGCCTTCGCTCATAAGCTGGATGCCTTCCGACAAGCCCGGTATAACCATGTCAAGCGGGAATTCTTCGGGTTCACCGCGCTCATAGGAGCTGTCAAAGAGCGATCCGTCGATAAACGCGCCTTCGTAGTTGACCACTACGGTATCAACGAGTACGGCTGTGCGGCCGGTTCCCTCCTCGACAACTTCGTACTGTAGTCCGCTTGTGGTGGTGAGTACACCCGGACGCCTGCTGTTTTCTTCAAGGAATTGCGCTTCTCGCGCCATGCTTTCCGCAGCCTGTTTTTCCATTGCCTCCATGTAGGCAATCTGCGTCTTTGCAACTGCCTCATCCCATGAAAGACGAGTCGCCGCGCTGTTTTCCAGCATATCCCTTATGCCTTCGGCAACAGCGGTATAGTTAGCTATGCTTATGCCGAGTTCTTCCAACTGAGAACCAAACAGCATACCAAAGGCATAACTAGTCTGCACATCCGACGAATACTTCCCGGCTGCATCTCCTGCAACCCCACTCGCGTGACTCAATGCGACCACACACAGCGACACAAGTAAAACACCTATTCCTTTTTTCATAATGACTCCTTATTCTTTTACAATTTTGAGCAGTTCCACCTTAAAGATCAATGTGGAATTGGGAGGAATGACGGAAGCGCCCTGCTCGCCATAAGCCAGCTCTGAGGGGATGTACAGACGATAGGTACTACCCTCGCTCATAAGCTGCAAGCCTTCTGTCCAGCCCGGAATAACGCCGTTCAACGGGAACTCAATAGGCTCGCCGTACTCATAACTACTGTCAAAGACCGTGCCGTCAATAAGCGAGCCTTCGTAGTTGACCTGTACCGTATCGCTTGCAAGGGGTCTGGGTCCGCTTCCTTCGGTGATCACTTCGTATTGCAAGCCGCTTGCTGTAGTAAGCACCCCGTCTTTCTTAGCGTTCTCAGCGAGGAATGTGATTCCCTTCTGCCGCTCCTGATTTGACTGTTCCTCATAGACAGCCATATACGCCGTCTGCGCCCGCGACAGGGCCTCATCAAAAGAAAGCTGCGTATCCAAGTCTTCATAGTATTCCTTAAAGCCCTGCGTAAACGAGTCATAGTTAAACGTCATTCCCGATCCCTTGAACTGGTTGGCCATAATCATACCAAAGGCATAGCTTACCGGATCCATCTCCGCAACTGGAGCAGGTTCCTCTTTTTTCCCGCCCGCGTTACAGGCTGCTAAGACAACAATAAGACACAAAATACCCATACATCGTTTTTTCATAACACTTCCATAAAAAATAGAGTTCAGGCCAGCTATAGGCTTGCCCGGAGCGTAATCGCCGTTTTCAGCATAGAGGGAAGTTTTGTTTTATACAAGCTAGAAACTTTAGCCCGGTTGTCAGAAACCTATAGCAGGCTCACGGGGTCTACATCGACTTCAAGGTATACGCGGCTGTCTTTACCGCGCTCATAAGCGGCAAGTATGGTCCGCGTTGCGCCATGCAGCGCGCTCATGCTTTTACCGCGTATAAGTATCTGGCGGCGGTGGTTTTTGGCGATGACACTGATGGGACACTCTGCCGGGCCGAGCATATTTGCGCTGGGAGGAAGCAGGGGCGCAATAATCGAAGCAAGGCGGCTTATGGCGGCGTTGGCGCGCTGTTCGTCTTTGCTGCGAATCGTGAACCGAATGAGGCGCGTGTAGGGCGGAAAATCCAGCATCTTGCGCTGGGCAAGCTCGGCTTCGAAAAAGCCGGCCACGTCAAGGGCGCAGGCGCTGGCAATGGATGGATCATTGGGGCGATAGGTCTGCACAATGACCTTGCCGTCCGGGAAGTAACGGCCTGAACGTCCCGCAACCTGCACGATGAGCGAGAAAACGCGCTCCACAGCCCGAAAGTCTGGCAGGTGGAGACCAGAGTCGGCCAGCACCACACCAACAAGGCGCACGCTGGGGAAGTTGAGACCCTTGGCGACCATCTGGGTTCCTAGCAGTATGTCAAAGCAATGCGCTCTAAACAGTTCAAGCGTTTCCTGAAGGCTTCCCTTGACCCTAGTGGAATCCGCGTCAACGCGGCGAACCCGCAGGTCTGGAAAGGCGCGGCGTACCTCATCCTCGATCATTTCCGTACCAAAGCCCGCGTATCCTGCGGTAAGCGAGCCGCACTGAGGACAGGCTTTCGGCGGCGTTTCGTGATGGCCGCAGTAGTGGCAGAGCGCCTGATTCCTGTCGCGGTGCCAGGTGAGCGATACTGAACAGTTCTTGCAGGTAAGCTCATAGCCGCAGGCCGGACAATGGTAAAAGTACGCGAAGCCTCTGCGGTTAAGAAACAGAATCGTCTGACGTCCCATTTGTGCGGTTTTGCGGATTTCTTCCTTTAGCTCTTTGGTAAGGCAGCCTTCGGTATGGGCGAGGTTTACAGACCGTATCTCCGGCAAGTTCCCGCCAGAAAGCCGCCGCGTGAGGTCAAGCCGCGTAATAGCCTTATCGCTCATGAGCTTCCATGCTTCCAGAGACGGTGTTGCCGAACCCATAAGCAGACGCGCGCCCTCGGCTGAACAGCGCCGCATAGCAACCTGTCGCGCATGGTAACGAGGCGCGCTGCCGCTCTTGTATGAGCCATCGTGTTCCTCGTCGATAATGATTAGTCCCAGGTCTCGCGCTGGCGCGAACACTGCGCTTCGCGGTCCCACGATGATACGCACTTCTCCCCGCATGATCCGCGTCCATTCGGTGAAACGCGCGCTTGGTGTCATGCCAGAATGAAGCGTAGTCGCCACTGAGCCAAAGCGCTTGCCAATGGCCTCAGCAGTCTGGTGCGTGAGCGCGATTTCCGGCACCAGGTAGATAACCGACTTGCCCGTGTCAAGCATGGTTTGGGCGGCGCGGAGAAAGACTTCGGTTTTCCCTGAGCCAGTAATGCCGTAGAGGTAAAACATGGACGGCGGCGGCAAGGACGGCGTTGTTGTGTTACTGCTTGTGGGGGCGGCGGGCAGCGGGACTTGCGGCGCGATGATGACTTTTAAGGCGCGTTCCTGCTCATCGGAAAGTTCAAGCGCAGTGTCACTGATTTCGTCATCGTTAATCGTGAAGACCCGCGAGGACACGGCGCGTCTGCCCGATGGAATCATTATGGCAAGCGCCTCTCCCAAGCTGCAAAAGTAAAACGCTGACAGCCATTGCGCCAGGGCGATAGTCTGACTATCGAAGATAGGCGCGGCGTCAACCACGCGCCGAATCGCTTTGAGACGGCCTATGTCGAGTCCGTCTGGCGCTTGTTCCCGTTCAGCAATGATATAGCCGACAAGCTCACGATGCCCAAGCGGGGCAAGTACGCGCTTGCCCACGCTTGCCTCACCCTTTGTCGCTGAATCCACGCGGTAGGTAAAGGTTTGCAGCGCAGGCACATCAAACACAATCTCAAAAAATTCCATGCTGACCCTTTAACCCAACGCGACATCTAATATCATCATAACCACAAATCCAGCCATAACTGCCAGTGTTCCCAGATTGGAATGTTCCCCCAGATGCGCCTCTGGAATTAACTCTTCAACCACAACATAAAGCATAGCGCCAGCGGCAAAAGCCAGTAACCACGGCATGACCGGCGCAATAAACGCTGCGATAAACACCATCAACAAGCCGCATACCGGCTCAGTTACTCCTGAAAGGCAGCCCAGTAAAAATGCCCGTCCGGTTTTCATTCCCTCCTGTCTGAGCGGTAAAGAAATCGCCGCGCCTTCAGGAAAGTTCTGTATACCAACTCCAAGCGCCAGGGCTATGGCTGAAGCATACAGGGCATCTTCCCTGTGCTGCGCTGCAAGCGCAAATGACAATCCCACAGCCATTCCTTCCGGGATATTGTGTAACGTTACCGCTGATACCAGCAGTGTTGTGCGTTTCATTGAACTTGAAACGCCTTCCTGCGTATTTGTGGATGGGTGCAAATGGGGGATAAGCCTATCAAGTCCGAGTAAAAACAAAACGCCCAGAATGAATCCCGCTGCAGCGGGAATCCAGCCCAGCCCATTGTCCCCAGCTTCTTCAATCGCTGGAACAAGCAAGCCAAACACAGACGCTGAAATCATAATCCCAGCCGCGAATCCGAGAAACAGCGTTTGAATGGTACGGCTTGTCTGCTTATGAAAGAAGAACACCATTGCTGAGCCTAGACAAGTCATTAAAAAGATAAATCCTGTTCCACCAGCAACCCAGAACAACCCTTGCATTATCACTCCTTTTTCCCCAAAAACTGCCCTTCGACAGGCTCAGGGCGCGCCAGCTTCACTGCCAATGTCAAAGCGACCGATGGGAAACGCTCAATCGTTTAGATTAAGCAAAACGTACGCGAAGTATCTCTCTTTTTCTTACTTTATGCTACTTCGCGCAGCGCCCGCGCGCAGGCGTCAGACACCATAACAAACTTCGCCTGTATCTTATGTCCTCTCGCCGCGAAAAAATTTTGAAAACCACTTGATATTTTTTTTACAGGCCGCTAGAATCTTGTTATGAACTTGAGGAAACGCCATAGGACCGCTGGCTTTTGGCTTGCTTACCGTTTAGCTTCGCTCCCGGCTCCCGGCTCCCGGCTCCCGGCTCCCGGCTCCCGGCTCCCGGCTCCCGGCTCCCGGCTCCCGGCTCCCATTATACTCTCTTAACATATACTCTATTAACAAGACGGTTTATCAAGTGATCCTGTTCCAGAACCCCCTCATGCAGGGTTCTGAACTCAAACTTTCTAGTTCTGAACAGAAATCATTCATTATAAAGCCATATAAAGAGAGGTTTTGGAACAGCCTCAAGTACCCAGCGCTTCTTTGTCGCATGAGGTTCCCGGAAAATGTCTTGCAGGCGCTGGACGTCTTCATATCCGGCGCTGGCAATGCACTTGCAGTCATCCACAACAAAAGTACCCGAACCTCAATGGAAAGAGGCCGCTGTTAGTTCCATGCGATATTATATACCGGACGTTTGCACAACAAACTCCCAAACTGCTTTGTATACAGAAAAAGTCTCATATAATATTTTTACCTGACAGAGGTAATAAGGAGTGTTTATGAAACTGAAGTATCGTCTGAGTCTTATTGTTATCGTGATTTTGGTGCTGGTTATAGCGGCCCAGTCGATCATCCTGCTTAACCGCGCCTCTTCAATGCAGATGGCCACGGCTCTACAGAGTCAGGAGCGCCTCGCAGCTGAACATGCCCAGATGATCAAGGCATGGTATGAGAAGTATCTACAAGTCGCAGAAACCCTCGCAGATATGATGACCGACTACGACATAACCGATGCAGGACAACAACGCAACCGCCTTGATCTGCTCCTCAATTCAGTTCTGGAATCTCAGGAATGGCTCGTAGCTGTCTACGCCGTGTTTAAGCCCAATACCATAGACGCAGGTTGGGAAGCCTCTTTTGCCGGAACTCCCGGCAATACCGAAACCGGCCAATACGCCAACTGGTATACCCGACGCTCTGGACAAATTGAACACCTGACCTACAACGATGTAGACGTAGTAATGAATTTTATCAACGGACCTGATGCGCGCCAAGAAGTAATCTACAACCCCGTACCCCAAACCGTGGCCGGCAAAGATACCTTTACAGTTAAAATTAGCGTGCCAATCATTCACCGCAGTACCAATCAAGTGGTCGGTCAGGTCGGGGTAGACGTCAATACCGCCTATACCCAGATTGATGTTGAGGAAACTATTCAGTCAAACCTTGAAGTAGCCGCCATGTCGGTTTACTCTCATAACAGTACCATTATTGCCAGCGGCGCTCCCAACCAAATAGGCCAACTCCTCAACGATGGGCAAAAGGTACTCTTCAACACTGATGCTAATACAGCGCAGAATACAGTAATCAACGGAGAAAAACGCAGGTTCTCGAAACATTCAGAGGTTCTGAATATGGACTTGGAAATAGTTCTTTATCCCTTTACCATCGGTGAATTCGGGGTAAACTGGTCCTTGATGGTGGGCTCGAATACGGGCTACATCCTGAAAGAGATCAATGCCATGAGGGTCTTTACTATAATCCTGACGGTAGTGTCGATTATCCTTACGGCTATGTTTATCTTTCTGGTTTCTATCCGTATTACTCAACCCATCGTCAAAGTGGCTCTCACTCTCAAGGATATTTCTGAAGGTGATGGCGACCTGACAAAAACGGTCAACGTTAATTCCAAAGACGAAATCGGCGATCTAGTCCGGTATTTTAACGCCACGCTAGAGAAGATCAAGCTACTGATAATTACTATCAAGAAGCAGTCGGCAGCGCTTTCCAACATAGGGAACGAGCTTGCCAGCAACATGGACGAGACAGCGGCGGCTGTCAACGAGATAACCACGAACATCCAGAGCATCAAGGGTCTGGTGGTTAATCAAAGCGCGTCTGTAACGGAAACTAACGCCACGATGGAGCAGATCACCCTCAATATCAATAAGCTTAACGCTCATGTGGACAAGCAGAGTGGAAGTATAGCGCAGTCATCCTCTGCTGTTGAGGAGATGCTCGCCAACATCCAGTCTGTTACCCAGACACTGGTTAAGAACGCCGAGAACGTGAAGGACTTAATAGGGGCTTCCGAGATAGGAAGAGCGGGTCTCCATGAAGTGGCTACGGACATTCAGGATATCTCCCATGAATCTGCAGGGCTTTTAGAGATCAACGCAGTGATGAAAAGCATTGCGAGTCAAACGAATCTTTTGTCCATGAACGCGGCCATAGAAGCGGCTCACGCTGGAGAATCCGGGAAAGGCTTTGCCGTAGTTGCCGACGAGATACGCAAACTGGCGGAGAGTTCTGGAGAACAGTCCAAGACCATTTCCACAGTGCTGAAGAAGATCAAAGGCTCCATTGACAAGATAGGCAAGTCCACTGAGAGCGTGCTTAACAAGTTTGAGGCCATAGACAGCGGGATAAAGACCGTTTCTGAGCAGACGGCAAATATCCGCAGCGCCATGGAGGAACAGGGCGTGGGGAGTAAGCAGATACTGGAGGCTATAGGCCAGGTGAACGAAGCAACGCTGATGGTCAAAGGCGCTTCTGAGGAGATGCAGGAGGGGAGCAAGCAGGTAATCCAGGAGAGCAAGCACCTTGAAATGGCAACTCAGGAGATAACGAATGGGATGAATGAGATGGCGAGTGGAGCGAATCAGATCAATACGGCGGTAAGCCGAGTGAATGATATTAGCTGGCAGAACAAGGACAACATTGATGTGCTGATACAAGAGGTGTCAAAATTCAAAGTGGAATAAAACATAATGGTA
>JAIRMT010000172.1 GCA_031258505.1 Treponema sp.
CAGCGCCGTATAGAAATTGTCCCGCCGCCCCGCGCGTATACGGGCTTTACGGTAGTTAAGAGACGCTCAAGCCTTCCCTTAGAGACACTCTAAGCCATAGCTTAGAGACACTCTAAGCCATAGCTTAGAGACGCTCTAAGCCTTCCCTTAGAGACACTCTAAGCCCTGCTTCCACGAACCGGCTGATTTTTATGCGTTTATCCTGAGCCGCGCCCGCCAGAGAACTTGACGGCCTGTCGAGTCGCTCATCAAGCAGAGCGGCTAAACCCATGTAAAACGCTTTGACCGCCTCTTGAGCGAGAAGTAGCCGTCCCTGAGCAGAAGCATGGGCAGGCAGGCTTGGATACATGGCGCGCTATACATTGGGTGAATTGCAGGAGTGTCTTCCGTGATGGGAAAATCACTCGCGCTTATGATGATAGCATCAGCCTCTATCTCATCAAGGTTATCCATTGCCTTGACAACATAGCGATAGCGGATAAGTAACAACCGAGTGGGTTTATTTATAGAAGGAAACAAGCGCGCTTACCTCATCAGGGGCAATGACCATGACAGTTTCATACTGCGCTATTCAGTACCCAGATTCAGTACCGTGTAATCCACAATGGTCCAGATATCAGCCTTTCGTTGCAGATAATAGGTGTAGCGCTTACGCTCGGTGAAGTTATTTCCTATCCTGAATTTTTCCTGAACAACAACAGTTCCCTCGTCAGCGGTGTAAGAAGTTCGCTCGATCTGGAATTCTGTAGGAATCAGGGCAATATCCGTGTCAATCACCGCGCTTTGCAAGTCAGCGCGGTAGCGGGCAAGCAGTCGTTGCCGGCCTTCCTCAGATTCAGCCCGCCATTCCCGCTGACGCACACTATCACGAGCGATCATGGCCTCCAAGTCAAGGTATAAGAAGAACTTTTCCCACTGAGACCTTTGCCGCGCTGTTAAGAAGTATTCCACCACCTGATCCGGCGGCAGTTTTTCCCGTACCAGCAGGGCATTAGTCGCCGAATCCAGTTCCTGTGGCACACCGTTGACGTCAGGCAGTATGCCCGGACGAATACTGAGCGAGAGTCGGTTCGATTCCAGCACCCGCGCGTTTGTTGTACGGTAGAGTTCCGGGTAAAGCGATGCCCATACCACGAAAGAACCGCTCTGCGACAGCGTTACATAGTCGCGGATGTCCTCAACAAACGAGAATGACTCCCCACTTTCCAGAGAAATCTCCCGAAAGAACACCTGCTGGTTCTGGTTCCGCCTACGCATGAAGGTCTCGGCACTCGCTAGTGCCACATTTGACTGGGTTCTCACCTCAAAGTCAAGGGAAAACACCCGCTCATCCGCCAGCTTAAAGCGAAACGGCATCGGACTATCGTTATTTATCGTTACCTGAACATAGATTGGCGAACCAGCAGTGTAATATATCTGCTTGTCAAAGTAACGAATACTGAAAGTAACATCAGCGAACATATTGAAAGAGGCCAGCATCAAAAGCGCCGCTATAAGAATACGCTGTTTCATCATATACTCCATGTGTCTTTATAAAGGATCGAGAAATCTATTATAGTAATCGGTAAACTATTATGAATACCTTATCTTTCAAAGGCGTTTCTGTTGGAAATACTGTTTCCATGGGAAACGCCGTTTCCGCTTCACCAGCAGTTTCTTCGGTCATATCAGCCTTTAAGCAGAAGCGCTTCCCTCTGGAGATTGATGCGATTAACGGCGCACTCACGTCCACGTTACTCACGCTTTTCTTTCAGCATGACGCAGGGCCGTATCTTGTTGTAGCCCCAACCGAGAACGAGGCTATTACCTTTTCTTCCGACTTAGAAAGTCTCGGCGTACCTTCGCGGGTTTTCCCTTGGTGGGGCGCGCTCCCTTACCGTGATCTAGCCCTGTCATCGCCCGTGTTTGGAGAACGCTGCGCTCTGTTGAGCGGGCTTGTGCGGGGTAAAGCGCCGGCCATCATCGCATCGCAACGCGCCTTTCTCACCCCGTTGCCTCCACCAGAGTACCTGCGCAAGCTGCTTGTTACGGTTAAGACCAGCGGCAGGCTTGATACGGTCGTACTCGCCGCCCTGCTTGTCCGCTATGGCTACACGCGGGTTCCACGAGTGCAGGTGCATGGCGAGTTCGCCCTGCGTGGTGAGGTACTCGACATATTCATGGCTGGCGATGATGCGGCCTACCGTGTTCAGTTTGATTTTAACCATGTGGAATCCATTAAGCGCTTTGATCCGCAGGATCAGAGTGGGCAGGAAAAAGTGAGCGAACTGGTGATCCGTCCCCTTAAGGAAGTGGTCTGGTCTGATGAGCGTATTGAGGCGTTAAGCGTTAATCTCACGGCTTTTGACGAATTTACCACCAATGGCGTGCGTCTCCTCGAAAACCTTATGGAAAAACGCGCGGCAGCCGGCGAAGAACTCTTCTTCCCCCTGGCTTTTCCCCAGAGCGCCACCCTGCTGGACTATCTCGGTCCCAACGGAACTGTTATCTACCTTGACCGAGAGCGCCTTGAAAACGCCCGCGAAGCTATGGAACGCGAATACCATAAGCTCTTTAACCTTGCCATACGGACACATGAAGTCCCGCGTCCTGAACGCATACTGCTTGAGTTTCGTATGCTGTTTCAGAAAGCGCCCTGCCGTGTCTCCTTTATGACCATGACAGGCGGCGGCGAAGAAGGCGCAACCCGTTGTTCCGTTGCCAGTGAGCCGAGCCGGAGCTTCTTCGGTAATATCAACTACTTAAAGGAAGAATTCGCAACGCTCATACAAAACAGTTGGCGAATCTTTGTGGCCGCTGAATCTGACGTCCAAGCCAGACGTATAGAGGAACTCTTAAGCGACTTCAAAGCAGGCTCTAAACAGACAAAGCTAAAAGGGCAGGCGCTGACGATTATGCCGCATCCCCTCTCAGCAGGCTTTTCTTTACCTGACATAAAACTGATCGTGATTGAGGAGAACGAGATTTTCGGCAGACGCAAACGTGTTCCTCACTCACTCAAAACCGCAAAGAGTATGGCCATTGATACCTTTGTTGAACTCAACCCAGGCGATTATGTGGTCCATGTGAACTATGGGATCGGCTTGTTTAAGGGAATCGAGCGGGTGAAGGTATTGGGCAATGAGCGGGATTATATAAAACTGGAGTATCAGGACGCCGAAGTCGTTTTTGTCCCCATTGAGCAGGTGAATCTCGTACAGCGCTACATAGGTAACCAAGGAACCGCGCCGCGTCTGGATAAGCTCGGTTCAAAATCATGGGAAAACCGCAAACGCAAGGTAAAAAAGTCGGTCGAAGACATTGCGGAACAGCTCATCACCCTCTATTCAAAGCGCAAACAGGTTCCGGGATTCGCGTTTCCCCGCGATACCGAGTGGCAGACCATGTTCGAGGCGGCATTTCCCTATGAGGAAACCGAAGACCAGCTTCGCTGTGTAGAAGAAATCAAGGCTGATATGGAAAACCCACACCCCATGGACCGCCTTGTCTGCGGCGACGTTGGGTATGGCAAAACCGAAGTTGCGATACGCGCCTGTTTCAAGGCAATCATGGGCGGTAAGCAAGCCGCCTTTCTCGCGCCTACTACCATACTGGCTGAACAGCACTTTGAAAACTTTCAGGAGCGCTTCACCCAGTTTCCAGTACGTATAGCCATGCTTTCACGTTTTGTTGAAAAATCCGCAGTAAAGAAAACCCTTGAGGCAGTGAAGAACGGTGAAATCGACTTGCTGGTGGGAACCCACCGGATCATTCAGAAGGACGTAGTGTTCAAGAACCTCGGCTTCATGGTCATTGACGAGGAGCAGCGCTTCGGGGTTAAGGACAAGGAACGGCTCAAGCAGTTCAAGACCAACGTGGATTGCCTCACGCTTTCAGCCACGCCCATACCCCGAACCCTGCACATGAGCCTCCTCAAGATACGCGACATGAGTCTCCTCACGACCCCGCCCCAGAACCGCCGCCCCATCGAAACTGTGGTTGAGGAGTATGACGAGGAGCGGGTGGCTCTGGCAATCCGGCGGGAGGTAGAACGCGGGGGACAGATTTTCTTTTTGCATAACCGTATCGAAGACCTGGACGAAACCCGCGTCAAACTGGAGCGTTTGGTACCTGAGATGCTGGTGGATACTGCTCATGGCCAGATGAACGCTCATGAACTTGAAGATGTGATGCACCGTTTCATTCACGGCGGTTTCCATGTACTAGTATCCACGACGATTATTGAAAACGGCATTGATATTCCCAACGTAAATACTATCATCATTGACCGCGCTGATATGTACGGCGTGTCCCAGCTCTACCAGCTTCGGGGCCGCGTGGGGCGTTCTGACCGTGTGGCTTACGCTTACCTTTTTTACCCCAAAGACCGGGCGCTCTCTGAACTGGCAATGAAGCGGCTGCAGGTTATATCCGACTTCACCGAGCTTGGCGCCGGCTTTAAGATCGCTATGAAGGACATGGAAATCCGGGGCGCAGGCAATCTGCTTGGCCGTGAACAGTCCGGCGACATCTACTCGGTTGGCTTTGACCTCTATCTCCGGCTTCTGGACGAGGCGATCCATCGGCTTGAGGATGAACACTACGAAGCTGAAACCGAAACGCTCATGGAGCTGGAATACACAGGCTTTATCCCCGACTCATACATCGAAGGTCCACAGGAAAAGATGGAGGTATACAAGAAAATCGCGGCTGTACGTGAAAAAGAAGAACTGGAGCATGTTTATACCGAACTTCTTGACCGCTTTGGTCCCCTGCCCGACGAGGCAGCTTCGCTCCTTGCCCTGGCGGAACTGCGCGTCCTCTGCCGCAACCTTGCAATCGCCTCGCTGAAGGAACGCGCTGGTCTGGTCCGCGTGGAGTTTGCCAAAGTGAGCCGAATGAACGTGGAACGACTGCTTCGCCTTATAAAGGAATCTCGCGGCAAGGTAAAGCTCGACCCTCATGCCCCTAATGTCCTAATTCTGACGGTAGGCGCCATTGGTCTCAAAGAAAAGAGCGAGTTTATCCGGGAAAAACTCGCTAGGCTGGTGAGTTGAGCAACGCAGTACACTCACTGCACGTATCGCCAAACCGGGGCTTCAAGAAAGAAGACCTCGAATGAGTCAGCCCCCGCTTGTGGGCGGGGTTGTTTTGTTCAGTTTTTTTATAAAAAGCGCTTGACAAGAACAGCGCCGGCGTGTAACTATAGAAAAATCATGAAAAGAACGGCGGTCGGCAATTCCGCTTTGAGGAATTTTGCGCAATCTTCACCACGGCGTCCTGCGTCCTGCGTCCTGCGTCCTGCGTCCTGCGTCCTGCGTCCTGCGTCCTGCGTCCTGCGTCCTGCGTCCTGCGTCCTGCGTCCTGCGTCCTGCGTCCTG
>JAIRMT010000038.1 GCA_031258505.1 Treponema sp.
CCGTTGTTCCGCGCCCATTCGTTTAGGTCTTCTTCCATTTGTTCTTCCCCTTACAAAAAAGCCGACCGACAAGCTGGGGGATGGCGCTCGCCGGTCGGCTGGAATCCGCGACGTATACCAGCATCCCCTCCGGGATACGTCGTGTTGAGAGTGTCCACTCATACGAGCAGGTCTCTCATATATCTAGGCGGTTACCCGCCGTTGATACCTATAGAACCCGCAGTGCGTGGCCGGGACGAATCACCGTATCCAACGCCGCTGCGGGTGATAAGCCCCGTGGCGCTGGAAGTCGCCTTGGGGCAGCTGGTGCTAAACCGGCTATGAGGTCTTCCAGGCCCTCATAGCCGCTCTTTACTCTACTTATATTGTCGGATATTTCAAACAATATGTCAAGTAAAAAGTTTGAATTTTCCGACAAAATTTAATAATTTTTTGATATGATCCGATAACTAAGGAGATGGAAGGATTGACCCTAACTGAAATGTCTAAAATCTTAGACCTCCCCCCCAAAACAGTTGAAAGACGTATCCAGCGGGCTGGATTCAAGCCGATAACACGGGAGGCTATGTACGCCCCTGAAGTCCTAGAAGCCATCCGCAACGTGCCGGGAAAGGGGAGGCCGCCTAAGAAGTCGAAGGCGCCTGAAAAACCGGATGTCTGACAAATTGCCTGTTGAACTAAATCCACATATGCCTTATAATCTTTATATGAACGATTTTTTAAGAGGAATGACCTCAGTCGGGCAGCTTTTTCCTGTTCCGACCCCTTATTTAAGCTATCCGTCTCAAAGTTCCGCATGGCAAGGGGTGGCGAATTCGTTTTACCAGACAGGGAACAACCTTCGGGACGCAATAAAAGAGTTTTCTGATGCCCAGCGGAAAAGCAAGCAAACGCCTTAGAAGAGAACTCATGACAAACCAGCCCCCGGCAACACAGCATCCCCAGCAAGTAGTCCAAGCTGTCCAGACCAGCGAACTTTATTCGGGGCCTCTGCCAGACCCGGAAACGCTGGAAAGGTACAAAAACGCCGATCCTTCCTTTCCCGAACGGATTATGCGTATGGCAGAAGCTCACAACGCTGCCGATATAAAGACCAAAAACAGAATCTCGCTTTCCAACTTGATCATTCCGGTCATTGGACAGGTGTTTACGCTCATTCTTGGTGGAGGTGGTATTATGGCGTGTGTGTATCTTGCCAAAGCCGGTTTTACCGGTGGTGCTATAGCCGCCATTGTAAGCAGTTTTTCTCCAATGGTTATAAACGCCTTCAAAGGACTTCGGGAAGGGAAAAGGTAATTTTTCCTTCCGCAACGTCCTCGGCAAAGGCGGCACCCAAGCTCAAGCCCGCCCCATGAAGCCCGCGCCCTGTGCCGCCGCTCGAAACAGGCTGGCAGAGGGTTGAGCTTGCCTTTCTGACAAGCTCTTGAGTTGACGGACTATATCGTTTGTCGCTCAAAACTCTGGGCAAAAGACGGTTTGTAGCCGCTTTGCCAACACAAAAAGGGATTTGCCTCCAGTCTCGCGGCTGTGCAGGAGTGCCGGCTCCTGCTGAAGCAAATCCCTTTTCTACCCTGCCGGCACAAGGTTAATCACCATTTCTAAAAATCAGCCCAACTAAGGCTTTTTACTGTCGCCCGCATTGGTCGGCGACCTCACGATCTCAAGATCCAAGCCCCCCTCGTATTTTTCGCTGGGCTTGTGCTCAAAAATCACGTACCCAAGTTCAGCCAGAGCCTCAATGATCCGTTTCAAGTCGTCCATGCTCTTCATCCATCTGCTCATGTGATTTATTGTATCACATACAATCTTTTTGGTCAAGCACTTTCAATCACATTCAACCTTTTTTTGCTTCTGCCGATAATATTTTTATGGGTAAAGAACAGATCAGCATCAGGCTTATGCCTGAAACTCTTAAAAAAGTTGACGAGATTGCCGTCAGCGAAACGCGGACCAGGAACAACATGATCGAGGTCCTCATCGCCGAAGCCATTGCCATTCGGGAGAGCTCTAAAAAACCACCCCAACCAGCCCCATAAGTAAGGCAGGAGGTAAAACCGTGTCAAAAGACAAGCCGTACAAGGTGGTCTCATTTGAGACCTTGTGATTCCAAAAGCCTTCTCCATGAAGCCCGCGCCCTGTGCCGCCGCACGAAACAGGCTGGCAGAGGGTGGGCGGGCGATAAAAAAGCCCTAAGAACGGTTACGGGCGTTCAAAGGGCAAGAGAGCCAACATCGGCGATACGCGCCGTAACTCGCGTACCGGTTCCCGCCGCCGCGCAAGTCCGCCAAGACACACGGCGTGGGGTAGTACCCTGTACCCGCTGGGAGGTTTCTGGATCGGCGGGTGAGAGTACGTACGATTTCTCGTACACTGCCCTTATAGTAATACTATATTTCGGATTCGTCAACAGAATTCGTACGAGATTTCGTAATTTTTTTTGACGATAAGATATAGATGAACATCAATGGACATGATATAGTTAAACGTATTGATAATCGCTTAGTGGCTTTAGGTTTTGGGCGGAAAGTGCTTGCGATTGATTTGGGTATACCCAAGACAACCATATCATCGTGGAGTATCAAGAGCATTGTTCCAAGGGCAGATGATCTATACCGTGTAGCGCAATTTTTGAAGGTCCCTGTTGTATGGCTACTTACTGGCGAGGATGAGACTGGTCTTACCCCGGAGGAGCGCGAGCTTGTGGACTGCTACAGGCGGCTTGATGACCGGGATAGGGCGGAGGTGGTAGGCATCATAGCGCTCAAGCTGGAGCGCTACGGGCAGGGGGGAAAAGCTCTGGCGTGAAGGCCGAGAGCGATAACATAGTAACGTTTGACCCCAGGCAATCAGGCCGTTGGCGCTGGCCGTGGGGCTGCGAAGTGATACCGTTTAGGAGGGATTGAGTATGATGGCTATGCCTGCAAAGTTTGTAAAGCGTGTTCAGGATTCGCTTAAAAAGTACCAGGGCGTTATTACGCAGATCAAGAAGAAGGATGCAAACGAGTCAGATACCGTAACGGTTATTACTGATATTTTGCAAGATGTTTTCGGGTATGACAAATACTCTGAAATCACCTCCGAGTACGCTATTCGCGGTACGTATTGCGACCTTGCGATAGTTGACCAAAACAAGAAGATACGTTTCCTGATTGAGGTTAAGGCCGTTTCGGTTTCACTTAGCGACAATCATATTAAGCAGGCGATAGACTATGGCTCAAACGCGGGTGTTAATTGGGTCATACTCACCAACTCAGAGCGCTGGCTTGTATATAAGATTCGGTTTGGCCAGCCGATTGACAAAGAGCTTATCGCAGAATTTAATCTGCTTACAGTCAATCCTAAGTCAGAGAAAGACATTGAACCGCTTTTCATTATAAGCAAGGATGGGCAGGATAGGTCTGTCATAGATGAATTTTATGTCAACATTCAGGTTAAGAACAAATTTATCGTGGGAGCGATTCTGAATAGCGAAGAAGTCCATTCTCTTATTCGTCGCAACCTGAGAAAACTCTACAGCGATGTACAAATCTCTGTTGAAGAGATAGCTGACATCATGGCAAACGATATTATCAAGCGTGAGATAATTGACAGCGAAGAATCGAAGAAGGCGAAGAAGGACATTGAAAAAATGTACAAGAAGCTGGAACGTAAAAAAGAGAAGCTAAAGTCAGAGGAAGGGGCTAAACACGCTAAGTCAGACGGTAAACCTGACGAGCAAGGGGAGAGTCAGTGAGCTGACTTGAGGCTTTGTGCAAACTCCGGTTGCTTAAGGTTGGGAGTGGCTGGTGAAGGAGTGGATATAGATACGGCGGTGTCAAGAGTTGTATCCGATTGCCGATAAAAGAGGGGAGGTATAACAATGGCATTAACATTTGGCGATGAAGACAAGCGCAAAGAGGCGATGGAAATGTTTATTAGGGCTTTACAGGCCGCTCCTGATTCCTTTATTAAAGCCCTCACTGGGAAAAGCTACGCTAAAGAACTGATAGACGGTGCGACCGAGTTCAAGGGATATCTTTTCCCGGAAGGGGAGAGAAAGAAATAATTTCTATTTCGGGAAGGGCATTGACAGCATTCATTCGCAGTTTGTCTGTTACTTTGGCATATTTCGCAACACTCGAAATGCTGGTATGGCCGAGTAGTCTGGCTACGGTGTAAATATCCGCGCCATTCTCCAAGGCCATTGTCGCAAATGTACGCCGGGCCGTATGCCAGCCTATGGTCTTTTTGAGACCTGCTTTCTTTGCCCAGTCCTTGAGATAGTTATAACTCGTGCGCCGGTTGTGGCCGGATAAGTTAAAAACATTCTCATCCGTCGTATGGGATTTGCCATCAACAATAATGGCCTGTACTGTTTTGTTCAATGGAATACACACGGGATTTTTTGTTTTTTCCTGGCTCTTTATTATTTGCATCGGATTGGAGTCTATCTTCCCCCATGTGAGAGTTTCAAGGTCGGAGACGCGAAGGCCAGTATAACAGGCGAAAAGAAAAGCGCGGCGCACCTCCGCTCCATACGGCTCATCAATAACCGTTTTCGCGAGGGCTTTCACTTCATCTACATTCAAGAATAACATTTCAGGCTCTGGGGCTGATATTTTTTGCACGACATCAGCCGGATTTTTTAGAATCATTTCATTGGATACTGCCCGCTTTAACGCTGAGCGCAATATTCTGGCATAGAAGGCCGCGCTGCCTCGTGACAGGTTATCTTTTTTCAACAGAAAATTTTGAAAATCGTCTACCCATTTTGGAGTTACTTGAATTAGCTGGATACTGCTACTGTGAAATTCTTTTATATATTTTATGCAGCAATTAACAGCATTGGGGTTTTTATAATTCTTGGAATATTTCTCCATGTAGCCAATTAAAGAGATTTTACCGGCAATCGGATCGTTAATATTCCACGCGCCAGTGAGCAGTTGCGTCTCTCGTTTTGACCGGCATATCTCAGCGAGCCGCCGTATTTCTTTATCCTGCGTTTTGTCCTTTGTAAGTTCAAGATGCAGGGCTTCCCATGTCCGCTTGCCGCTCTGGTATATATCCAGATACAGCTTACTACGCTTTTCGCGAACCTTTACACTCATATAAACCTCCATTGTCTACAATACGTCTACGTAAAGTGTAAGATAAAAGAAAAGTATTGTCAAGTTCTATTACAAATGAGACAATGCCAACGGCTTACAACTTGTTATATAGCAAAGAATTAGAAACAAATGGAAAAGGAAAGTCAAAAATGGTTGATAATGAGACATTTAACTTCGCATAACAGGACTGTATATGCTGCGCCCGCAGTAGCGCCCTCGGGCTACGAAAAACCGCAGCCGGGCTAACGCCCTTTGTGCGGTTTTTCTCCGCCACATTTTTGCGGTTGCTGGAATGCTTCGCATTCCTTTATCGCAACCGCCAAACCGTCGCATACAGCCGGAACGTTATGCGCAAGTTTTTTGAGGCCAATGGTGTATAAAATATTATACATACCCATAAAAATAATATTTGTCCTATCAGGCATATCAGCGGTTGGAAAATCCCCGAAAGTCTAACCCTACCATTAAGACTCTGGAAAGAATCGCTCATGCCTTTGGGCGGGAACTGAATGTCCAGATAGGGGCATCTACTCAGGAAGAGGGGCAGTGAGGACAAGCGGGAGTAGCGAACGCCGGTCGCCCCCCGCTTGTCCTCCCGCGCTCTGCCTCTGGCGCTGCAACGCTCTATTACATGGAAGGAAGTTGTAACCATTACGCTTATTGCACTATTGACATTATGGCGAGATAACCGATACTTTGAGGTATCGGTGTCGCGCCTCCGTGTGGCGCGTGGATTGAAACGGTTGATTTCCGGTCTAAGAGCGCTACCCACAAAGGGGGCGTCAAGGCTGGGAGCGGCTGGCTGAGGCTGGTGAAGTAGATTATACCAAAGTAAGGAGTGAATTATGATAGTTATGGATAGAGTTGCGGACAGAGAAAAATCAACACTGAAAGAAGACGATGTGCGTGCGGCGATAGAATCGTTGAAAAGAAGCGCCCCGTCTTCGCTAACATTCACCCCAGAGGAACTGGACGCTTATTCGGACAGGCTGGTAAATATCATTGATGAATATCAAGTTTAGCAATAAGGCGTTTGATGGTTACAATGACTGGGCGCTGGAAAACAGGAAGGCGTTCTACAAGATAAGAGACTTGCTCAAAGAGATTCAGAGAACGCCATTTGAGGGAACTGGAAAGCCGGAGCCGCTGAAAGGCAACTTGTCAGGATATTGGTCCCGACGAATAACAGATGAACACCGCATGGTTTATAAAATTGAGAACGATACGGTTTTTGTTGAAGACTGCAAAGGTCATTACGAAGATTAGCGCCCCGTCCCTGGTGCCGCGCTTCCCGCGCCTCACACTGTACCTCACCGCGCCTGAGACGCTCTCATGGCAAGGTACTTTTTATCGTGCAGATATATTGCAATCTCTATCATTGTATGCTATAGTTGTACTCGTTACAGTCTTGTTAAGAGTGTAACGAGCGTAACTTACGCCGTATTAAGAGTTAGCTGAGAGTTTATAGGAGCTTCCCAAGCTTGTAACGCGGGTTCGACTCCCGTCGTCCGCTTCTTTCCCCTATCTTACAAATCCCCCTGATATGTTCTGATAAGCTCCAGCTTGAGCCTACGTAAGCGCTCTGTAATCGAAATCTTGTAAATATGCGGATTAAGAAGTCGTTTATAGCTGTTGTCAAAGGCTTCAAGGCTGCTTTGTGTATGCGCCCGGATCGCCTCAAGCGAAGGGCTGGGCGATACGAGCTTGCCATGCTCCAAACGCGGGCTGAGTAAAGGCTCGGCGTTTCCTTCAATAGTATGAGAAAAGTGCCGGTAATCTGTGGAGGTATGCCAGAAGGTGTAGCTGCGACCCGGCTCAATGGTGTCAGCGGAGGACGGGTCATCAATGCTGAGTACGTCCGCAACTGTCATGCCTTGGGTATCGGTGATGCGCCATACCTGCTTGACTGCGGGGTTGGTGGTTTTTTCCGGCGTGTTGGAAAACTTTATGGTCGGAATGAGCTTGCCCACGCCGTTGTCATAGGCCGTAAGCTTATAGACACCGGTAAAGGCCGCCTCGGTTCCACCAGTAACCATCTGCGTACCCACGCCCCATGTGTTAATGGGTGCGTGAGCGTTGGTGAGGTTCTGGATGATGGCTTCGTCAAGGTCATTTGAGACTGAGATGGTCGCCTCTGGAAGTCCCGCCGCATCAAGCATCTTCCGCGCTTCAACCGACAGGTAATGGATGTCCCCGGAATCAAGGCGCACGCCGAAGTTTTTGCCCTGAGCGACCAGCGTTTTACCTACTTTGATGGCATTGGGGAGGCCGCTTTTCAGCGTGTCGTAGGTATCAACGAGGAAGGTTGTGTTATCAGGGTAGATACTGGCGTAGGCCCGAAATGCCACTTCTTCACTTTCATGCGCCATGACCCACGAATGAGCCATGGTTCCCAGCGCGGGAATCTTGTATTCCTTAGCGGCCAGTACGTTGGAAGTGCCTGCGGCCCCGCCGATGAAAGCAGCGCGTGATGCAGACATGGCCCCGTCCCTGCCCTGGGCGCGGCGAAGCCCGAACTCCATGATCGAGCCTTTGCCGGAAGCCAGCCAGACCCGTGCGGTTTTAGTGGCAATCAGGCTTTGGAAGTTAATGGTGTTGAGGATCAGGCTTTCGAGTATCTGACACTCAATGAGCCCGCTGTCGATCCTGATAAGCGGTTCCTGTGGAAAGATTACGGTTCCCTCGTCCATAGCCCAGAGACTGCCGGTGAAGCGGAATGTTTTGAGGTAATCAAGAAAGCCGTCCTCAAAGCAACGCAGGCTTCGCAGGTAGGCAATATCGTCATCCGAGAAACCCAGGGTCTGGATTTTTTCCAGCAGGGTTTCCAGCCCGGCGAAAAGCGAAAAGCCGCCGTTAAAGGGCTGGCGGCGGAAGAACATCTCGAACACAGCCCGTCCGTTCATGCCCTGCTTCCAATAGCCCTGAGCCATGGTCAGGGAATAGAAGTCCGTGAATAACGCTGAGGTCATAGTATAAATTCCTTTGTTTCAGCAAGCGCGATACCTGCCTCACGCATGGCGGCAAACGCTGCCTGCTCTGACCCTGCCGGCATATTCACTGCTTGCACCGCATCAATAAGTACGGTAACCCGATAACCCAGACGCACAGCGTCAAGGACGCTGTAAAGTACGCAGTAATCAGTAGCAAGCCCACCGATTAGCAGGGTAGTAACGCCAAGCGCCTTGAGATAACCGTCAAGACCAGTTGGTGTGGTCCGGTCATTCTCAAAGAAGGCGGAGTATGAATCAAGGTTTGGTCTGAATCCTTTTCTGATGATGAGTTGCACTGGGTTCAGGTTCAGGCTTTTGTGAAACTGAGCGCCATTGCTTCCCTGTACGCAGTGGTCGGGCCAGAGCGCCTGGCCGCTGTTGCTGACAGCGTCTGAAGCCGCGGCATTATGTGCCGAAACGAAGGACACATGGCCGCGTGGATGCCAGTCAGCGGTGGCAATGACCCTGCCGCCGTGGTCTACGCAGTATTCCGCCAGCGCGTTGAGCGGGGCGACGACGGTTTCGCCGTCCCTGACCTCCAAGGCGCCGCCCTTGCAAAAATCGTTCTGTACGTCAATGATGAGCAGCGCTGTTTCAATAGCATTGATTCCTTCCATAAAAATATGCTCCTTTCGGTGAGTTTAACTTGTTTGCCTGTGCAGGGAGCATATCGCTTTTTTGGCGCGTTTACAAGTTCGCTCTCGGTGTCTGACACCCTGAGTACATTCCTCGCTAGTCCCGATTTCCCCTAAGACTGAGCGCGAGCTCTTTCCAGACCAGCTTGTCCTTTTGGTCAAGTTTGGCAAACTCTTCCTGCCGGCCATAAGCGGAAAGCTCAATAAACTGGCTGGTGCGCGTGAACAGGGTCTGGAACTTGCGCTCGTGAAACTCGGTGAGCCACGCAGGAATACGCCTGGCAAGGGAGAGGAGACGCGCATAATGCGGGATGCAGAGGCCATCAGAAGCAGTGAAGTATGCCTGCACTTCCTGCCCATTTTCGTCATGATCCGACTGGATAAGAAACGTGAGGTATTCCTTTTCGATGCTGTCCTGCTCCACGCATACAGGACAGCGCTCGACGGGACGCCAGGGCTTGCGTTTCTTGAAGGCGATTAGCCGGTCTTCAAGAATGTCCCGCCCCAGAATGGCAACGGCAAGTCCGTCCCGAAAAGATTCAAGACCCCGCGAATGAAACGCGCAGAAGCCGCCAGCCAGCCGATACGCCTTGCGGAAACTCCGGTCTGAGACATGCTCAAAGAGCGTGTTGTCAATGTACTGTTCTGCCCGCCGCGATACAATACGGCAGAGCGGACAGCCTGATTCGGCGCAGGCGTCCCGTAATTCAAAGAAGTTGATGTGCTTGGCGACTGCCATTATGGTTTGACCTCCACACTGCCATTGCTGCGGCCAATGAAAACTGTGGGACGCAGTTTCGTGAAAAAGCCGTTCTCCACAACTCCGGCAATCAGCTTGAGCCTTTCCTCAAAAGCGCGCGGGTCAACCGGCGTCTTGAAACGAATGTCTAGCAGGAGATTTCCGTGTTCCGTGATGATTGGCCCAGCCTTGCCAACCGCGCTTCTCAGTGTAACCAGAGCGCCCAGGCGTTCAAGGGTTTGGCAGATGGGAATCCTCGCCTCAGCGATGATTTCAAGCGGAACCGCGAAATCTATCCCCAGATTATCCACCCGCTTGGACTCGTCGATTACAATGGCGTAGGCGTCCGAACTGTAGGCTACGATTTTTTCCAGAAGTAACGCGCCGCCGCCGCCCTTTACACAGAGGTTCTCATTGTCAACCTCATCCGCACCGTCAATCGTGAGGTCGAGTCGTCCCGCGATTTCAGGCGAATTGAGCGAATACAGGGGAATCCCCAGTTCCTCACAGGCGATCATAGTCTGGAAGCTAGTGGGAACCACGCGAATATCCCGTAAAACGCCCTGTTTCAGCATTGCCCCCACATGATAGACCGCATGAATGGCTGTGGAACCAGTTCCTAGCCCCAGTTTCATGCCGCTCTTTACCCGCGCTTCAACTACCGCCTTCCCGGTAAGCGCCTTGATTTCTGACTGTTCCATATTTCCTTATACCTTAAGTTAAAGTTGCATACGGGACATGAGATGGTAGGGGAAGTCCACGCCCAAAAAATGTCCGTATTGCAGTTGAGCCTGTCTGATGAGCATATCGAAGCCATTAAGCACACGACAGCCCGCTTCTGAAGCGCGTCTTAACAAAATGGTGCGCTCAGGCTTGTAGACAAGGTCCATAACCACCTCGAAGCCGCTGAATCGGTAAAACTCAAGTGGATCGTACTCTTCATAGCCTGTCATGCCGACTGAAGTGGTCTGGATGATAATGTCCGCGTATTTTTTTATGAGGTCAATGCCCTTGCTGTCGAGGTGGTTCCACGCGAAGTTGTACTGCTCGGCCAAATCCCGCGCCCTGACTTCAGTACGATTAAGAATAAGCGCCTTGCCGCCCAGCCTGAATACCTCTGAGGCGACTGAACGCGCCGCGCCACCCGCCCCAACAATGGTGATCCGCTTCCCTCTAAAGTTTTTCTTGCCAATGAAGTCCAGCAGTGAGCCTGAAAAGCCCTGGGCATCTGTGTTGAAACCATCCCAACCCTTTGACGAGCGTATGATAGTGTTGCAAGCCCCGATGGATTTTACCTCTTCTGTAACAGAGGACAGATAGGGTAACACAGCTTCCTTATGCGGAATCGTTACTGACACGCCTTCCACGCCAAGTTCCTCGGCCAGTTTCAGGAACGCTTTGATAGAATCGGTCTGAAATGGTACATACACCGCGTCGAGGTTTTCAAATTTGAAAGCAGCGTTAAAAAACGAGGGGCTCAGGGTGGTTTTCAGGGGGAAACCTGTAATTCCGAAGATGCGGGTTTGGGGGCTTATAGAATGGAATCTGAAGAATTCAGCCAGTTCCTGCGGATCAAACTGACCCGGAGCCGCGATTGGAGAATCAGGCTCGCCCTTTGCCGAAGTATATGATATTTGAGAACCAAACTGTTCTGCAAGTATACGGCTTGGCGCGCCAAACGGGCCCATGCACACAAGAATCTTGTCTATATCAGCGGTTTGCCTTGCAGCAATAAGTACCCTAAGCGTATCTTCGATGGAATGAGGCATAACCGCGAGTTTTACCAGCTCATCACCCACCCGGCGCAGACCCCGTATCTGCGAGACCAAATCCTCGTCAACACCGTTGATATTATGCTTTGAGCGAATGATTCGCGTACCAAAGCTCCTGACCGCCTCCTCAATGTTTGGCACATCAAGGTAGTCCTCAAGATCGACAAAGGCAAAGTTATGCCGGCGATCCGCCTGAGCAAAGGCAAGCGCGCGGGAGAAGAGACCAATCCGGCTTCCCTCGCCGCTCGTGAAGTGGCCGCCATCCTCCTCACGCCGAATCGTCAGGATAAGCGGCAGCCCAGCCATTGTCGGAAAGCGTCTGACATGCAGGCGCTCATCAGCCTCAAGACAATCGACCCGCAGTTCAGCGAGGTCCACATACTTACGATACTTGTCAAGAATCTCTAAATCCCGCGCAAGGGTCTTGCCGGTTAAACAAATACATAGTTTCGCCATCAGGGTACTCCAAAATAAGCTAAAAGTCAGACCTATAGATACGGATCACTGACACCAGTGAATCAATGAAATCAAGACGCAACACAAGGGGCCAGCCCCGGCTTGGCAACGAATAGAGCGTACAGTTGTCATAGTTCTCTACAGGCCAGCGGAGTATTGCCGCGCTTGAAGAACGGCTGTCCCCGATCTTAATCCCGTAAGCGCTCTGTAGAGAGATTTGCCACACACGATCCTTGTACACATAGAAGTTAAGGCCGTTGTTATACATGAAGATGACATCATCCTGCCAATCTTCTAGTCCCCGTTCAGGGTATACAGCCACAGGAACGCCAAAAAGGGAAAATAACTCAGCCAAAGTCAGCCCAATGAACGAAGATGGGTCGTTAGTATCAATGGTGTTCAACTGAACCTCAGATGCGGTCCATTGCGGCGTGTTTGAACTCTGCGGCGAGAGCGTGGTACACGCGGCAAACGTAAAAAACAAAAGCCATTGGATATGTCGCATGGTTTATTCTAACCGCAAACAGTGAAAACAACAAGACGGTGTGGGGCTTTATACGCGCCGTTGGTATTTGATACGATGAGCCATGAAGTTGTTCTGTTTTCTTTGGATACCGCTCTTCTATCTCTTCTGGTCATCAATATCATCGGACGAGCGGCTGGGTTCCGGCGGACTCTGGGCGTTACTGCTTGGGAGCATCTACGCGGTAGCGGTATTCTTTTTCGGCCCTTTTATCGAGGAAGGAGGAGGCTTTGGCTATTCCCGCTGGCTCAGTGTCAGCGTTGACTTGGTGAGCGTACCTGCGCTGGCGCCCTTCGTGGTCTTTGCGCTCTTCCTGCCATTCCGTGTATGCCGCGACTTCACCCGCTTTACCCTCCTGTGGCTCATTCCCGATATGCTTATCAGGATTATCGCGTGGAACGTCCGAAATGATCCCGCCCAGCTCATCCTGGTGCCTATACTGCGAACCGCTATTGTTATGGGTATATCCGGCTGTATCCAGCTTATCATGCGCGGCAAAGTTCCGGGCATAATCAGCGCGAGTCTGGTTCTGCTTGCCCTGCCCTTTGGAGCCTCAAGCTGCTACTGGTTCTTCTTTTGCCAGCGCCCGCGTGAAGGTTTTATTCTGCTTGCCATAACCCTGATTCCTATGCTGCTTTATTGTGTGTTCCAGCTTATCAAAACGGGGGATAAAGGCGACAGCGTGGAGAAGATAGTTTAGACTAAACTCATAAAGAACAGAGAGCTTTCAAATCGTTAAAAAACGACCGCGTAAAGGATGGCGGCTCACCAAAGACAGGGTCGGCTCTTATGCTTTCCCTGGCGAGGATTTTCGCCGCACTGCTGCAAACCGTTCTCGGACCTTTCTACAGAACCTTCGTAGAACTCTACTAAAGTTTCGTAGAACATCGCCTAAAAGACTGGATTCTACAAAATCCAAAGAAAAAGGGGTAAGATTATGGCTGGAGATTTCATTCCTCATCAGGACGGGGTTTTTGGGGAGTGGGCGAAGACGCTTTTGGCGTATATACCGCCCAAATTGACGGTTTTTAACATTCCGCAGACGGCGGGAATGTGGTTAGATTTGGGCGGGCAGACGCAATTTGATATGATAAACCTTGATGCGGGAAATTGGACTGATTATCCTAAAAAGTATAAAGTTAGTGTATCAAATGACGGTGTCAGTTTTACAGATATAGAAACTGACACCTCAGACATCGGGTTTGGACAGAAAGTTATCTTATACCCTGTAAGCTGTTCCAGTAATTCCCGGTACGGCTCCCTTCTGCCAGCGCGATGAGTTTTTCCGTCCACAGTGTATACTTCGACGCCTCTCCCTCAATATATATTTGTTTCTGAACGCAGAACTTTTACCTCAAAAGGCTCAAGGCTGATTTCGGGTTTGCCGGATTCCGCCTGAACCTGTCTTTTCTCGTTGGTAAAATTCGTAAGAAAGACAAAATTCTTTTTGCCGTCACTGCGGACTTGGGCAGTAACACCCTCCGGTAAGTCCTCAAACAACGGCCGGATACCCGCCTCCATTGTCAGATGGCGGTAAAAGACATCAAGAAAATCCTCCCCAGTTCGCGCCGCGATGAAGTAAGCCTGTCCTTTCCCCCGTCGATGCACTGTCAATGCGGGACTTCCAGCATAAAAATCACTGCCATAAACCCCAAGAACCTCTGCGCCCTCTCCATGGACAAGTTCACAAAGATCAAACGCCCGGTACGTTCTGCCATCCCACTTGATGGAGTTTGTTTCTCCAGGATACAGAGCGTCAATTTCCTCACACCAGATACCCAATGTCTTTTTAAGGGGTCCGGGAAAACCATCCAGAAAAGTCAGGGCGCTCTCGTTTACATAGCCGGTAACGTAGGTGGCAACGAAGATGCCGCCATTCTGGACAAACTCATCAATTCGTTCTGCTGTTCCTTCCCGTAACAAGTACAGCATTGGAGCAATCACCAGACGGTATTTTTCCAAGCTCTGCCGGGAATCAATAACATCCAGGGGAATACCCCGTTTCCAAAACGCGCGATAATGCTCAATCAGGGTTTCTCCATAGCCGGTTTTTTTCTGCAAAAAGCCCTTAGCGTCTTCCAAGGCCCAACGTACCTGATAATCGTGGATTAACGCCGTTTCTACCGGCGTGTCCATCCCCACCAGATCATCAAGGTCCTTCAAACATTCCCCCAGCTCGGCGACTTCGCGGAAAACCCGGGTGTTTTCGCCGCCATAGTGATCGACTACCGCGCCGTGGTATTGCTCCGGTCCTCCACGGCTCTTGCGGAACTGGAAATACTGAACCGTGTCCGCGCCATGGGCCAGGGCATGGAGGGACTGGAGCTTATGGAGTCCTGGCCGATGGAGCTTGGCTATGGGACGCCAGTTAGTAGCGGACGGGCAGGACTCTATCAACATGAAGGGTTTTCGTTTAAGGCCCCGCATCAGATCGTGGTAATATGAGGTTTCGAGGCCGATCTTGCTGTTGCCCTCCGCGCTGGTCCATTGGGGGTAGGAATCCCAGGAGGCCACATCAAGGACTTCGGCAAGACGGGCGTAATCTATTCCCGTATAAGCGGCCATAAGGTTCGTAGTACAGGGAATCTCTGGGGTAATTTCTTTGAGGGGCGCCGTTTCATTCAGATAAAAATCAACAAACTGTTCGGTAGTAAAACGGCGCCAGTCCAGCCTAAGCCCGTTGTGGCCTGCGTTGCCAAGGCTGCTGGGACTTTCAACCTGATCCCAATCCGTGATCGTGGCGCTCCAAAAGGTAGCCCACCATGCTTCGTTCAGGGCGTCTAGGGTCTTGTACCTATTTTTCAGATATGTACGAAATTCGGCCTGGCAGAGAGGACAATGACATTCCCCGGAATACTCGTTGGAGATGTGCCAAACCGCCAAGGCAGGATGATCCTTATAACGTCGCGCTAACTGCTCGTTAATAGCCCTTGTTTTTTCCCGATAGACTGGGGAGGAAAGGCAATGGTTATGCCGTTCCCCGTGAACATTCCGTAAGCGGGACTCGTTTACCCGCAGCACCTCAGGATACTTCCTGCTCATCCATGCAGGCCGGGCGCCGGATGGCGTACCCATGACGGCGGCAATACCGTTCTCGGCCAGCATGTCCATCAGCTCATCAAGCCATGCAAAGTTGTACTGCCCTTCCTCTGGCTCAAGAGCCGTCCATGAGAACATCCCCAGGGTCAGGGTATTGATTCCCGCTAGTTTGGCGAGCCGCATATCCTCCTTCCAGATCGTATCTTTCCACTTTATCCATTGGTCAGGGTTGTAATCGCCTCCATGCAAGATATGAGGCATTTTTTTTACTATTGGCGGATACCGCATAGTACACTCCTTTTTAGGTTAAGGTATGTTGTTACCAACATTCGTTTAAGATAAGAATGAATTCCGTTTCCATGCAAGTCCATGACTTTTTACATAAAAATCTAGGACTATTCCATAACTTTCTTGTTTCCTTTGTACTTGAAAGATGGTATCATCCCTAGCATGAAGGTGCTAGATGTCTTTTTGGAAGAAAAGGCTAAGAAGCTGATAAGCAGTTTTTCCCATTGTTTTAAGGTATGTATCTCTATCTTCTCTGCGGATGTACAGAAAAACTTGACTCTGGGATTCAATCCGCTCTGTAATTATTGCACACTTGTCAGGGGAAAACTTCATTATGATCATTGTTGTATCCAGATGGACCATGAGATGTGTCTTCGTTCTACAAATAGTTTGGTTCCTTTGGTTTATCCCTGCCATGCTGGTCTTGTAGACGTGGCATTCCCCATTAAGCTCAATGATGAAGTCGTTGGGTATGCCATGATAGGTCAATTCAGAACTCGAAATACTATTCCTCCCACAATACTCCATGACTGGGGGAAAAACGGATTTGATCCGGCTGTTTTGAACAACGCCTTTACTGAACAACCGCTTCTTAATAAAACCTCACAGGATGGCATGATTAATCTTTTTTCCATGCTTTGTGATTATATTATTTGTAAGGGATATATCAGAACCTATCAACGTCAATTAGATATTACTGAGGAAGTCTTACGCTGGATTGAAAACCATATCTCAGCCCCTATGTTGTTCCGAGAACTAGCAGACCATTTAGGTTTTAGCCAATCAACAATATTAAACGCCCTTAATACAAAGCTGCATATAAGTTTCAAACAGCTTTGTATACTTAAAAAGATTGAACGATTTGAAAGTATCGTAACCACAGACCCGCTCATCTCCATTGAAGAAGCGGCATTAAAAGTCGGTTATCATGATGTCTCATATTTTTCCCGCTTATATAAAAAGGTCCGTTCTACAACACCATCCTTATTTATCAAATCTATCAGTAGTGATGGAAAGCCCGCTCATATCAATGCGGTCAGCGTCCAGATATGATTTCGATGTTCCCGACGGAATCCCTCTTGTCAAAGTCAGCTTTCATAGACCTATCTCCTTTTCTTTGGTGGTGTGCTTAATGGTAATGGCGGCTTGAGCGCCCCATGCCGGATGAAACGCTTGTTCGGAACCTTTGCCAGCGACTTGCTTTAGCGCGGTTTCCGAACAAGGCTATTTTAGCAATCAGCCATAGACGGCAATCATCACGCCTGCGGCAATGGCAGTGCCAATGACGCCGGCCACGTTGGGACCCATTGCGTGCATCAGCAGGAAGTTGCCCGGATCGAACTCAAGGCCAACGCGATTCGAGACACGCGCCGCCATTGGAACTGCGGACACGCCGGCGGAACCAATGAGCGGGTTGATCTTTTCCTTGAGGAAGAGATTCATCAGCTTGGCAACGCAGACGCCCGTAGCGGTCGCTACACAAAAGGCGATAAGGCCGGTTGCCACAATGAGGAGCGACGAGGGGTTCAGGAACTTCTCCGGCGTCATCTGGCTGCCAACGCCCAGAGACAGCATGATCGACACGATGTTCATCAGCTCGTTCTGCACTGTCTTGGAAAGCCGCTCAACTATGCCGATTTCCTTGATGAAGTTACCAAACATGAGGCAGCCAATGAGCGGCGCTGATGGCGGTAATAACAAAATTGACAGCGCAAATACCACAAGCGGGAAGAACATCTTCTCGACCTTAGACACATTCCGCAACTGGCGCATCTTGATCAGGCGCTCTTCCTGTGTTGTGAGCAGCTTCATGATAGGCGGCTGAATCAGCGGTACCAGCGCCATGTAGGAATAGGCCGCCACTGCCACAGTCGCCAGAAGGTGCGGAGCAAGTTTTGCCGCGATGTAGATCGTGGTGGGACCGTCGGCGCCGCCGATGATGGCAACCGCGCAAGCCTCTTTAAGGTTAAAGTTGACGCCGGGAATCGCGTTCATAGCGGTCAAGGCAAAGAGAGTGCCAAAGACGCCGAACTGGGATGCCGCGCCTAAAAGCGCTGTCTTAGGATTGGCGATGAGCGGCCCGAAGTCGGTCATTGCTCCAATGCCCATGAAGATAAGCAGTGGGAAGAACTCGTTACCCACACCGCCGTCATAGATAATCTTGAGGAAACCTGGGATGCCGTCTTCAGACTGCCACATGTGCGCCATGGGGATATTGACGAAGATCGTGCCAAAGCCAATGGGAATGAGCAAGATTGGCTCAAAGCCCTTGACCGCGCCCAAATACACGATGAGGAAACCCACCGCCAGCATGAGGAATTCCTGCCAGCCATACACAACGGTCGTGCCGCCGCCGGGGGTTTCCATTTCATGGGCATCGGTGAAGAACGCGGCAAGACCAGTGGTCTCCGCGATGTTACGGGCAAAACTGCCAAAGGATATGGGCTTGATGTTCTCACTGCCCGGAATAATCCCTTCGTTTGAAGTGGATGTTGCCGACGGCGCTACTTGCGCCACTACTCTCGGCATGAAGGTAAACACAAACGCTCCGATCAGAATAGCGAAGCATATTTTCGTTACCCACACCGTGTCTCGTTTCTTGTTAAACATGGAATTGTCCTGTTGTTAATGAAAAAGGTTGCCATTTTGTTTTACTACAAAACGAAACAGCAACCTTCTCGACCGCTAGTTGATTTCAGCGATCGGCTGTTGGGCCGCGATCTGCGTACCGGTGGGGACGAGGAAGCGCACCTTACCAGCAACAGTAGCTTTGATTTCCAGTTCCATCTTCATTGATTCGATAATGATGATGGTATCGCCGGAGACGACCTGGGCGCCTTCGCTGACTTGATGTTTAAGCAGGGTGCCGGCGACTGGCGCGGGAATGACCGTGCCGCCTGTGGGCGCGGCGGGCGCTGGAGCGGCGGGAGCCGGAGCAGCGGGAGCCGGAGCGACTGGCGCGGCTGATACCGTGAACTCGCCAGTGGCGGGTTTCACAATAACGTTATAGTCAGAGCCATTTACGTTCACCACATACTTTGCCGGTTCATTAGACGGCGCGGGTTTGGGAGCCGCAGGTGAAGCTGGCGGCGGTGAAGCTGGCGGCGCGGGAGGCTTCACTGCAAAGGAGGCGGAATCCACCGGCCCCTTTGCGCGATCCCTGAAAAAGTTCGGCGCAACCTTGGGGAACATCGCATAGGTAAGGACATCCTCAACGCTATTTGCGCCAACTGCCTTTGCCTCAGCCTCGATTTTGGCGAATTCGTTGGGGATTGAGTCAGCCGGGCGCGCCGTAAGTACCGCGTCGTACTTGTTCTGGATAAGCGCCTTCTTCACCAGCTCAGGATTTGCGGGCGCGGCAAGCGCTCCGTAACGGCCGGTTACCAAGTCGGCAGTTTCCGACGTGATTTTCTCGTAGCGTCCGAACAGCACGTTAAACACGGCCTGAGTGCCTACGATTTGGCTGGTCGGGGTAACAAGTGGGATATAGCCACAGTCTTTCTGAACAGCCTGAATCTCCTTGAGTACCGCATCGATCTTGTCAGCAGCGCCCTGTTCCTTGAGCTGGTTTTCGAGGTTTGACAGCATACCGCCGGGAACCTGCGACGCGAGAATACGGGTATCAGCGCCGAGAAAGCTGGACTCGAACTTTGCGTAGTTCTTGCGGACATTGCGGAAGTAGGCGGCGATTTCGAGCAGGGCGATAATATCAAGGCCCGTATCGTATTCCGTGCCTTTGAACGCCTCAACAATGGTTTCAGTGGGGCTGTGGCTGGTTCCCATGGACATTGACGAGATAGTCGTATCCAGCAGCTCTGCTCCGGCTTCAGCCGATTTCACCAGGCTTGCAACTGAAAGGCCGGTGGTCGCGTGGGTATGAATCTCTACTGGAATGTCAACTTCCGCCTTGATCGCCTTGACCAGGTCATAGGCTTCATAGGGCTTGAGCAAGCCGGACATATCCTTGATGCAGATGGAGTCCGCGCCAAAGTCGGCGTAGGACTTGGCAAGCTTGGCATAGATTTCCTTGGTGTGGTACGGCGTAGTCGCGTAGGAAATGGCCATCTGCACGTGCTTACCAGTTTTTTTGGCAGCGTCAGCGGCGCGTTTGAGGTTACGCGGGTCATTACAGGCATCGAAGATGCGGAAGACGCCAACGCCGTTTTCAGCCGCCTTTTCAACGAATTTGTCTACGACATCGTCGGCATAGTGGCGATAGCCTAGCAGATTCTGCCCCCGCAGCAACATCATGATTGGGGTATGAGGCAGAGCAGCCTTGAGCTTCCGCAGGCGCTCCCACGGGTCTTCGTTGAGGAAGCGGATACACGAGTCAAAGGTTGCCCCGCCCCATGCTTCCAGCGCCCAGTACCCGATTTTGTCGAGCTTGTCGGCAATCGGGAGCATATCCGCCGTAACCATACGGGTAGCGAACAGTGATTGGTGCGCGTCCCGCAACACCAGATCGGTAAGTTGAACTTTAGCCATGTTTATCTCCTTAATAATGTTAGTTATGATTTTTTCGATAAGTGCTAACCGCAGCGCTGATAGCGGCGATTATTGCAGAATCTTGGTTGGCGACGACACTCGCCCCCACGACAGCAGGCACAGGCAGCGGCGCTTTCGGCTTTGCCGCTTCCGGTTCTTTATCCCAGCCTATAGCGTGCACAACCTTCCCCAAGCAAGTGATTGCCGCAATAAGAATGATCAGAAACCCGAATACCACGCCCATTCCCAGCAGGGTAAGCACCGTGCTCTGCTCAAACATCTCAGTAATGTTCATAGATCCCCCTAAATAAGTAATTAAATGAAGTATGCAGAATCAATGGTTTTTTATCAAGCGCCATATTGAACAGCAGCAATTCAAAGTATCACCTGTCAGGCTCATCTCCCAGACAAAAAGGATAAAAGCCTCCCCATTTTCATGGAGAAACCGGCACAAGGCGTACTTCAGCGCCATATAGAAATTGTCCCGCCGCCCGGCGCGTATACGGACTTTAACCATAGTTAAGAGATTCTCTTAACTATGGCTTAGAGACCATCTTAACTACGCTTAAGAGATGCTCTTAACTACGCTTAAGAGACCATCTTAACTATGCTTAAGAGACGCTCTTAACTATGGTTAAGAGACGCTCTTAACTACGCTTAAGAAACAATCTTAACTATGGCTTAGAAAGAATCTTAACTATGGCTTAGAGAGAATCTTAAGAGATGCTCTTAACTATGCTTAACCTACCGACGGCAGCGCCGTGAGCCTAAACACGGTTTCAGGTTGTTCCTCCCGTGTTGGTAATCCAGCATCGACTGGCGCTGAAAGAAAATACGCCGAAGGCGCTTTTCACGACAGCGGCGATGCTGCAGCGTTCATTGCGTCCGGGTCGCCTTGGAATCAGGCATTTGTTCGCGCTCCCGGCTAAACGTCTCTATGAGTCTCTTAAAGATTCCCTGTCCCATGCCTCTGGTTAGCATGAAATCTCGATACTTTGAATTGCTGGTTGAACAGTCTGAAGGTTTTGCCGCGCTTGATTTGGGCGTTTGGGTCTGTTGAAAGGAGCGCGCGTAGCTTGTATGATAACAAGAATACTTTTATAAGGAGAGCTTATTTCATGGAACACGCGGAGGGGGCTGACCAACGCGCCCCACAGGGCTTATATCGAGCGGCTGATGAGCATGATTCCTGCGGCATTGGGTTTGTCGCTGACATCAAGGGCAGGGCTTCTCACGACATTCTTCGGCGGGGACTTGAGGTTCTGGAGCGAATGGAACACCGGGGCGCGGAAAGCGCGGATAACAAAACTGGTGATGGGTCAGGGGTTCTCTTGCAGATACCCCATGATTTTTATAAAAAGCTGTGTGTGCAGCTTTCTGAACCCGGAACGTATGGAACCGGCCTTCTCTTTTTCCCCAAAGTAGAGGAACAACAGACCTTAATTATGGATAAAGTCGCGGCGCTGGCAAAAGACAACGGCTTCACACCGCTTTGGCGCGATGTATCCACCAATCGGGACGCGCTCGGTTCTATTGCCGCCAGCGTGGAGCCGCTGATTCGGCAGCTTTTTTTGATACCAGCCGCGCCCGCGCCAGAAAAGGCGGATAGAGCCGGCCTTGAGTTCAGGCTTTATGCGTTCAGAAAGAAGTTTGAACGCTTTGTTATGGAGAATGAAGCGCTCAAAGCTGCGCGGGTCTACTTCCCTTCGCTTTCATCGCGGACCATCGTCTATAAGGGAATGTTAATGCCAGCGCAACTGCGGCTCTTTTACCCGGAACTGGAAGATAAGACGCTCAAAACAGCGGTAGCGCTGATTCATTCGCGCTTCTCAACCAACACCTTCCCAAACTGGCCCCTTGCCCAGCCCTTCCGCATGATTGCCCACAATGGCGAAATAAACACGATCAAGGGAAACCGTTTCTGGATGACGGCGCGTTCAGCGCTGTTTCCCGCTGAATGGCAGGAACTCCTGCCTATCATTGAACCGGAAAAGAGCGATTCAGCCAGCTTTGATAATGCGCTGGAACTGCTCGTTATGGCCGGACGAAGCCTGCCTCACGCGCTGATGATGCTGATTCCAGAGTCGTGGAATGAGAAGAACAATATTCCGGCTGAACTAAAGGAATTTTTCCAGTACCACGCCTGTATGATGGAGCCGTGGGATGGTCCCGCGTCTATGGTGTTCTGCGATGGCCGCTATGTGGGCGGAACCCTCGACCGTAACGGACTGAGGCCGTCGCGGTACACCATCACAAGGGATAACCTGATTGTCATGGCGTCTGAAACCGGCGTACAGGACTTTAAGCCGGAAGAAGTGGTTTACAAGGGGCGCCTCCTGCCCGGAAAACTCCTGCTAGTGGATATGCTTGAGGGCCGTATCATCCCTGACCTTGAGGCAAAGCGCTCGGTGTACCAGAGTAAGCCCTTTGCTGAATGGACTAAGCGTATTATCACGCTGAAGCAGGAGCTTGATATGTCTGACCCTACCAGTGAAGCAACCGTAACGCCGGATACCGCGCTCTCAGCGCCGGCAACCCTGTTCATGGAACGCGCCGCTGGCTATACGCGGGAAGACCGGGAGCGGCTTCTGATACCCATGATCGAGACCGGTCAGGAACCAACTAGTTCTATGGGAACCGATACCCCGCTTGCCGTGTTCTCTGACAAGAGCCAGCGGGTCTACGCTTATTTCAAGCAGGTGTTTGCTCAGGTTACCAATCCGCCGATTGACTCAATCCGTGAAGACCTGGTTATGACGCTGACGAGTTTCGTGGGGACTCAAGGCGATCTGCTGGAGGAAACGCCTGAACACTGTCGCAGAATAAAAGTGTTACACCCGATTATGACGCGGGAAGACCTGCTGACCCTGCAAAACATCGCGCCGCGCGAATTTAAGTCCCATACGCTGGACGCCACGTTCTATGTGCCGCTCGTGGGAGGCGCGGATACTGCCGCCACATCCGCGCTGGAGCAGACACTCGACCGCTTGCTTACCGAGGCGAAGAAAGCCATTAACGATGGCGCGTCGCTGATCACCCTGTCTGATCGCGCGTGTCTGTCGCCAGAGGCTGGGCGCTGCGCAGTTCCGGCGCTATTGGCTGTGGGCGCGGTTCATCACGGGCTGATTAAAGCCGGACTGCGGATGAAGGCGTCGCTCATCGTGGAATCAGCCGAGCCTCGTGAGATTATGCACTTTGCCCTGCTCTTTGGGTATGGCGCTGATCTGATTGTGCCTTATGGAGCGCTGGCTTCCATCAGGGCGCTCTGTCAGAGTCCAGACGCCGGACGGGTCGGGGATTTTGCCCACGCGAGAAAGTCGTATCTCAAAGGGCTTTCTAAGGCAATGCTCAAAGTTATGTCCAAGATGGGGACAAGTACGCTCCGCTCGTATCGGGGAGCGCAGGTGTTTGAGGCCATTGGCTTGGGCCGCGCGGTTATAGACAAGTGTTTCATTGGAACCCTGAGCCGTATTGGCGGCGCAGGGTTCGCGGAACTTGAGGCAGAGGCGCTTACTGATTACCGCGCCGCACGGAATGCTTGGGCGCGTATGAGCGAGACACTGAACGCGCCGGACCTTCTGCTCCCCGGTATAGGGCAGTACCGCTGGCGAAAGCTAGGCGAAAAACACGCATGGAACCCGGAAACCATACACCTGCTGCAATGGGCAGCCCGCGACGGCAATTATGCGCGTTTCAAGCAGTTCTCCGCCGCTGCCAACAGCCTTAACCAAAGCCCCCATGTCATTCGCGGCTTGCTGGACTTTGCCCCAGCTACTCCGATTCCCATTGAAGAAGTGGAGCCTGTTGAGGAAATCATGAGACGCTTCACCACTGGCGCAATGTCCTTTGGCTCCATCTCACGGGAGGCGCATGAAACCATCGCTACAGCAATGAACTCCATCAAAGGCCGTTCCAATTCTGGCGAGGGTGGCGAAAATCCAGAGCGTTTCCACCCGCGAGTCGACGGAACCTGGACACGGAGCGCCATCAAGCAGGTGGCGTCAGGGCGCTTCGGCGTAACCAGTGAATATCTGGCTAACGCCATTGAGTTACAGATAAAGATTGCTCAGGGCGCAAAGCCTGGCGAGGGCGGTCAGTTGCCCGGGCATAAGGTTGATGTAAACATTGCCCGCACACGCTATTCAACGCCCGGAGTAACGCTCATCAGCCCGCCGCCGCACCACGACATCTATTCTATAGAAGACTTAGCCGAGCTTATCTTTGACCTCAAGAACGCCAACCCACAGGCGCGGATCAGCGTGAAGCTGGTGTCAGAGAACGGCGTTGGCACTGTGGCCGCAGGCGTGGCTAAGGCTCATGCGGACAACATCCTCATCTCTGGCTATGACGGCGGCACGGGCGCAAGTCCGCAGTCGAGTATACGACACGCGGGGCTGCCCTGGGAAATCGGCCTTGCCGAGACTCATCAGGTGCTGGTGCAAAACGGACTGCGAGGGCGCGTCCGCCTTATGACTGACGGCCAACTGAAAACTGGCCGCGATATTGTGATAGCCGGTATGCTCGGCGCTGAGGAGTTTGGTTTTGGCACCTCAATACTCATCGTGCTTGGCTGTGTGATGATGCGAAAGTGCCACGAAAACACCTGCCCTATGGGTGTCGCTACTCAAGACCCCACGCTCCGAACCCGCTTCACTGGCAAAAGCGAGTACCTGATCAACTTTTTCAGGTTTATAGCCCAAGAAACGCGGGAGATCATGGCGTCCCTTGGGTTCCGCCATTTCGATGAACTCATCGGCAGGGCAGATATGCTGGTTCAGCGCAAGAGCGATAAGCCAAAGTCAGCCCATATCGACCTGAGTCCCCTACTCTTCAAGGCGGAATGTTCGCCGAATATCCCTAATGGGCAAAGCCTGCACTGTACTCATGATCAGATTCACAAGATACACAATGTGCTTGATCGCACTCTCATTGATAAGTGTCTGCCTGCTATGGATAAAAAGATTCCGCTGGCGCTCAACCTCCCGATTCACAACACTGACCGCGCTGTTGGCGCAATGCTCTCCTACGAGGTGAGCAAGCGCTATGGCAGTCAGGGCTTGCCGGAAAACTTCATCACCGTTGACTTCACCGGTTCCGCTGGTCAGAGCTTTGGCGCGTTCCTTGCAAAGGGCATTACCTTCCGCCTTGCCGGAGACACCAATGACTATCTGGGTAAAGGACTTTCCGGCGGGCGCATAGTGGTTTCGCCGCCGCGCGGCTCCAAGTTCAAGAGCAATGAGAACATCATTGTGGGTAACACTGTGTTGTATGGCGCAACCTCTGGCGAACTCTATGCAGCAGGTGTTGCGGGCGAGCGTTTCTGTGTGCGGAACTCTGGCGCGATTGCTGTTGTTGAAGGCGCTGGCGATCACTGCGCCGAGTACATGACTGGCGGCAGTCTCATTGTGCTGGGCAAGGTTGGCCGCAACTTCGCCGCTGGTATGTCTGGCGGCATTGCATACACCCTTGACCTCGACGGTAACTTCACTTTCTTCCTTAATAAAGGCATGGTGGAGCTATCCGGCCTTGATAATGAGGAAGACGCAAGCTTTGTCAAAAACACACTGGCGCGGCACCTGTACTGGACAGGTTCAGCGTATGCCCAAGCCATCTATGACGCTTGGGATACTTACCGGCCTAAGTTTATTAAGGTACTGCCGGTGGAATACAAACGGGCGCTTCAGCAGATGAAGCTGGCGGAACTGGACCGGAAGCTCTATGAGATCCGGGAAAAACAAGAATTAACGGAGAAGAACTAATGGGTTCGCCAAGAGGATTTTTGGAAATACCACGGCAGCTTGCGGATTATCGCCCCGTGGAAGAACGGCTTAATGATTACAGTGAGGTAGAGCTCACGCTGACTGACGAAGAGCGCCGCGCTCAGGCGGCGCGGTGTATGGACTGCGGTGTTCCTTTCTGCCACTGGGCCTGTCCTGTCTCAAACATCATGCCCGAATGGCAGGATCGGGTCTATCGGGGTGATTGGGCAGGCGCTTGGGCGCTTCTGGAAGAATGTAACCCCTTCCCGGAGTTCACGGGGCGGGTCTGTCCCGCGCTCTGCGAGGCGTCCTGCGTACTCGGCGTGCATGACGAGCCTGTTACCATCAGGCAAAACGAGCTTGCGGTTATTGAAAAGGCGTTTGAGCTGGGCATTGTAAAACCGCGCCCGCCCAAAACGCGCAACGGGAAGAAAGTCGCCATCGTGGGCGCTGGACCTGCCGGCCTTTCAGCCGCCTACTTCCTTAACCGCGCTGGTTTTGGGGTAACAGTCTATGAGGCAGACCGCAAACTCGGCGGCTACCTTCGCTACGGCATCCCTGACTTCAAGTTTGACAAGAGCTTTTTAGACCGCCGTATTGCACTCATGGGCGAAGAGGGCGTCATCTTCAAGACCAACGCTCGTGTTGGCGCGGCTCGTTACAGTTTTGGCGTGGTGGATAATACTGACACGGAACTTATCGACGCCAAGCAACTAGAGTCTGCGTTTGACCTTGTGTTATTAACGATTGGCGCGCGCGAACCCCGGGACATAAACATTCCGGGACGCGAAAACGCCGGCATTGTACAGGCGCTTGATTACCTTGCCCGGCAGAACCGCGTTCTTGCTGGTGAAACCCACCGTTCAGCCGAAGGCGGCATCACCGCCTTTGGCAAGCGTGTAGTAGTCATTGGCGGCGGCGATACTGGCTCAGACTGCGTTGGCACTGCCAATCGCCAGGGCGCTTTGCGGGTATCGCAAATCGAGGTCTTACCCAAACCGCCGCTCCACCGCCCGCCCGAAGAACCCTGGCCGCTCTGGCCTAAAGTCTTGAAAACCTCAAGTTCACACCTTGAAGGGGGCGAGCGGTTCTGGTCTATCAACACCAAAGCCTTTATTGGCCGCAATGGAAACGTGGAAGCTATCCATGCCTGCCGTGTTGAGTGGACCCAGAAAGATGGCCGCTGGTTAATGAGCGAAGTTCCCGGTTCTGATTTTGAGATTGGCGCTGACCTCGTGCTGCTGGCAATGGGCTTTACCCACGTTGTGCAGGACGGCATTGTCGCCGACCTCATGCTTGAAACCGACGAGCGCGGCAACATCCGCACTCGTGGCAGTTTTCACACCTCGAACCCCAAGGTCTGGGCTGCCGGCGACTCCCGCAATGGCGCTAGTCTGGTAGTTCGCGCTATTACCGACGGACGCAACGCTGCGGAAGCGATCATCAAAACACTGTAATTTTTAGGCACAGGGAAGCGCGTCCAAAGGCGCGTTTCCTGTGTTCATTAGGTCCCTCCTTGTTGAGCCATAATGATAACGCTGGCAGCGCCTGTATCAGTAGCAACAGGCGCTGCCAACTCGTAGGTTCCCGATTCCCGCGCATTGGGGTATAGCCTGACGAAGTTCGCCCTCTATTGCCGCTCCATCCCAATACCATACGTAAGCGTTGTACCGCTGCCAATGGAGAACACTGCCGCCTTGGTTCACGAGTAGGAGCGCGCTGGAAAGCGGGAGCTTGTCCCATGCGGGCTGCAGGCTTACTTGAACGGAATCCTCGACTATCCATTTGGCGTATACCGTTATATTCGCGCTTACCGTGCTTGCCGCAGTAAACGCTGTGCCGCCGCCGTTCCGCTCCGTATACCGGCCGTCAAAGGTGTAGCCGCTCCTGGTCGGCGCAGGCGGGATTATGAAACTGCCCGCGTCAGCGCTTGATACCTTAAACCACGCGCAATCCGAGCCTGAGCTTATCGAGGCGTTCTTCTGATACCCTATCTCGACAAAATGATCGCCCGCCGTTGGAACAGGTATCGTTACGCTTACTGATTCCGTGCCGGATACTTTGCTGTTGGTATAATAACCGCTCTCGTATGTGGCGGAATCGTTGTCCAGCGTGCTGACAAAGGCATAGTCCAACCCTGATTCCGAAGACACATCAAGCTGTATGCTTATGGAGGCGCTATCCGCCGCGCTAGTAAAGTCGATCCGCGACTTGGTTATGCCGCGGTGGGCAATGGCGGGAGATTTGCGTCTGCCGTCGTTTTCTAAGGCCCACGCGCTGCCTGAAACAGAGCTATACACGGATATTGCGGATTACGCCGCTGTTCACCGTCAAGGTACGCGTGGCAGGCGTTCCCCCGTCCGCGTCAAACGTTACGGTGTATTGATCCACCCAGCCGCCCTCAGCTTCGCCTAAAGAGCTGTTCAGGGTAACGCCGGGTCCAGCCGTGCTGTTGCGCTTCTTGCCTCCAGACTCGACATAGACCGCGTGGCCGCGAGCATCGCTGCTGGCGGTGTTTTTCAGCGCGCCGCTTGCATCCGACCCGTAAATGGTTCCGCCCGACTCCTTGGTAAACGTCCCGTCCACATACGCCCCGTTGATATACGTTCTGCCCACATACACCCCGCCGCCGGAGTAGCCGGTGTTTCCGCTGATTGTCCCGCCGCTCATCGTAAACGTCCCGTTACCTATATACATCCCGCCGCCGGAGTTGCCGGTGTTTCCGCTGATTGCCCCGCCGCTCATCGTAAACGTCCCATTACCCACATACATCCCGCCGCCGGAGTAGCCGGTATTTCCGCTGATTACTCCGCCGCTCATCGTAAACCTCCCGTAATTCACATACACCCCGCCGCCGGAGTAGAAGGAGGATGCGGATGCGGTGTTTCCGCTGATTGCTCCGCCGTTCATCGTAAACGTCCCGTTATATACATACACCCCGCCGCCGGAGTAGGAGGAAGATGCGGATGCGGTGTTGCCGCTGATTGCCCCGCCGTTCATCGTAAACGTCCCGCCATACACAAACACCCCGCCGCTGGAGGAGGAGGAGGAGCCGGAGTACTGGTAGTCCCAGACGGTGTTAGTGTTGCCGGTAATCTTCGATCCGCTCTCCATGATCAGAGTTCCCCCACTGTTCACCCGTACAAGCGACTTCGTATTGTCGCTCCGGCCCAGCAAGGTAACATTGTTTCCGAGCGTCAGGGTTACGCCGCTTTCTACGGTGAAGAGCGAGCCACTCGAATTCAAGCGGACGCTCCGTTCCGCCGCGTCGCCTTTAATGGTCAGGCTAAACGCTCTTCCCCCATAAAGCGACTTAGGTCCAAAGGACTCATCCGCGCTTACGGTAATGGTATAGTCCCCGCCTTCCGCCGCGTGTGAAGCAAGCCAGGTGAGTGATTCCTCAAGCGATAGGTTGGAAGGCAAAGGCTCCACCCACCTGGCGTACACCGTTATATTCGCGTTTACCGTCGTATCCGCAGTAAACCGTGAGCCGCCGCCATTCCGCGAAGTCCACCAGCTACCGAAGGCGTAGCCGCTCTTGGTCGGAACCGTCGGCATATTTGACCCCAGCGAAGCGCCCCTGTTCACAGTCTTGGTCTGTGCAGCAGGCGTTCCCCCGTCCGCGTCAAACGTTACGGTATACTGCTTAACCGTGCCATCCGGGTTGTTCTCAGTCGAGCCTTCCGGGTGAAACAAGTCCTTGCACCCGACAAGCATGACCGCGCACACGCACAGAACCATTCCAAATAACGCCGCCATGAGCGCGGCGCGTGTTGGCTTACTCATTTCCCGCCTCCTTAAAACTTCAGCGTATACGACAGGCGTATCGCTGCTCCGCCCTGTTCCGCAGGCGCAACCGCCACTCGCGCCCCGTCCATCAGGTCCGCCAGGGCGCGGTTACTGTTAAACACCACCGGACGGATAAACCCGTACAACACCGCGAAGCTCGCCGCGCCAATGCCCAGCGCGCCCGGAATCCCAGCCATCTCGCGGTCATCAAGCGACAGCTCCCAGAGGACAAGCCCGGCTGCCGCGCCATAAGACAACAGCGTCAGCACCCCGCCGCCAATATCCCCTTGAATAAACGAGCCAAGCCCAAGCGCCAGGTTCAACATCCCGTAGTTAAACACTGCGCCGTCTGAGCTCCGCGCTGGTTTAGCTGCAGGTTCCGGTGCGGCGCGTATCTCCGGCACGGCGCTTGTATCCGGGGCGCTTCCGGTGGATACGCCAGTCAGCTCCCGCGCCAGACTCTCCATCACTGTTATCCCGTCGTCCAGCGTGTCATAATTCACCGACAGCCCAAGCAGCTGCGCGCCAGACTCTAGGTTGATAAGCGACGCGTTAAACATATTCCGGGTTCCCAGCCGCTGCGCCGCCACTGACAGCACCATGCGCGGGTTATCAACCCTGCTCATGTCAACCACGTTTTCGTCCGCCACCGCGCCACTCAACTGGGTGTCATATTCCGCCTGCACCTGTTCCAGCGTTGCCGTGCGCGGATACACCGCGTATTTCCCGCTCCTTATGATGTTTATGGAAAGTATCTGCGCCAGCGTGTCCGCCATGCGGGAGTCGATATTCCCACCGCTCAACGCGACCGGCAGCACCGCCAGTTTTTCAAATCCTGACGAATCTATCTCTACCGCGTTGATGATATTCCGCACCATATCCGGCAGCTTGTCCTGTATCTCCTCGACTCTGGCATACGTCTGAATATCGCCGGCGATCTGTCGCAAGTCGTCTATCTTGAGTATTGAGATAATCAAGAGATTGCGGTTGCCCAGCTGCGCGATATTGCCCGCGACCACGTATTTCGCGCCCAGCTGTTTGCCGATAGCCGCGATAGTGTCCGGGTCAGTCATACCCGCGCTGGTCTGAAACTTTTGCTCGTTACTGATAGCCCGCGAAATACTGGTGCGCGGAATCGGCACGAACACCTCGTTTAACTCTCTGCTGAAAGAGAAGAGTTCCGCTATGGTTTCTCCTTCTTCGCCCAGTCCGCCGCTAAACGGCAAGACAGCAAGCGTGTCCTTAGCCGCAAGCGCGGCGCTGAATACCACAGCGCATACTATCGCGGCGCTGATTCGTTTCATACAATCATTCCTTAAAAAATAGAAGGACTTTGCCCCTCTGATTACGGCACGACCGCGCTCACAAGCGCGCCCCAGGGACCCTTCTCCCCCTTGTTATTCTCCCAGCGCAGGCAGAAGTACACTCTTTTTCCCTGTTTATCCCCGGTAAACACGAAGACATGAGGCGTCCGGGTAGCGAATTCCGAATTGAGCAAGTCCTCAGCCTTTGCCGGCGCGTCCTCTCGCAGTTCCCAGCGAATCTCCGCGCCGTGTACGCCTTTAGGCTTTCCCCGCTGCTTGGTTCCCGCATCCCAGAACTGCAGGGATAGCTGATTAGGAACCGGCGTATCAATGTGATACTCCGGGAACGTACTGGGCGGCGGCACGGGCGTGGGCTTCCTGTCATGAATTGGCAGCTGCATCTCATTCCGTTCCTTGTCGCTGACGAACGGGCTGTATAGCAGAAACGCCTTGATGAAGGCGCGCAGCGCCTTTTCCAGCGCCTCCCTCGCGCGGTTTTTCTCCGCGATGTCCACCGGACCCCTATTGGGGTTCAGGGCTTTGGCGTAGGCTGCTTCCCAGTCCGCGTTCAACGCCAGAATTGGTTGAAAAACCGCGTCTTGAATGTTAAACGCCGTAAGATGAACTTGCACATAAGCGAGCAAGCTCTTGACCCATGCCGCGAATGCGGCATCCTTTGTAGGCACGTAAGCCATCAAATACCTCCTTGGTAATAAGTTGTGCTATTATGCTCATAGTGAGAGCCGCTCCGGTTGTAGCGGGTAAGGCTCTCACTGTAGTAGCAGCCGTTCTGGTTGTAGCGGGAACCTTTCCCGCTGTAGTGGGAGAGTCTCCCGCTGTAGTAGGAGCTGCTCTGGCTGTAGCGGGAACCTTTCCCGCTGTAGTAGGAGAGTCTCCGGTTGTAGCGGGAACCTTTCCCGCTGTAGTAGGAGAGTCTCCCGCTGTAGTAGGGACCGCTCCGGCTGTAGCTGGAACCTTTCCCGCTGTAGTAGGAGAGTCTCCGGTTGTAGCGGGAACCTTTCCCGCTGTGGCAGGAGCCGCTCCCGCTGTAGTGGGAGAGTCTCCCACTGTAGTAGGGACCGCTCCGGCTGTAGCTGGAACCTTTCCCGCTGTAGTAGGAGAGTCTCCCTCTGTAGTAGGAGCCGCTCCGGTTGTAGTAGGAGAGTCTCTGGTTGTAGCGGGAACCTTTCCCGCTGTAGTAGGAGCCGCTCCTGTTGTAGCGGGAACCTTTCCCGCTGTGGTGGGAAACTCTAGCGCTATCGTGAGGAAGTTTCTCGCTATTGTAGTAAGAAAGGCTCCAGCCATAGCGAGGAATTTGCTGGCTATGGCGCGAAAATTGTGGAACAGAGCGCCCATATACAAAACATTTCTTGAATAGACCGGTTCTTTTTCCACCAAGTAATTCATCCAGCTTTGCATCAACGCGTTTATTGAGAAAAAATATGCTATCGAGGGAAAAACAGCGATTAAATCCGCCATTATAGGGGGGGGGGGGCGTTAGGAATATAATGATTACAGTACGAGAGGAGATTAGCTCTAAAAAAATGTTTCATCCCCCTTACTAAAGGCATAGACCCTCCCTTCAGACTGAATAGCGCACCGAAACACAGCCGCCAAAACCTGCCAAGCGCTTCATCCCGCGAGCAATTCGCCGCCCGCCAACCTTCTTGGGGAGTCAGAGTGTACACTAGCCTATAACATTCTTCACTATTCATCGAAGCATCCTAGCAGAACTAAAAAACCCCTGTCAAGTGATGAGGCGTTTTATTGTAGTGTCTGGCGCCATGACGAACCGGTGTCAGAACCGCAAACCAGTGGTGTCTGGCGCCGATAGCCGTATGCGGCAAACCTGTGATGTCTGACACCAGCTATGGTGAACGCCACAGTGGTTAGGCATGAGGAATTGTTACTACCTCATGTTACGCAGGAAGAAAAAACGGTAAGAATTTGTCATCGAAGGGACGCTAAGATACGCGAATATTTCATTTCTCTAAAGAAGATTCGCGTTCATTCGCGTAATTCGATGATCTTTTTCTTTCCGGCGCGTAAGGCGAGTTACTGCTTGCTTTGCCGCCAGTTCTCAATGCGGTCGTAGGCGGCGTTGATGCGGGCTGACTTCGCGGTTGCTTTGCGCATATTCTCCGCGTGTCCAGCGTGACGGTCAGGGTGGTGTATCTTGAGCAGTTTCTTGTAAGCTGCCTTACATTCATCAGCGCTGGCGCCAAAAGGAAGCCCCAGTTCCGCGAAGTCCTGGCGCAGGTCTTCGGGAATGTTGGCGCTACGCTTGCTGCCATAGGCGCGAGAACTTTGGCTACGCGCCTCATAGTCAAACGAAGCTCGAGACTGCGTGCTTGTCTTGTCGTTCAGGTACTCGTTAAGTTCCTTGTACGCTGCTTCATAATCGGGATCGCTACGCCGTCGGGTCTTGCCAAAGGGCGCTTCATCTTCATCGTTAAGATAACTTTTGATTACATCCTCAATCCG
>JAIRMT010000041.1 GCA_031258505.1 Treponema sp.
CTCTCAGCGTTTTTGACCGGTACTTGGAAGCTCTACGCGGGAGGGCTGCTTACTAAATGAGGGATGAAGAGTTCGTTATTGATAACGAAAAGAAGAAACGCATAGCGAAGGCGTTTGAGGTAAGGCTTGATACTGTAGCTGTGCTACACAAGATGTATAGCGACCTTGCCTCGAACATCAAGTATCAATATCTTGCCCATATCATGCGCTCAATGGAAGTTTACTTTAGAGAGAAAATGGAGTACCGGCTTTTCATCATTTCGTGTGAACCGTACAAGCAGCCTATAGATGGTCAGAAGCCCTGTTTTGCGCATTACTATCAGGGCCAGAGTTTCGTTATCTTTTACGACAAAAGTCTTGATGAAAGAGCGTTGCGGGTGCATATAGCCCATGAGCTTGGGCATCTATTTCTTATCGCGCTCAAAGATATTTCCGAAAAGGATAAACGGCAAAACGTGTATGAAGGTACTACCGAGCCATTGTCTTCTATACTAGGGATATTTGCCATATCTGAGAAGAACGATTTCTACCGCAATATCAGTGAATCGCAAAGGGATCATAAAGATTGGACTGCTATTCTTAATGATTTTGTGAACTTGGCTACGCCTAATACAAGTGATGCTTAAGTACGCTGAAATTTTTGCGCAAAAATGGTAGGTGCGGGAATATAAGGCGGCATGACGGCAAAACATAGCTCATCTGCCTGACCAGTCAATTCTGATTTCTCATACCCACGATAATCCGTGTATTGTCTTCGCGCTTCTACCGCGTGGAGGTGAATCGTTCAAACCCTCTCCATGAAGCCCGCGCTCACACCGCGACTCCCGCGTTTGCCGCCCTAGTTAGGGCGTCGCAGTAGGCGAAGGCTTTCGCGCCAAGTTGCCGCTTATGGCAGGTACTTTTATCGTGTCTTTATCGTGCGTCTATTCTTGACATTATGATATATATGTGTATTATGGGGACTATGGAACGAATAACAAATTTATACAGTACAACAAGTTATTGTGCTGTAATAATTTATCGGGAATTAAATCCTCAGCTTGACATGCTAGGGGTCACAGGTTCAAGTCCTGTATCGCCCATGACGGTAACTTCTTGTAAAACAAAAAGTTACCGTTTTTATTTGTCTTAGAATCAGGAAATTTTTCAATGAGTCGGACGTTTCAAACAGTAGGCAGCTTGCTGCGCCCCGAAGGACCGCTGAAATACAAGAGTCAAATTGAGACGACAAAGCATGTGGTTCAAACAGCAGACCAAGGGTAGATTAGGCTTCGCCTGGTGCATAGCGAATCAGGTATATCGGACTGTAACGCAGCTTGGTTTCGGGAAGCGTAGACCAGTTAAAGGTCAAGGTTGTATGCAGGCGCGACAGCAGGGGCTTGCTTACATTTTGCTTGGTAACATCATCAAGGTTTTCAACTGGTTCTAAACAGGCGTCTGCGCTTCTATAACAGCGCGTCATCACCGCGCTCGGTTTCAGCGCGAGTTACTGAGATGAACTCCCCGCGGGAGCGTGTCGGGATGTTGTCAAACCAGTGGTCAATGTAGGTGTTTATGAACCTCGTGTTAGTCGGATCAAAAGCCTCGACTTTGGAAGAACGCACCTTCAGCGGTATGTCAAAGGCGCGGCAGAACGCCTCGTAGCGTTCCCGCAACTTGAGGTAGCGGACACAGGTCTTGTGGAGCGGGTGAGCGCGATTCGCCGCTATCGGGTTCAGGTAGGCAAGGGCCTTGTCGCAGAGCCATAGTTTGCATGAGAGCGATTCAACAGAACAGCCGCTGTCGCCAAGATGCTTGCACACATACTCCCACTGGCAGCATTGCCGGTAAGGGCGGCGGCATTGCTTGTCTTGCCAGTCGCACACGTTAAGCTCCTTATGCAGGCGGTCAAGAACGCGACACATAGAGCTGTATGCGTATTGTTTCAGCGCGCTCAGACCCGGCAAACTTTTTGATAAGGCAACGCTTATCCGGTTTATCTTGTTAATCATTTTCATACTCTTTCGGTTAAGGGACAAATAGGGACAATTCACCATGCTGTCCGGTATACGGAAAATATTTGTTTCGCTTATATCGAGATACTCAAGGCGGCTAAGATTACCAAATGATTCAGGCAGGGCGCTGAGGCGTCTTCCCCGAATCACCAGCTCCTCAAGCTCCTCCAGCTCGCCAATGGAATCTGGCACGGTTTCGCTATTATGGTCGATTATACATAATGTTTTCAATTTGAAATGCTTCCCCAGAGTTCCCGCAGAAGAAAAGAGAACACGCTGTCTTTGTATGTAATATTTGCGCTCATTGCCGCCTCCAGATGTAAGCTGTGTAACTATGCTCATCATAGGGCATTATGGCAGGCGTTTTCAACGCCGCCTGCTCCGGCGCTTAAGGTAAGGCGCTAGATACGCGCTCTCCACGCCCCAGTCAACAACGCGCTGCCTTCAACCCCGCTACAGCCGCTCGATCAAAAAACCCCCGGCTCTGGCCGGAGGTTTAGGGTTACCAATTCAATCCTCGCGCCCCGCAAGCGAGACGCAAGACGCAACGTTAGAGCCAGATACGGATACCCAAGTTGCCGCCAATGCCAAAGTCGAATACGTCATAATTATAGTCGTCGCCGTAGGTATCGCCTATAAGGAACTTGATGCCGAGACTCGGAACAGCCTGCAGATAAAGTTCCAGCTTTACCGGAATAGGGAGCATCCAGGAAAGCCCTATCGGAAGCCTGCCACCAAGCCCAATTCCCGTCCATGATTGATCTTGGCCGGGAGTGTGGTAAGTGAAATTCGAGAACCAGAAATACCCACCGCCACCCAGATACCAGCCAAGCCCTATATCAGGAAGCAATGCCTGATCGTAGAAGTAGTAATCACCACTCACTCCGATCTCGAAACGGGATGTTTTGTAGTCCTTATCGCTCCCGCCAAATCCCAGATTGATTGCCCAAAAAATCGGCAGACTGGGAACTTTGAGCGACAACGCAGGGCCGCCGCCGCTTAGCCCCAAACCACCCTGAATGCCAATTCCCCAGCCACTTGGATGCTGGGCAAAAACACCTGTGATACCGAGCGCAAGCCCAAGTACACCCACCATAAACAGCTTTTTCATAAAGAAAGAACCTCCACATTAACACGCGCCTGA
>JAIRMT010000084.1 GCA_031258505.1 Treponema sp.
AGAGTCTCTATCCTGCCCGTGATAGAAACTCTATCCTGCCCGTGATAGAGACTCTATCCTGCCCGTGATAGAGACTCTATCCTGCCTGTGATAGAGACTCTATCCTGCCCGTGATAGAGACTCTATCCTGCCCGTAATAGAGACTCTATCCTGCCCGTGATAGAGACTCTATCCTGCCCGTAATAGAGACTCTATCCTGCCCGTAATAGAGACTCTATCCTGCCCGTGATAGAGACTCTATCCTGCCCGTGATAGAGACTCTATCCTGCCCGTGATAGAGACTCTATCCTGCCCGTGATAGAGACTCTATCCTGCCTGTAATAGAGACTCTATCCTGCCTGTAATAGAGACTCTATCCTGCCCGTGATAGAGTCTCTATCCTGCCCGTGATAGAGACTCTATCCTGCCTGTAATAGAGACTCTATCCTGCCCGTGATAGAGTCTCTATCCTGCCCGTGATAGAGACTCTATCCTGCCCGTGATAGAGACTCTATCCTGCCCGTGATAGAGTCTCTATCCTGCCTGTGATAGAGACTCTATATTGTCCTCTACCTGTCTCTGAATGGGGTGTCAGACACCGAGCCGGTTAAGCTGGTTCTCACTGTCTCTGAATAGGGTGTCTAATCACAAGTTGCATGGCGCATAGTTATCTTAACAAAGCGTTTTATGCTATGCTCTTAATATGAAAGTTGTAGTCATAGGCGCCCAATGGGGCGATGAGGGAAAAGGTAAGATCGTGGATTATCTGGCGAAGGAGGCTCAGATAATTATCCGTTTTTCAGGTGGGGCAAACGCGGGACACACCATTGTCATAGGCGAGGAGGAGTACGCGCTGCACCTCATCCCCGCTGGTATTCTCTACCCAGACAAAATGGTGATTCTGGGCGCTGGTATGGTTATTGACCCTGTAGCCCTGTTCAAAGAAATTGATATGCTCAACGAGCGCGGTATCGACACCACTGGCCGGGTGTTTATCGCGGATCGGGCGCATCTGGTACTGCCCCGCTACATTCAGGTTGATAAGGAACGCGATGCAGCCCGGAAAAAGCCCATCGGCACAACTGGACGCGGCATTGGTATCACCTATTCCATGAAAAGCGACCGCGAGAGCATTCGTATTGCCGACCTGACCAGTAAAGAGACCTTCGGCGAGCTTCCTGATGAGGATCGCGCCTTTCTTGAGCCGTATATCGAACGGCTTCTCACCATGTCCATAGACCTTTCCACCTACCTTCAGTACCACAAGAACGCGCAGATACTCTTTGAAGGGGCGCAAGGCACGCTCCTCGACCTTGATCTGGGAACCTATCCTTATGTCTCAAGCGGTATGTCCTGCGCTGCAGGCGCGGCAATCGGCGGTTGCGTGGGTCCACGCGCTCTGGACAAAGTTCTGGGCGTATTCAAGGCTTACTCAACGCGGGTGGGCAACGGCCCCTTCCCCAGCGAGTTCGGCGCGACAAACGAAGACGCGCTCTGCCGCTTTGTACGCGACCTAGGCCGCGAGTACGGCGTTACCACTGGTCGTCCCCGTCGTTGCGGCTATCTCGATCTAGTGGCTCTACGCTACGCCTGCCTCACCAATTCCATTGATTCTTTGGTTATGACCCACCTTGACGTGTATGACACGCTTGATGATGTCAAAGCCTGCGTTGCCTATCGCATAGGGGATCGGATGATCGAAAGCTTCCCCGCCTCCATTGAAGCGCTTAATAACGCAAAACCCGTTCTGCGGACGTTTCGCGGCTGGCAGAAACCACTATTCAATGCCCTCAGCTACAATGACTTCCCCATCGCGGCAATGGAATACATCGAATTCATTGAACGCTTCTGCGAAACTCCTATTGACATTGTTTCTGTTGGATATGATCGCAAGGAAACCATTATTAGGAGAAATCCATGGACAAAATAATCATTCTTGATTTTGGGAGTCAGACAACCGCTCTCATTGGCCGTCGTATTCGTGAACTAGGGGTTTATACCGAGATACTGCCCGGTAATACCCAGCTCACAGCCGGGACACTCGTGGACGCACGCGGTGTTATACTTTCTGGATCGCCTGAATCAGTGTATACCAGCGCGAGTATAGCGCCGGATCAAACGCTGTATACCAGCGGACTGCCCCTTCTAGGCATCTGCTACGGGCTTCAGCGCATGGTAGCCGATCTCGGTGGAACTGTCGGGGCGCTTCCACAACGGGAGTATGGCAATGTCGGGGTACGAGTTACCATGCCTAACGTGGGAGACGGACTTGCTCGTGAGGACAAACTTCGCGCCTTCTTTGCCGGTTTTGACAAACTCTATCCCCTTGCAAAAATTATAGAAGGCAACGCGGTACCAGCAGTTACCACAGTGCCAGAGGCCGTGTCGTTTACTTCATGGATGAGTCATGGTGATACGCTTATCAAACTTCCCTATGGCTTCAGAACACTTGGAACGAGCGCGTCGGGTTTTCCAGCAGTGGTAATCCACGAAGCAAAGCCGATTTTCGGTGTACAGTTTCACCCGGAAGTAACGCACTGCGAGCGTGGTCTGGAGATTCTGGCCGCCTTTGTGTTCGGGGTCTGCGAGTGCAAAGCCGAGTGGTCCATGCAGCAGTACATCGGCGATGTAGACGCGTCCCTCAAACAAGCGGTGGGGCAGAGTCAGGTACTCCTACTTGTATCCGGCGGCGTTGATTCTACTGTAGCGGCGGCCTTATTGCTGAAGACCTTGCCAGCGGATCAGGTGCGACTGATGTACATGGATACCGGCCTCATGCGTAAGGATGAAACCTCTGTCGTCAAAACGAACCTTGAACGGCTCGGGGCAAAGCACTTGCACATCATTCACTGCGAGGACGAATTCCTCGACGCGCTCAAGGGTATCGAAGAACCTGAAGCCAAGCGCAAGATCATCGGAGACCTGTTTATCGCTATTCAGGAACGGGAAGTCGCCAAGCTCGGCCTGCCCGAAACCTACTTTCTGGCACAAGGCACGCTCTACACGGACCTCATCGAAAGCGGCAAAGGCGTTGGCAATCAAGCGCATCTCATCAAGAGCCACCACAATGTTGGCAGCCCGCTCGTTGACGCCAAGCGCAAGGCTGGTCGTGTCATAGAGCCTCTGGACAAGCTCTACAAAGACGAGGTTCGCCGCCTCGGTCGCCTGCTCGCACTTGACGACGCGGTAGTCAAGCGCCATCCCTTTCCCGGTCCCGGATTGGCGATCCGCATACTTGGGGAAGTAAACCGAGAGAAGTGCGCCATACTCCGCGAGGCTGACGCCATATATATAGAAGAAATCAAGCGGCGCGGCCTGTACGACGAAATCTGGCAAGCCTTTGCGGTGCTTTTGCCGCTCCGTTCCGTTGGCGTTGCCGGCGATGAGCGCAAGTACGGCTGGGTACTCAGCCTCCGCGCCGTAACGAGCGCCGACGGCATGACCGCTGATGTCTACCCATTCCCAGTCAAAGACTTGGTTGAAATCTCGACCCGCATCACCAACACGGTCAAAGACATTGGCCGCGTTACCTACGACATATCGTCCAAGCCCCCCGCGACGATTGAGTGGGAATGAGTCAAAAAAGAGCCATCGTAACTGATGGCTCTTTTCCCCTCGCTAAGACAGGAAAGACTCGCAAGTTTTTGCGGATGGCTTACCGGCGACTTCCTGTCTTTTGTGAACGGCTCGCAAGGTACAGCGGATGCTGCCAAGGGATATGCGTTGGCCCCGGATTGACTGCTGAGTGTGGCGATTTCCAGAAACGTTGACAATGAATTAACATTTGTCATCATGTTATAGACTATTCTTGGGTTGCAGTAATAATTTCTTTATATATTTGTGCCAAATACTGGCCACTTTATTATGGAGAGTTCTTTATGCAAAAAAAATCTGAGATAGTGCCGGATACCTCCTTGTTGAGCGTGGCTATGCGTCTGGAGTCAGGGAAAACACTCAAGCCAGCACTATCGGACAGGTCAGCCTCTTCTCTGCCTTTGAATAGCTTGTGGAACCAATACACACAGGGACTGCTTACCCGCAAAGACTTCGAGGAAAGTATTTTCAGGTTCCTCCTAGAAAACTACAAGCAGTTTAACCTGTTTCACCGAGACCGGGACGAGTTCGCTGATTACCTGTGCTGGCTATACCCCAGCCTGAGCCGCGCTATTGATGCCTATAAGGAGGCAGGTTCCTCCTTTGACGCCTATATCTGCTCTATCGTGCGCTGTTCCGCTAAAACGCGCTATGTGCGTGAGACAGAGCATCATCTTACCGAATACGCCTGCTGGGAAGCCCGTGCTGAAGAAGAGTTGACGCTCAGTGAGCATATACCCGCGTATCTGGATGCGGAGGAAAGCCTCAAGCCGGTGAGGAATCCCCGTCAGGTACTCATCCTCTTGCTGAAGTCGTACTTTTTTGTGTCAGACGACTTTATTGTCCGTGTGGCTCCAGCCATAGGTATAAGCCTTGAGAAGCTGACCGCTATGCTTGATAAGCTCCGTGAACTGCGCATGGACCATGACGAGAAGATTCTGCAGCTTAAGGAACAGCTCCATCTCCAGTATTACCGCTGTATGGCTTATCAAAAGCGGCTTGAGGCGCTCTGCGAATACTCATCGCATAGAGAGGTTCTCTGCGGGTATCTTGCCCGGGCGTATTCGAGCTATGCCCTGCTGAAAGAAAGGCTTGCCCATGTGAATGTTGAGCCTAGTAATCGTGAGGTTGCCGAGGTACTGGGTATTCCGAAAGGCACGGTTGATTCGACGCTTTACACGTTAAAGCGGAAAGCCATGTGTATCAACGATAAAGTGCAGGATTAGTCTGGGCTTCGCGCTCCTGTGGTGAAGTCCTCTAACACTGCTAGAGGATAGTTCCTTATTTGCAAAATAGAGCGCCCCATGCTGCCAGTCAAGCCTTTCACCGGTGCGCTATACGCGGTTCGCGCTTCTTGCAGGATACGGCGTTCCTATTCGCTTAACGCACTGCACCCGGCTCCCTCGCTTCCCAGAATCTCCGCAATGGCCGAGATGACGGCGGCGCGGGAATAAGGTTTCGCGCCGCCGAGTGGAGCGCTTAAGCCGCGCTCAAGATACCATTCTTTGCCATCATCGTTTGACACATATTTCTACCGAAATCCGAAACCCGAAAGCACGTTTTCTGTAAGACACAGGCATCAGTCTCAATGAGCCCCTCTCTTTGTTCCGCACTCTATAAATACTATGCAAAACCCTTTTCGGCCCTATCAAGCAAAAAAAGTTTATGAATTCTTTAAGGCGAACAAGATACTCAGCCTTCTACTCAATCCAGAAACAACTTTGGTTCATCAGGACGTTTAGTAGGAGCGTTTCTTCAGTCTAAATATCGAAGCCTTCCTGCCGGAAACCAGCACACTTATAGTTTTTTCTATAATAAAGGTATTTGATTCTTCCACTATACTTTTCACAAGCTCTGTCTGTGCAGTCAGAAGCGTGATGCTTCCGTCCAGCTTCAGTATGACAGCAAAGAGTTCCAGCATATCTGCATAAAAGCGCGGAAGAGGAAGCAACAGGCGCTCGTAAAGGCCCCACGGCGGGTCGGTGATGATAGCGTCAAGGCTTCCGGCAGGTATAAGTGAGGGGAGCGCGTATACATCAAGTTTCCTGATGATAGCGCGTTTTGCGGCAATGCCAATCATGGCGCGGCGTGTATACGACAACGCCGCATCGCTTATGTCAAAGGCATAGCAGGTACGCACCGGAAAATACGTGAGGCAAGCCTTGGGTATCGCGCCGTAGCCGCAGAATGGGTCCAGAACAAGCGCGTCTTTAGGTAAATGCGCTGCTGCACAGAGCGCGTAGGCCAGTGGCGGCGTCAGTTCCCCCTTGTGTAAGACCTTGTCAAACGAGGTGTGGTAGCTGAGTCTCTGCATAAACAAGGAAAAGCCCTCGGTTCGGTACAGAAACCAGAACTCCACATCGCTTTTACTTCGTGAAAGGCGCAGACCGGTCTGACGCGCTATGTGATACTCAGCACTTCGCCGTGTGTTTTCGCCTATTGCCGTAAGCTGATTGGCATACGAGGTGATGATCCTGAATGTGCGGGGCGCTTTGCCGGATAAAGGTGCGACTTTGAACGGTCGTCGGCATACTTCCTGTATATGCGCCTCAAGGGGATGCTGATTGGCCGCCTCACGCAGGTTAAGTATAGCAAAAAGGTTATTAAAGTATTTATGCTTAAGTTTTTCATGCGGACAGGCGGTTTCAAACACAAAAGCGCCGTCCAGCGTTTTTTTGATGAGTAGGTCTTTCACGTCGCATTTGAGTGCGTCTGCGATCAGGTCTTGTAAACCTGAAACAAAATTTGCGTAATAAAGGGCATTCATGTGTATCATTTTGCTACAAATAATGAGTATAAACAAGTGTCATATCCAGAAATGACGCAACCCCGATACGCGTGATACACGCCAGACTATCGCTGAAACGCAGGAACTGGTAAACTTTTCTATTATATTTCTTTGTAATATAATAACTTAAAAAATTTTTTACAAAAAGCCCGCACTTGGCACGGAATTTGCTTAACTATAGATGTTGATGCAGAACAGCGGAGACAGGGAGCCTGTCAGGAACCTATCCGGCGTGAAATGCGCGTGTTACGCGCCTGCATCAAACACAGGCGCATGGCGTCTGAAAAAAACTTTTTAAGGAGACTTGGTATGTCAAAAGTTACCTTGTATCGTCCCACCACCCTTGAGAGCGCGTTGAATGATTTCAATCGCTATGTAGAATCATTTTTTGATGATTCACCCCTTGCAGTCGGCGAGAGCCGTATTCTCAACCATCTGCCGCCGCTGGATGTCCGCGAGACTGATACGTCTTATGTGATCGAGGCGGAGCTTCCTGGCTACGACGACACGACGATTGAGGTGCATGTGAACGGCGGAGCGCTGACTCTCGCGTCGAAAAACAACGAAGCGGGGAAGAATGAAAAAAAGGAGGGAAACTACCTCCTTCAAGAGCGTCGCCACGCTACATTCAGCCGCACGCTCAAATTGCCCGAAAACGCCGATCCGGAGAACATCACGGCGGCCTTCAAAAACGGCATTCTCACCCTTGAGATCAAGAAGCGCACCGAAACCCAGAAACGGGTAATCCAAATCAACAAAGCCGAATAAGGCGCTGACTAAATCAAGCGCAGAGCACGCAAATCGCTCTGCGCTTGATCAGTACCGCGAATTCAGAATGCGATTTTTGAACTGTTCAGTCTCGGCAATCTTGTTGCGGTCTTTAGTGAGCGTGAGTGCCCGATCACAGAGAGCGAGTGCCTCATTGTCATTGCCGCTCATGTACTGGGCAGCGGCAAGGAGCAGTACACCATCTACATTGTTTCGGGAAAGTTCGAGATAGTGGGTAAGATGTGGGATAGCTTCTTCGGGAAGACCCAATTCATACACATACAAAACCGCAATACTATAACGAGGCCGCGAATAGTCCGGCTCAAGCTCAATGGCGCGTAGATAGGCGTGTTCGGCAAGGGTGAAGTAGTGCGCCTGCTCAGTTGGGTTATCATAACGGGACTTTGCTATGATTGCGGCGCATAAGCCTCGCATAAAATGCAGGCTGTGGTCTTCTGGCATATAGTAAATGGCCCGTTCATAGGCGTCGAGCGCCTCACCGTAGAGGGCGCGATCATGTAATCGCGTGGCAAGGATTTTCCAGTACATGCCGGTCTGAGCCGCGTCTTTAACGTGCTGTTCAATCTCCTTCTCATAAAGGGTTATCGCTTCCCTGAGGTCTTTGATGCCCTGGGGCGTCCCGCCCTTTCCCATCTCAAGGATGCGTTCTGCGAGTGTTGTTCGGGCGCGATTCTTCTGCCAGATAGTTCCACCAATAATGGCTGAGGCAATTACAAAAATCACGCCAAGGCCGATTATAATATCTTTTTTAACTTTCATAATTTTTTAGCTTTGGCAGATACTGCCGGTGTTTTTCACGGAGCAGTGATACGTCAACATGGGTATATATCTGGGTAGTGGTCATGTTCGAGTGTCCAAGCAGTTCCTGCACGGTACGGAGGTCAGCGCCGCCAGCAAGGAGCGCGGTAGCAAAGCTGTGCCTCAGAGTGTGGAGCTTTGACGAGGTTCCGGCAAGCGCGGCAAGCAGGGAGTAGTTCTTCCAGATGCTTTTACGGGAAAGCCGTTTGCCGGACCTGGCCAGAAAGAGCGCCCCAGTATGTATATTGCTGCGCTGCGTCAGCGCGGGACGCGCCTCTTCAAGGTAACGCTTGAGCCACACAGCCGCCACAGGCCCGAACATCGCGAGCCGCTCCTTCCCACCCTTGCCCTTGACCCGCGTTATCGACTCATTAAACATAATGTCCCGTACATTGAGACCCACCACTTCAGAAACCCGCAGGCCAGCGGAATAGATAAACTCATACAGCGCCCGGTTTCTTATACCCAGCGGGCTGCTCGTATCCACAAGTGCGAAGAGCCGCTCTATTGTCTCCTTTGTCAGCACCGCAGGTAGACGAAAACGCCGCTTGGGTGCTTCAAGGAGCGCCGCCGGATTAGCGACAACAACACGCTCATCAATAGCGAAACGGAAAAAAGAACGGAGCGCCGCTATTGACTTGGCTACAGAACGGGGAGCAAGGCCATCCTCACTGCGACGCTTGTCAAGGTACTGAACAAGCAAGCGGGTATCAACCCGCTCAAGCTCAATGCCCTTTGCCGAAAGCCAGCTCAAAAAAAGCCGCAGTTCCCCTCGATACGTTTCAGCTGTAAGACGAGCGCAGCGTTCCAATGACAAGAGTCTCGTATAATACCGCTCAAGCAGTTCCGACAGCGTCTGTTCCATAGGATCATATCTCAGCCGCGTCTACCATTCCTTATGATCGCCGGAATATCAAAATCATTATCCTGATACGAAGGCTGCACCCGGGCTGGACGGTCCTGTTGGCTGGTGTTGCTGCTCCGGCTTATCATTTCCTTCCATTTATCATAAGGAATAAAGCTGCCCTTATCGTCATCCTGAGTAGACGTTTTCCCGCTAATCTCTTCGCTGGACTGTTTGGGCAGACGCTTTTCCGCCTTCGCTACCTGAAAGCCTGTGGCAACCACAGTTACACGAATTTTATCCGCGAGGGTCTGGTCCACAATGACGCCGCAGATAATGTTGGCGTCCGGGGCAGCCTTCGCAGTGATGATCTTTATAGCTTCCTCATACTCAACCAGGGTAATATCATTCCCGCCTGAAATGTTTACCAAGATACGTGTCGCGCCTTCAACCGACGCGCCTTCAAGTAGCGGACTGTCAATGGCCGCGTTTGCTGCCTCTGAAGCGCGGTTATCCCCGCTCCCAAAACCAATACCCATGAGGGCAACATCACCATCTCCCTGAATAATAGTCTCCACGTCCGCAAAGTCGATATTAATGAGGCCGATTTCTGTAATAAGGTCAGAAATGCCCTGCACTCCCTGACGCAATATCTCATCAGCGCGAAGGAAAGCGTCGGTGATGGTTGTCTTGCGTTCAACAATATTAAAAAGTTGCTCATTAGGGATAATGATCAAGGTATCCACGGATTTTCGCAGTTCATCGATACCAGCTTCAGCCTGACGCATTCGGTGTGTGCCTTCCAGTTTGAATGGCTTGGTTACCACGCCCACAGTAAGCGCGCCACAGTCCCTTGCGATCTGAGCAATAATCGGCGCCGAGCCAGTGCCTGTGCCGCCCCCCATGCCGGCGGTTACAAACACCATGTTCGCGCCTTTGATCATCTCGCTAATTGCCTCATGGTCTTCGGAGGCAGCTTTCTTACCAACCTCTGGCTTGCCCCCCGCGCCTAGTCCTTTGGTGATTTTCGCACCAATCTGCAATTTTTTGCTTGCCTTACATTTCCTTTTTAAGTCCTGTACATCGGTATTAACCCCGATAAATTCAACACCTTTTAAACCACATTCGATCATGCGATTAACCGCGTTACAACCTCCACCACCCGCGCCAATGACCTTAATAACTGCCGGACTCGGATCGATAAGGTTGTCATCAGAATCATCAATCACTTCAACATTCATGAGATTCGTAATATTCATAAAAGTCCCCCAACTTATTATCCCCAAGGACGGACGGTAACATTACCGTCATACTCATAGTGTGATATAATATCTGAACTAACAATTTTCTTCAAGTATGTTATGGCAGTTTAACGCGGTTTTTTATGCTGGTCTTGCAGCGAAGGCTTTTCCATTATATCTTCAATTCGTGAAACCTGTAAAACCGCCGCGCAAACCATCGCAACAGAAAACGGGCGCCGAGAAGGCCGCATCCCGCACTCGCAGCAAGCGCAATCCCGATAAAGCAGCGCTCAAGGAGCGGACTCCAAGCGATACTCCGCCTGATGAGCGGATGCTCAACGAGCAGACCATCATCGCGGCGCTGGAAGAGGGCGGGGCCATAGCAAAGCGGCTGGATACCTACGAGATGCGGCAATCCCAGCTTGACCTTATGCGCCTAGTGATACGCGGCTTTAACCATGATGCGATTGTGGCGGCTGAGGCAGGAACCGGCGTGGGCAAATCATTCGCGTATCTCCTGCCTGCCCTGAGCCACGTCCTGCTCAACAACGAGCGGATCGTTATTTCTACTGCCACCATCACTTTACAGGAACAGCTTTACAATAAAGACATCCCGCTGGTACTTTCAGCTCTGGGGGTTGATATCAAGGTTGTGCTTATGAAAGGGCGGAGCAACTATCTCTGCCTCCGAAGGTTTGATGAGACTTCCAGAGAACAAAGCTTTCTTACAGACCCTGAGTATGAGGCGCTTCAAGCCATGAGCGCATGGATTGATACCACCCACACTGGCGCGCGCTCAGACATTTTGTTCCCGCTGCCTGATTCGCTCTGGTCGCGTGTCGCCTGCGAAGCTGACCTCTGCATGGGACCGCATTGCCCTGAGCGAGAACGCTGCTTCTTTCAGGCGCTCCGCGCCCAGGCCGTTGCCGCGCCTGTGCTTGTGGTGAACCACCACCTGCTTTTCGCAGACGCTTCAGTACGGCGCGAGGGCGCAGGCTACGATGGCATGGTGGTTCTGCCGCTGTACCATCGCGTCATCATCGACGAGGCGCATACAGTGGAAGAAGCGGCAACCTCGTTCTTTTCCGAGCAGTTCAGCCGCTTTTCCATATACCGTCAAACCGGTCGCCTGTTCAGAAGGCAACGGGGTAATCTGCGCGGTCTACTCGTGCTTATTCTGCCAGCCCTACACGCGGAAGACCGGCTTGACGAAATTGAGAGCGTAAACCAAAAGATACGGGACAGCGCTGACGCGCTGGATAAGGCCGCGCTTGAACTATGCAAACGGGAAGGCGTTTTCCGCCTGACGCCCGATTCAGATAAGGACATTCGCACTGCACTGGTTCCGTTCATCGAAGACCTGCGCTCCCGGCTTCAGTCATATACAGCGCTCATCAAGAGTATGCTTGGCGCAAACGCTGAAAGCGAAAATGAAGAGAATGTTATCGTCTGGGAGATAAAGGCCATACGCAAACGCCTTGCGTTTATTGCCCAGCTATGCCGCGTGTTTATCGAGTATCAGCAGCACCCGGACAAGGTACTCTGGCTGGAACGGCACAACAGCAGCGGCGAACCCTGGATAAGTTTTACCTCAACGCCGCTTAACGTTTCGCCCGTGTTAAAAGAAGCCATCTTCGACCCCAATAAAACTGTGGTCTGCGTATCAGCAACCCTCACCGTGAACGATACCTTTGACTACTGGGCAAGCCGCTGCGGACTGGCGCTGGTTGACGAGCGACCGGTGCTGTGCGGCCAGTTCCCCTCGCCATTTCCCTACGCCACTTCGGTGCTTCTGGCGATACCCACTGACGCGCCTCTGCCCCTGCCTGACGCCCCGTACCGTGATTTTGTAAACAGGGCGGTCGGCAGTCTTACCGCCCGCGCAGGCGGCGCGGCGCTCATCCTCTTTACCTCCTACAGCGCATTAGAAAGCGCCTATAACGCCTCCAAAGCGCTCCTTGAAAAGCAGGGAATCCACTGTCTCAAGCAGGGTGATGACGATCGCAGCCGCCTGCTCAAGACCTTTCTCGCCGAAGAAACGAGCGTGCTTTTTGCCACAGACTCGTTCTGGGAAGGCGTTGACGCGCCCGGTGATACCCTGCGCCTGGTCATACTCTGCCGCCTGCCGTTCAGGACACCTAACGAGCCAGTCTTCGCGGCACGCTGTGAAGACCTTGAACGGCGCGGCGGCAATTCCTTTATGGAACTGTCTGTGCCGGAATCAGTGATGAAGTTTAAACAGGGCTTTGGCCGGCTCATGCGCCGGTCCAGCGACCACGGCGTGGTGGTGGTACTCGACGCCCGTGTGATACGCAAGCTCTATGGCAAGGTGTTCCTCAGTTCCCTGCCTGAGACCAAAATCTGTTTCGCTGAATTGCGAACCATAGCGGACAAGATTGAGCGGTTTCTCGAATGAAAATCACTCCTCACTGTCAAAGATGGTCGCGCCAATGTCCGTCGCTTGAATACCGTCGCGGTACTTCTCAAGCGCGGCTTTTTCCCGCTCAAGTTCGGTGAAGTTATACACCGTGCTTCCGTCGTCAGCAATGCTGACTTCAGGAACCGCGTATGACCCCAGTTCCTTGATAACCCGCTCCTGAGCTGCGCCGAGGTTTTTGGGACGGCTCACATCCAGTTCCACTGTCGCGCCAATGTCAGTACGTTTCACGTTGCGGGGAAAGCCCCAAATCCGGCTATACCCCAGCTTCCGCAGGTTTTCCATCTTGATACGCTCGTTATCCCTCTTCACCAGACCGGAGCGAATCAATGGTATGAGCCAGAAAAAGACCGAGAACACCAGCGGGACAATGCCCAGCCCTATCGTAATCAAGGGCAGAGGATTGTCGATAACTGAGGAGGACAGCGCGTAGGTGAGGCCATACAGGTACGACGGAGCCTCGCCGGACTGAGAAACGAGATGTATCACCTGCTTGCCGCGGACAACATTGCGAACAATGGAAACCGCGCCGGTCGAGAGCGCGTTAGTCAAAAAGTAGGAACCAAAGAGCAGGTTCACCCCGTTTATCACGCTGAACCATACATTCATCTTTTTCTGGTTTGACGAAAAAGACTTGAGGCGCTTTAACGGAGAGGAGGAACCAAACGAGTAGTCGCGTTTGTCGGCGCGGCGCAGTAAGGCGTCAAAACGGTAGACTACGGTTCCGTCTTCTGTGGCTTCGGGACTGCCGCCGAATTCAGCGCAGTATGCGGTGATGGCGCGGTCAGCTTCCTGGGGCGGAAGGCCAGTGAGGTTCATAAACTCAGGCAGGGATATGACGCCTTTGCTGACTTGCAGGTACGAAATCACGGCCTGCTTTTCCCGCGCCGCCCAGTCTGCATTGGGGTCGTCATCACCAAACACAAACGAGAAAATGGCCTTGTACAGGGGTTTTCCTTTTTTACGCGCCGCCTGGCGGCCTGAATATGAAGGGTCAAACGATTTGGCTAACTCTGAATAAAACCAGATTCTGATAATCAGGTCAAAAATATGCGAAGCAAGGAAGAAGCCTCCCAGACCGCCTCCCCTGCTTTCCGAGCGGTTGTTGCCAGACATACTCGACACAAGCGACAGCAGGAGCGCCGCCAGAGCCAGAGCCATGAAAAGCACAAAGTAACCCACGAGCATCACCATAATCCAACCCTTGAACAGCCCCTTGCCCACGATTTTGGCGCTCTTCCCCAGTTTATCGGTGAAGCGGCGCAGTCCAGCCCAAAAACCGTGATACCTACTCGTAAAGCCGCGAGGGAACGAATACTTAATCTCCCCAGACTCGGTTACCTCAAGCCGCCCGGAATACTCGTCCGAGACCGCCGGGGCAAGCTCTTTCACGGTTTCCAGCGGCAGGGCTGTTCGCGCCACAATATCGGCGACTGTCGCGCCCTGCTTCTGTTTTTTGAACGCATCGGTTACCTTCTGATACGCCGCTTTATCTTTTATCTGATATTCCATCCTGAACTCCTTTCGGAAACATCGCCAACACGCTTGGTACGGTTCCGTAACTTATTTTGTTATCTTACAGGGAGATCATAATCCTGTTAAGGCAGGAAGGAAAGACCGATTCTTTCATCTTGAGCGCCGCTCTTTTTTTGAGACAGCCGCGTGGCAGAGGGACAGAGCATCATGGCAGAGTAGCATAGCCGTACGGCAGAGAGGCGCGGCCGTACGGCAGAGTAGCATAGCCGTACGGCAGAGAGGCGTAGCCGTACGGCAGAGGGACAGAGCAACACGGCAGAGAGGCGTAACCGTGTGGCAGAGGGACAGAGCAACACGGCAGAGGAGCGCAGCCGTGCGGAGAGGAGCGCAGCCGTGCGGCAGAGAGGCATAGCCGTGTGGCAGAGGAGCGCAGCCGTGCGGAGAGGAGCGCAGCCGTGCGGCTGAGGAGCATAACCTCGTGGCTGAGGAGCATAACCTCGTGGCTGAGAAGCATAACCTCGTGGCTGAGAAGCATAACCTCGTGGCTGAGGAGCATAACCTCGTGGCTGAGGAGCATAACCTCGTGGGCGAGGAGCATAACCTCGTGGGCGAGGAGCATAACCTCGTGGGCGAGGAGCATAACCTCGTGGGTGAGGAGCATAACCTCGTGGGTGAGGAGCATAACCTCGTGGGTGAGAGGCGCAGAGGCTCTGTGTGGAAGAAAGCCGATTCCTACACCTTGAGCGCCGCTAACTTGTCGAGACGGGCGCGCAGGGTCTTGAGGTCGTCCCATGTGGGGCGCTTGAGGCTGGGGTCATGCAGGAGGGCGCTGGGATGGTACATCGGGAAGAGGGGAATCTTGGCACATTCGATAAAGTGGCCGTGGAGGTTTTTGACGCTGTTTGTGGTTTTGACCAGAGCCTGCGTAGCGACCCGTCCAGCGCAGAGGATTACGCGGGGCTTGAGCAGCGCGATTTGCCGCGTGAGAAGGGGCGCGCAAGCCGCTATTTCTTCCGGCAAAGGGTCGCGGTTATGCGGAGGGCGGCATTTTACCACATTGGCTATAAAGCAGTTTGTTTCCCGCGACAGATTGATGGACGCCAGCATTTTGTCAAGGAGCTGGCCGGCTTCTCCCACAAATGGCCTGCCGGACTTGTCTTCGTTTTCACCAGGACCTTCGCCAATAACCAGTACAAGCGGTGAGGACACGCCTTCACCGGGTACCGTGTTGGTACGGGTCGTGTGCAAGGGGCAGGCAGTGCAGACAGCGACATCTGCGGCTATGGCTTCAAGCGTATCCATACCAGCCTCGTCGTTACTGATGGCAGCGCTATGCTCATCCGGTTGGGTGATGACTTCGGGCTGGCTTTCGGGCAAAGGCGCTTGCGGCGCGGCTTGCTCTGTTGCCGCGGACACTTGCGGCGCGGCCTGTTCCACTGCTACAGGCGCGGCGCTTTCGTCATCGGCGAACTGATACGCTATGGTTTGATTCTTATAGCCGGAGCGCAGATATGCGCCGGCAAGGTCGAGGAATTCGGCTATGCGTGTTTTTTGTTCAATAGTCATGCTTACGCGCCTATCTGCTGCTCAGGTAGACAATCGCCTGCTTAAAGAGGCGCTGTTCTTTTTCTGAGCCGCTGAGGTCTGGTCGAAGCGCGGCTTCGGCTTTAGTAAGGGCGTCTATGGCGGCGCGGCGATCATAACCCATGCCGATAAGCGCTTCCACAAGATCAGCATAGGGTGTGGCGGCTTGCGGCATTGTGGGGGCGAAGCTCAACTTGCCCCTGAGCGCGAGGAGCAGCTTTTGCGCAGTCTTCTTGCCCAACCCAGGAACCGCCTCAAGCCGTCCCAGGTCTTCCTGTTCCAGAGCGCGTTCCAGTTCCTTTTGTCCGATACCGCCCATAATCCTGATCGCTCCTTTTGGTCCAATCCCCTCAACCTTGAGTAGTTCCAGAAACGTGTTCCGCCGGGTCTCGTCGGCAAAGCCGAAGAGACGCATCTCGGTTTCCTTGTGGGAGAGCCAGGTGAACACCCGCCCCTCTTCACCCACTGATGGCAGGGCGTTTACATCTATGGCGGGCATGGCGATATCCCACTCAACACCGCTAGTCTCAAGGCGCGCGATGTCGCCCCGTTTCTCAGTAATGATTCCCCGTATACTATTGAACATAGAATAACTATAGAA
>JAIRMT010000108.1 GCA_031258505.1 Treponema sp.
AAAAGTATCACCGCAAGGGCTGATAAAAATGTATTAGAGAGGGAAACACGCCGCTGTAGCTCAGTTGGTAGAGCAAAGGACTGAAAATCCTTGTGTCAAGAGTTCAATTCTCTTTGGCGGCAAAATAGGGTTGCAAAAGAAGTCACCGGGGGTTGAGAACTGCACAGGAGGATTTTTTGCCCGAATGCCGGGGGTACAGAATCCAAACATAGCAGCAATAGTTCCTCCTATATGTTCCTCCGGTTTTGGAACAAACACATTTATCCTGGCAGTTTGTTGCGCTTCGCGCGTAAAACCCCAAAAAATCGCCGATCAGGCGATTTTTTACCCTTCAAACTGCCAAGTGGCGGCAGCCGCAAGGACGCCGGATAATCGAGATTTTTGGGCCACTGGTGGCACAAAAATCAACAAGTGCAACAGGCTCCTAGGTCTCCACGCTTTACCGAAGCCAAAAGTTTCATTATGTTATGAACAGGGAGAAATTCTTAACCTGAAGGGTCATGGCGCTTTGCGTTTATGTCCGGTTTAGGGTAAAGGGCGATACCTTAGAGGTCGCCGATAGTTTTTACAGGAGGGGCTTATGCCCACAGGCAAGACGACAACAAAAAAGACCGCGAAAACGGCTAAAGAGCCTGTTTTAAAAAAGGCCAAAAAGGTAACCTTGGATGATGTATGGGTAACAATAAAAGAGATTGGCGAGGCGCACAAAGAGACCGAGGCCGCCATCAAAGAGACCCAGAAAGTCCATGCGGAGACCGAGGCCGCCCTTAAAGAGACCCAGCGGATAGTCGGCGACTTGGGCAACAAGTTTGGCGATGAGGCCGAACACACGCTGGTTCCCGGTTTACTGGACAAGTTCGAACAATTCGGCTTTAGTTTTGGAGTGATTAGCCGTAACCGGAAAATAAACGACAATGAGCATGATATACATGCTGAAATAGACGCTTTTCTGGAAAACGGTACGCAAACGATGGCCGTCGAGGTAAAGGCGAAACTCCAGAAGGCTGATGTGGACAACCACGTCAGGCGCATGGAAAAGCTGCACAGACACGCGGATTTACACGGCGACAAGCGGGAGTATTTCGGGGCAATGGCCGCCACGGTTGTATCTGATAGGGAAAGGGACTATGCGCTTGAAAACGGCTTTTACGTCATAGAGCCTTCGGGGGAAGACGTAAAGGTAACACAGCCGACCCCCAATCCCAAGGTTTGGTAGCCCTGTATTGGGCGCGCCTTGTCTTTCAGAGCGAATGTATATGTTGCAAGAACAAGCTGCCTTTACCTCTCCGATAGCCCAGCTAGGTTGACGTGAATAGCTTTGATAGCTATCGTACTTGCGCGGACTTTTCTTTTGGCTAGTCTGCGTAACTTGATTTTAAGGAGTTTTAAACATGCTTTCAGTAGCCATTATTGGTACGGGTAACATCTCACGTATGCACATTGAGGCGTATAAGGCTTTCCCTGAACGATGCAAGATCTCCCATCTGGTGGACATCTTCCCGGAAAAAGCAGAGCAGAAGCGGGTAGACTGCAAGCTTGATGCAAAGGTCTTTAGTTCTCACAAGGACATCTTAGACGATCCTTCCATCGATCTGGTGAGTGTCTGTACTCCGCCCTATTGCCATGCAGAAATCGCCATTGACTTCCTCAATGCGGGAAAAAACGTCATCGTGGAAAAGCCTATGGCTGCCTCTCTTGAAGAGTGCGACGCCATAATCGCGGCTGCTCAAAACGCGGCGGCCAAGTATGGCACGGTTTTCTCCTCTATTGCCCAAAACCGCTTCCGCGACCCTATCTTCAACCTCAAGCGCACCCTTGACTCTGGTAAGATCGGCAAGGTCGTACACGCTCAGTTCGATTCGCACTGGTGGCGCGGTCATCCCTACTACGACCTGTGGTGGCGCGGGACTTGGGAAAAAGAGGGCGGCGGCTGTACCCTTAACCACGCGGTTCATCATATTGATATGCTCGGCTGGATGCTGGGGCTGCCGCAGAAGGTGAGCGCCATGTTAAGCAACGCCTCCCACGACAACGCCGAGGTTGAGGACATATCGGTCGCGGTGATGCAATACGGCGGTGGCGCGCTGGCGCAGGTAACCAGCTCGGTTATTCACCACGGCGAGGAACAGCAGATTATTTTTCAGGGGGAACATGCGCGCATCTCAGCGCCGTGGAAGGTCTACGCCTCAACGTCCCGGCCCAATGGCTTTCCAGAGGAGAACATCGCCCTTGAGCAGGAACTCACAGCCTATTACGAGAGCCTGCCGAAGCTGACGTATAGCGGCCATACCGGCCAGATCGACAATGTGCTGACCGCCATTGAGACCCACGGCGAGCCACTCATCAAGGGTGAAGACGGCAGGCGCACGATTGAACTCATCACAGCTATCTATAAGGCCGGCACGGAAGGCCGCGCTGTTGACCTGCCCATAGTCCGCGACGACCCGTTCTACACCGTTGCCGGCATTATGGAACGAGCGCCTCACTTTTTCACGAAGTCAGCGTCGGTGGAGTCGCTGGATGGTAAGATTACGGTGGGGAGTGACTACAAAAAATAGGAAGCAACTCACACGGAGGCGTAAGCTCTTAGTCCCGCGCTGCTGTGTGAGCATTTTGACATTGATGATAGCCCCTAGGGGAGTCGAACCCCTGTTTTAAGATTGAGAATCTCATGTCCTAACCATTAGACGAAGGGGCCGGATAGCGATTACCAAAACAGTCTACGACTTTTCCCCAGGGAGGATTTGAACCCCCACAAGCAGATCCAGAGTCTGCGGTGCTACCATTACACAACCGGGGAATAAAGACGCTGTGATAAAAAGAATTTATCACCTTAAAAATAAAATGTCAAGAGGGTTTACAAATTTTTTTGAAGAATCCCTCTGTTGTTCTGGTCAAGTGTATTGACACATTGCGTATTTGGTGCTTTATTATAACAAGATATGAAAACCTATAGGCTATTTCATATCGGTAAAATTTATCCATAACAACTTACGGAAATCCACAGATAGACAGGGAACGATCACGTTTAATATTGGTTTAACATTGTTTCTCTTCTTCTCGCGCAAATAAATATCGATAAGATAGGTGGTTACTAATGGCAGTAGCAAAAAGAATCCGAAAATCCGTGATGACGGAACATGAGGAATTACCGGACTTTGAACAGCCAGAGGCTCCGATAGGCGAGAGTGCTCTTGCAGTAGAGGCTCTCGACTCGGTGGACCAAGGGTCCGCGTTTCAAAGTGAAACTTGGAATGAAGCGCCGCTTCGGGAAACGCCGCCCCCACTGGCGGAATCAGGGCGAGAAAGCGAGCCGGAGGAAGAAAAGCCCAGCGGGAAAACAATTGTGGTGCGAGCCAAAGGCCGCCGCACCATGCCACCGCGTGAAAACCGGCGCTGGGAATCATTCGAAAACAACGGCAATGGTCATGGCGACAGTTTTGCCGCTGACGCGCCGTATCAAGGGTCAGGAGTACCGCGAGGACGACCCCGTGAACGCGCTCCGGCTAACTTGGCGTCAGCTTCTGAGCCGACTTCGATCCAGCCTCTACCTCCTTTGCCCAAACTCCCGTCTATGCCGGATATCTACGGCAAACCTGAGCCAAGAGACCCAGATAACAGCAAACCTCGGCTCTGTATCAACGAGCTTATCCGTATCAGCATGATAGACCTTCGGGAACTGGCCACTTTTTACAATATCTCCCACGAAGACCTCGTTGCCCTCAAAAAACAGGACATTATCTTCTCGATACTCAAGGCGCATACCGAGCGAGGGGGCATCATCTATGCTTACGGTTCGCTGGAAATCCTGCCCGACGGCTATGGCTTTTTACGCAGCCCGCAGAATTCTTACCTCCCTGGACCAGATGACATCTACATCAGTCCCAGCCAGATTCGCCTGTTCGCGCTCAAAACCGGGGACACGGTTTATGGACAGATTCGCAGTCCCAAAGAAGGGGAGCGTTTCTTCGCCATGCTCCGCGTCGAAACCGTCAACTATGACGACACATCCATAGCCCAGAACCGCGTTCCCTTTGATAACCTCACGCCCCTCTACCCGGATGAAAAGCTCGACCTTGAAACCGTAACCGAGGATGTTTCAGCCCGGATCATTAACCTCTTCTGTCCCATTGGGAAAGGTCAACGCGCCATCATTGTCGCCCCGCCCCGTACCGGTAAGACTATCATGATGCAGAGGATCGCCAATGCTATTACCAAGAATCACCCAGAGGTCTACCTCATCGTGCTTCTCATTGATGAGCGGCCTGAAGAAGTAACCGACATGGAACGCACGGTACGCGCAGAGGTTATCTCCTCAACCTTTGACGAGCAGGCATCCCGCCATGTGCAGGTGGCCGAGATGGTTATGGAAAAGGCTAAACGCCTGGTGGAGCATAAGAAAGACGTAGTAGTCCTCCTGGATTCGATCACCCGTTTGGCGCGCGCCTATAATCAGACCGTTCCCACATCCGGCAAAATTCTCTCAGGCGGTGTGGATTCCAACGCCCTGCACCGTCCCAAGCGCTTCTTTGGCGCAGCGCGGAACATTGAGGAAGGCGGCAGTCTCACCATCATCTCTACAGCCCTCATTGAGACTGGCAGCCGTATGGACGACGTGATCTTCGAGGAGTTCAAAGGTACAGGCAATATGGAGATCAACCTTGACCGCCGTATCGCAGACCGCAGACTCTTTCCAGCTATCAACATCAAGAAGTCTGGTACGCGGAAAGAGGAACTCCTGCTCTCCGATGAGGAGCTTCAGAAAATGTGGATTCTGCGTAAGGTCATAAACCCTATGGACGACCTTGAGATCATGGAGCTTTTGATTGACAAGATGAAGAAAAGCAAGAATAATGAAGCATTTCTTAAATCAATGAATACTGGTGTCGCCAGTATTGATTAAACTACGCGCGCGGCCAGCGCCGGCGCGTCAAAACAGGAGGCTATGCGTGAAGGATAAAATCCACCCGAAATACGAGGTAACCAAGATAACCTGCGCTTGCGGTAACGTGATTGAAACCCGCTCAACTGTCAAGGATATTAAGGTTGAAATTTGCTCTGCCTGTCACCCTTTCTTTACGGGTAAGCAGAAGCTTGTGGATACAGCGGGACGTATTGAACGGTTCCGCAGAAAGTACAACATCAAGGACTAGGAACCACACGGCAATAGCCTGACCCAATGGTCAGGCTATTGCATTATGTACTTGAGTGGGGTATCAACTCCCGCTTTTAGGATTCTCCGGCTCTCTAGTCCCAATCTCGCCCAAAGCCTGCGCCAGAATACGAGCGTCGTCCCTGTTCAGACAGGTCGCTGTAACCGAAAACTTGGTTATACCATCTTTCCGCATATACGCTCCCACATAGTCAACCCCAAGCGATACGCGCTGATCCCCCAATACTAGTTCCAATGATGCTGGTTGTTGAAGCGCTGCTGGCGCTGGCGCTGGCTTTGGATTGGCTGTTGTTTTACTAGATTTACTCATCTTTCTTTACTCTAACTCCTATCTATTGTATCTTTACCCGCATATTGTGTTTTCACAAGATAGCGGGAGGGCATTTTTTTACCCTGAAAGTCTTCATCAATAAGAATATCACTTAGGTCCTGTATACTCAAGCCATAAAATTCAGCGGGCTTGAGTCTGAAACCACGGGCATTGACGCTGAAAAAAAGCGATCCACCCGGCGCAAGTAACCCGATACACTGGCGTATAAGCGCCCGGTGATCGCGGCGTATATCAAACGTACCCTGCATCTTCTTTGAATTGGAAAAACTCGGCGGATCAAGCACAATCAAGTCCCATACAAGCCGCCTCTGCCTCGCCTCCTCCAAAAAGCGCCCCACATCCATTGCATGACGCGAGGTGAGACGACGCGCTTCAAAGCCGTTTAAGCTCAGATTCAGCATAGCCCAGTCCAGATAGGTCTTGGACAGGTCAACTGAATCTACTGTACTCGCGCCGCCGGAAGCTGCATATACGGAAAACGCGCCAGTATAACAGAACAGGTTGAGTACCCGCTTGCCAGCGGCTTGGGTCTTCACAAAAGCGCGAGCCTTGCGCGCATCAAGAAACAGGCCAGTATCAAGGTAATTCGAGAGATTCACGCGGAAGACAAGGTCCCCTTCCCGTGTGTCCAGCGTAACGCCCTGCCCGGGCAGTTTGCTGTACTGAGCCTTGCCCCGCTGTCGTTCCCGTGTCTTGAGAAAGATCCGCTCAGGAGGAATCGTCAGCGCATCTGCTATGGTCTGACTCATGACTGAAAGCCAGAGGCGCTCCTCCTCATCCTCAACCTGATAGGGACGCTTGTATAAAGAACCAGAGACCGCGCTTCCATAGTAATCAAGCGCAAGCGGGATTTCAGGAATGTCCCGGTCATAGAGGCGGAAGGCTTCCACACCAACACGACGCGCCCATTTTTTCAGGTGTTTCAGGCGTTTCGTCAGACGACTGCCGAGCATCAGCGCCTGCGACGCTGTTTTAGCGGAATCCGGCATCATTCCCGTCCCTGCATCATGACGCAGAGCATGGCATAGCCAGAGGACAGGTCCTCGTTCTGCACAGACACGGTATCAGGAACCTTGAGCTTCACATTGGTAAAATTCCAGATGCCCTGGATACCGGCGCTGACCAGCGCGGCGGCGACGCCCTGAGCCTGAGACGAGGGAACCGTGAGAATGGCGGTTTTTACCCCAAAGCCGCGTATCCGCGACTCCATCGTTTCTACGGCCAGAACCGCAACACCATGAATATGCTTACCTATCTTGTACGGGTCAATGTCAAACGCGGCGATAAGGCGCAAACCGTGAAGCTGGAACTCCTGATACCCCATCAGGGCGGTTCCCAGGTTTCCTGCACCCACCAGCACTGCGTCCCGTGTCGTTGACCAGCCGAGAAAACGCTCAACTGCGCCGATAAGCTCATTCACCGGATAACCCCTCTTTGGTCTCCCTGTGATACCGGTTATGGAAAGGTCCTTGCGAACCTGAATAGGCTCAAGGTTAAGTTCATGGGCAATAAGGGTTCCTGAGATGAATTCACACCCTTCGCGCTGTATCTGTCTGATGATATGTAAGTACGACGGCAATCGTCGTACTGAAGGGGCAGATGTTATCTTTTGTTTTGACACAATGCGCTTATCATAGAGCAACTTTCGATAAAAAACAAGCGAAGCCGCAATGCGGCGCTTGGCAGCCGTCTCGATTACCTATATGTTGAATAAAGAATCCCCGCTATTCATGGCGGGTCAAAAATTTAAACGGGCGAGCCAAAAATTTAAACGGGCGGGTCAAAAATTTAAACGGGCGAGCCAAAAGTTGAAACGGGCGAGCCAAAAATTTAAACGGACGGGTCAAAAGTTGAAACGGGCGAGCCAAAAGTTGAAACGGGCGAGCCAAAAGTTGAAACGGGCGGGTCAAAAGTTGAAACGGGCGGGTCAAAAGTTGAAACGGGCGAGTCAAAAATTTAAACGGACGAGTCAGAAATTTAAACGGACGAGTCAGAAATTTAAACGGACGAGTTAAAAATTTAAACGGACGAGTCAGAAATTTTAACGGACGGGTTAAAAATTTAAACGGACGAGTTAAAAGTTGAAACGGATGGATCAAAAGTTGAAACGGACAAGTCATATTATAAGAGCGGGAACGCAAGAGCAGCTCATAACCCTTTCCTGAGCGGAAAGGATAGAGAACAAGCATAATAGCGTTGGGAATTGCTGATGAAACAGCGAATGTTATTGACA
>JAIRMT010000104.1 GCA_031258505.1 Treponema sp.
CGGGTAATGTAATAACACGGACGCTGAGTGAGCCTTATGAGGTGAAATTCGCCAGAGAAGACCGTAATCTAAAGACTATCCTAATCCCCAACGTCAGCCGTACGTATTGCAAGGTTATGACTGCCACGCTTCGCAGCGAGGGGCTTAAGGTTGACGCCCTGCCAATGGGAGGCAGGGAGGCGATGAGGCTCGGTAAGAAGTATGTCCATAACGACAGTTGTTTTCCGGCGCAGATGATCATCGGCGAAGCGCTGGAAGCGCTCCAAAGCGGGCGTTACGACCTCGACCAAGTGGTAGTGGGTACGGGTAAGACCATGTGCGACTGCCGCCTTACCAACTACATGATGCTCACCCGCAAGGCTCTGGATGACGCTGGTTATGCCAACGTGCCGATTCTGTCAACTGACTTTGACGACACCAAGAACCTGCACCCCGCGTTTCGGTTCAACAAACTCACCTATGCGCGCGCGGCGTGGGGCATCATTATGACTGATGTGCTTGAAGACTTGCGCCGTAAGATTCGCCCATACGAGTTGAACAAGGGCGAAACCGACCGTGTGTTCGAGGCAGCTGTTGATGAGATTTGCGACGCCCTATCCATGCGCGGCTTGTCTGTGCGCGGCTTGTCAATGTCAGCCGGGTATATGGCGTATAAAAAAGCCCTCGACGCGATATGCGCCATTCCCTACGACCGAACTACACGGAAGCCTATTGTGTTCATCACCGGCGAGTACCTTATGACCTTCCACAATGGCTCTAACTTTAACATTGAGGAGTACCTTGAAAAGAACGGCATGGAGGTGGAATTGCCGCGAATGTACGATGTATACCGTAACCTCCTGCTGTTTCATACAGTGTCAGAGGTGTTGGACTTTAATGTGCATCATTCACTGCCGGATATGCTCTATGCTTTTGGCGGTGAGCGCTATTCTGACCTTGCCATTGACCTTGTGGAACACATTGCCCACAAGCACCCGCTCTTTGAGCCGAGCCTGCGTCTGCCCCAGATGGCAAAACTCAGCGACCACATCATTCACCACTCAATCCAGTCCGGCGAGGGTTTCTTAATGGTGGCTGATATTTTGCACCGCGCCGCCGCCGGGGTAAAGTCATTCGTCATCATCCAGCCTTTTGGCTGTCTGCCTAACCATGTCTGCGGGCGCGGGGTCATCAAGCGCATTAAAGAAGAATTTCCAGCAATACAGATATTGCCGCTGGATTACGACCCGGACACGAGCTTTGCCAATATTGAAAATCGCCTACAGATGCTCATTATGAACGCGAAGAATTTTGACGCCAGTGATGAGGACAATGAGGACACTCCTGGACATGGCATCAATACGATGCTTTCCAAGTTACCGATTTACGAGTTTCTGCGCCGCAAAATCGCGGCAGTCTCGTAGCGATTCGCGGGGTGAGCCATGATTCCTGTGTTTAACCTGAGCGTTGAGCGTTGTATCTTTGCCTTTTTCTTTTTCTCGTTTTCCGGCTGGGCTGGCGAATGTTTGATGGAATCAATAGTCCGCAAGCGCCTAGTGAACAAGGGCAGTCTTCGCGGTCCCTATGTGCCGGTGCATGGCATTGGCGGCTTTGCCATCTACGCCGCGCTGACCCCGCTCAAGGCGCATCCGCTGCTGGTGTATATCGCGGGTGCGCTGTTATGCACTGTTGTTGAGTACCTCGCGGCGCTGTTTCTGGAGAAAGTCGTAGGCAAACGGAGTTGGGATTACGCCACCTATCCCTTCACCTCATGGTGTAACTTTCAGCGCCGCATTGCGCTGACCACATCGCTGTTTTTTGGGCTAGTGGCTATGGCGTTTGTGTACTTTTACTGGGATGCGACCCTGCGGCTCATGGACATCATGGGCCTGCCTGCTCTATACTGGCTTGATGGGACGCTTGGGCTTGGATTCACGCTGGATATCATCTTCACTTATGGCAAGTGTATCCGCAACAAACGAGCTGGTATCCCTAATAAAACTGACGGACTGTAGTATGAGAAACAAGAATCTTTTTGAGCATCTCGCGGAACCTATCCGCGACAGTGAAAAGTTTGCCGAGTGCAAGCAGTTTATCCAGCATGGCGCGGTTTCGGTGTATGAGCATAGCGTGGCTGTGGCGCAGACGAGTTTTGCCATTGCCGAAATATTCAAACTCAGCGACAAGCGCAGCCTTATCCGCGCCGCGCTTTTACACGACTTTTTTTTGTACGATTGGCACGTGCCGGAGCGTATGTGGTCGTTTCACGGCTGGACTCACCCGGTAACTGCTGCCAACAACGCCCGCCTCTATTTCAATGTTACAGACAAAGAGTGGTCGCTCATTCGGACGCACATGTGGCCATTCACGCTGCTGCACCCGCCAAAGTATCGTGAAGGCTGGATCATCTGCCTCGCCGACAAGATCGTTTCTATAGTGGAGACCCTGTTCCGGCGTGGTCCTCAAAGTGTAGGTAAAGCTATGCGTAACACCTTCCGTAGTGTCAAAGCAACGGTACCTGCGAAGGCTAGTGGTAAAGCGCTTAACGCGCGCTACCGTTAGCCGCGTAGGGAAAGCAGGACTGGTCGTGTTGAGTGTGGCGCAATCAGTACGTGAGTCGCGCCTTGACAGGCCGCGCCTTGACAGGCCGCGCCTTGACAGGCCGCGCCTTGACAGGCGTCGCTCTTTTTTCCATCATCGAGACTAAGGATGCTATATTCATGCAAGCAACTATTTTACAAAGACCTTACCTTGAAAGCCTGACTACCCAAGAACTTATTCAAGTTGCGGATAGTTTTGGTATTGATATCCCACCGGAACTGGATCGGATATTCATCGTTGAAGAGCTTATGGAAAGCGCCGAGGAGGAAGAGGCGTCTGAGGCCTCTGCTGCCCCTGTTGCTACGGAAGCTGCGCTGCCCAGAAAGATTCTCGAAAAGCGGATGACCGAGCCGGTTCTCTTGCCCCAGCAGTACAATATCACGTTTATCGAAGTCATGCTGCGTGATCCGCTCTGGGCTTTTACATTCTGGGAGGTCAAAAGCGATGATAAGGAAATCTATGAGAAGGCTGATGGTTTTGTAGGCTATCAACTCAAGGTTTCGGAGTACCACAACTTGCAGGAGCCGTTCACTATTCCAGTCGGCACTGAGGATGATGCCTGGTACATTGGTTTTCCACCGGAAAGCGGGCGTTTTAAGATAGAGCTTTGTGCGCTATGCAATGATGAAGAAATCGTGCTTGCCACATCGCGCCCTTTTACCATGCCCCGCCTGTTCAATCCTTCGGAAGAAGAGGTTCTGTACAAAAACCCGCTTATCCGCCTGTCTGGGATAGAAGATTTTACCATACTTCATAACAATGACAGAGCATCTCGTATCAAACGAGCTTAAACCATGAAACGTAATGCTATTTCAATAGTCCTGAATGTTCATGTACCTTTTGTCCGTGAGCCCAAAATACCGGACGCGGCTGAGGAGCGCTGGTTTTTCGAGAGTCTTTCCGAAACATACCTGCCGCTCCTTGAGATGTTTGACCGGCTTGACGCGGATCATGTGCCATTCCGCATGGCGCTTTCCCTTTCTCCAATCCTATGCCATCTCTGCAAGGATGAACTGCTTCTGGAACGCTATCTTGATTACACAGACCGGCAGATCGAATTTGGCGCTGGTGAAATTGAGCGGACTAAAGGTAACGAGGTTCTCCAGCATCTGGCAAAGCGCTTTTATGACACGGCGCTGGAACGTCGTATCAATTTCACTGAGCGATATGAAAAGAACATCATTGGCGTATTTGCTCGCTATCAGCGCAAGGGACGTCTTGAGCTTTTGAACACTGCCGCGACTCATGCTTTTCTTCCTTTTTATACTTCATGGCCAGAGACGATTCAGGCGCAGTTTGAAGTGGCGGTTTCCTCCTACCGCCGCTGCTTTGGCTCGCGTGAGATTCGCCGAACTGACGCTCGCTCTCAGGGCTTCTGGCTGCCAGAGCTTGGCTGGACCCCGGAACTGGAGGGCTTCTTCCGCGCCTACAACTTTGGCTATACCATTGTCGATACCCACGCCTTTGCGCTGAGTAAACCTCCGGCGCCTTATGGGAGCTTTTATCCAGCGCGAACCCCCCGCGGGTTACTGCTTTTGGCGCGGGATTATTATGCACACAAGGACATTGTAGACAGCGAGCGCGGTTTTCTCCATGACGGCGTGTATCGTGATAACTATGAAGATGTGGGTTACGAGCTTCCAGTGGATATGATTCGCCCGTTTACCGGTGCGACTCAGGCGCGCAGCGCCACAGGCTACAAGTATCGCGCACTGGGCTATAGCGCGTCGAGAAAGGGTGGAAAGCCGCTATATAACCCGGAAAAAGCCGCGCAAAAGGCGCGGGAACAGGCAATCACGTTTCTTGACCGGCGCATTATGCAGTTTAACCTTGCGGCTAAGTTCATGGACCAGACAAAGGTCAGCCTCTGCGCGTATAACGCCGATACCTTTGGACGTTTCTGGCATGAGGGAACCTGGTTCCTTGAGGCCCTGTTCCGCGAAGGCGCGAAACGGGAGACGATTCAGTTTATGACGCCCTCGGAGTATCTGTTCAAGCAGAACATCATGGATTTGGAGGTGATCATGCCGGGCTTTTCGTCTGGCGGGGTGAATGGCTATGCTGAGACATGGCTTGACGCCTCAAACGACTGGATGTATCGCCATGTAACACGTTCCCTTGAACGCATGATTGAACTAGCCGACCGTTTCCCCAACGAAAGCGGCATAAAGGAGCGCCTGCTCAATCAGGCTGCCCGCGAGATTCTGCTGGTACAGACTTCAGACTGGGCAAAGATGCTCTATAAAAAAGAAGCCGCTGGATACGCCCGCACTGAGATTGAGATGTCTCTGCGGAATTTCACCACGATCTACGAAGCCCTTGCCAGTAACTACATCAGTACCGAATGGTTCACCACGCTTGAGCGCCGCCATAACGTCTTTCCCTACATCAACTATCGCGTTTTCCGCCACGCTCTGCCTTCACGCGGCGCGTTGATTGAAGCGACCTTGCATCAGCCATTGCATGGAGCGTAAGGAAGCGTGGCAAAACGCTATAGTCGAGGTGCTTTTTAGAGTAACTCCTTGAAAAGCGCCTCAACTGAAGCCTTGGGAACCGCGCCGACCTGACGTTTAAGCTGCTTCCCTTGGTTATACACGACCAGACAGGGAATTGACGCCACAGAGTGTTGTTCCGCCAAGGCGCCTTCTTCGTCTACATTGACCTTACCGATTTTGACGCGCCCCGCGTACTCCGCAGCAAGCTCGTCGAGAATTGGGGAGAGCATCCTGCATGGTCCGCACCAGGCCGCCCAGAAGTCCAGCACAACTGGAACCGGTGAGTTTAAGACCTCTGCCTCAAAGTTGCTTTTTGTTATGTTCATAATGTTCCTCCGATTAAAAATAGCGTTTTCCGCTGCCTTTACGGACGTCCTAAAAACTTTTTGGGATGTCCTAAAAACTTTTTGGGATGTCCTAAAAACTTTTTGGGATGTCCCAAAAACTTTTTGGGATATCCTAAAAACTTTTTGGGATGTCCTAAAAACTTTTTGGGATGTCCCAAAAACTGTTTGGGATATCCTAAAAACTTTTTGGGATGTCCTAAAAACTTTTTGGGATGTCCTAAAAACTTTTTGGGATATCCTAAAAACTTTTTGGGATGTCCTAAAAACTGTTTAGGATGTCCGTAAAATCTTTACAGTAGACTATAGTATTGAATCATCTGATTGACAAGTCCTCACGCCTAAAGACAAGGACTTTCTGAACGAGAGTGCTGGAGCAGTGCAAGGGCGCTGCGGGTATGATTGGGGGAAGCCGTGAGGTGATAGAGGAGAGTAAGGCTCTGGATCGGCTTGCGATGGAGATAGTGGATGGTATACAGGAGATGGCAAGTGGCGCGGAGCAGATAGACACGGCGGTACACCAGGTGAACGATATAAGCATTGAGAACAAGCAGCAGAAGAGCAACTTATCATGGAGGTTTCCCGCTTCAAGGTTGAGTGAGTTGAGGGGGCGGTGCGAGTTTCCCAACATTCGGGTCAAGACGTGGGCTTTAACGAACCTTTGAAAGTATCTCTGGGTTATCAGCGGCGGCGGCCAGTACGTCTGCCATTATCCGAGTATACCCTTGCCCTAAAGCCTTGTATTTTGCCAGTACTTCCGGCTGTATACGGAGCGCCACTATAGGCAAGGGGTTATGTTTATTCTTCTTGCGCTCTCTAGCCATAGCCGCGAATTCTACCAGAGCTTCCGGCGTGGAGGGAGGACAATCGGGATCATAGGCATCGGGGTGTTTTTTTGCTTCCCGCGCTATCCGCTTTACTTCCTTGATTACATCTTTAGGTGGTTTTTGTCCAACCCTGACCATCGATGTGATAATAGCCATTGTAACTCCTCCTCTCATGCTTTTCCGCAAGCCGCGCTGAGATAAGCCGCTTGTTTTCTCCGCGTTCCGTGTAGACCGCGAATAAAACTTTGCCAACGCTCTTCCCCGGACAGGTTCCCTGTACTTACATCCCGGCGTTCTAATCTTTCGGGATCGGAAAAAACGTACTGGGCAATTTCAAAGCCAAGCCCTTTATACTTGCGCTTGTTTTCTTCGTTTTTTTCTTCATCCCATTCAACGCCCGCTAATTGCATAGCTATAATGTATTACGTTTACTCTTATTGTCAAGTTGGTTCCAATGATTTGTTAGGGTGTCTGTGGTTTCTGCTACAGGTCAGGGAAAAGCGGGTTGACCCTTCGGCATGGGTTTCCTTCCAGAAACCGGGAAAGATATCCTCAGCGAGCCATTGGTACCCAACATCGCCAGTCGACGAACTTGCTGTAGTTAGCCGATAAAGAATTATGAAATTATCACATTATTGTATTGGTCTGCTTGCGTGTTTGTGCATGTTCAACGCAGCCTGTTCAAGCACGCCGGAACCAGCGGTGTCAGAGACGGCTCCGGCGCCAGAGATAGTGCCGGTGTCAGAGACAGCGCCGTCGCTAGAAGTCGCGCCAGTCGAGGTATTCGTGGCGCTTGAGCCTGATCTCGTCGTTGTCGAGCCGCCGCCGCCGGAGCCTTCTATCGAATTCTCGCTGGAAGCTGCGCTTCGCCGTTCCTGCGATACCTTGATCGAGACGCTTCCTGACACGTCTTCCATAGCGCTCATCAGTATTGCCTCGAACAATCTCAGGGAGAGTGAATTTGCAGTGAAAGAACTCAGTTTTCTGCTTCTTGATTCAAGGCTATTCAATCTCGTTGATCGGCGTACCTTGGAGCTGATTATAAGAGAGCAGCGTTTCCAGCTTACCGGCGAGGTAGACGATACTTCGGCCTTGTCAATCGGCCATCGTACTGGTGCGGAAATCGTTATGACTGGTGTAATCAGTGTCCATGAGTCGGAAAAGTACCTGCGGCTGAGGGCGATTGACGTTGAAAGCAAAGAGATTCTCGCGCTAACCTCAGAGCCTTTTATTGATTAGAGCGAAGTCCGGTTTAGAGGGCTGCCGATCCAGATGCCCTCACCCAGCCAGTCTACCCGCCGTCCCTCAATGAGAAGCTGTACGTTCTTCACGCTGGAAAACTCAGTGGCTGTCCAGACTATCTGATGTAACTGGGCAGCATAACCTTCACGTCCATAGCTATTGTATTGAAATTCTTCGCTTATATCGATGTAGGCAGTTTCACCCCTAATGTTGACCGACAGAATTTTGGTTCCCTGGGGTATGAGCGATATAAGTCCCTTTCCTTGTTCATCAGAGCTAGGCCCGTTTACGAGGTTTTGGAGCGCGTTAAGCAGAGGCGAATTTGAGGACGGAGCCGTCCGAGTAATCCTTGAACGTAGAATCGTGCCATCCTGATCTACCTGGATAAAATACAAGGTCTGCGGTGAAGTCGCTGCCGGCACGGTTATTTCAGGAGCGGCTGTTTCAGGAATATTCTGAATCGCTATTGGCACGCTTTCTTCAATAGTAGAGACGCCCGGCTCAATGACACTCGGCGACACAGCCTCTTCCGTAAGCGTTTCCAGCGTGTTCTGTACAGAAAACGCTGGCAAACTGGCGTTGTCATTAGATGAGGCTGCCGTGGATTCAGGCGCCGCAACGCTCGCCTGTTCTTTGCTCAAGAACCATGCGGGGAAAGGCGCGTTACGTATCGTGGTACTGATACGTTCTCTATTAATCATAAAAAGGATAAACATGATAATGGCGAAGACAACCCAGAACAAAAGCGCCCCTATTGGTATTCGGGGTTTAGGAGTGCTGTTCAGATTTCTGGCTAAGTCACTGCCAAGACTGCTACTATACGAGGGTTTTCTTCTCACGTATCTATGATATGTCTACTTTGCAATACAGGTCAAGTACTGTATTGCAAAGTGGCTTGTCAATAGTATGGTAAAAACTATATCATTGCTTATGCGGATCGTATCGTGGAATGTCAATGGGATACGGGCAGTGGAAAAACGCGGCTTTGTTCAATGGTTACAGAAAGATGCGCCGGATATCCTCTGCCTACAGGAAACTAAGGCGTGGCCTGAGCAGCTTTCTCAAGATTTGCGCGAGCCAGCCGGGTATCACTCGTACTGGGCAAGCGCGAAAAAGGCCGGCTATTCCGGTGTGGTGATATACAGTAAGGAAACGCCGCTTGCGGTTGACTTGCTGGGCGAGTCAGAGTTTGACGATGAGGGAAGGGTTCTGGTGGCTGATTACCAAGACTTTGCGCTTATCTGCGCGTACTTTCCCAATTCTCAGGACGGCGGAGCGCGGCTTCCCTATAAAACGCGCTTTTGCGATGCAGTCATGGCGCGTTGTAATACGCTAGTGGACCAAGGGAGGCATGTTGTCCTGTGTGGGGATTATAATATCGCGCATACGCCGCTGGACCTGGCCCGGCCGGAGGATAACGAGGGCAGCCCCGGCTATCTCCCTGAAGAACGCGCGTGGATGGATACGTTTATCGCCGCAGGGTATGTGGACACCTTCCGGCGCTTCCATCAGGGCGAGAGCGGGCATTACAGCTGGTGGTCGTACCGCACCCATGCGCGGGAGCGGAATGTGGGGTGGCGTATTGATTACCACTGCGTGGATACTGGGCTTTTGCCGCGTATACAAGGCGCGTCCATACGCGCCGAAGTGGAAGGTTCCGACCATTGTCCAGTTGAATTGCTTATTAAATCGTAAGCTGATAGAGGCCATGTCTTATAAAAAAGGATAAATACGAATGAAAAAACAGGAACGACTTGAAGAAAAGATCGATGAATTTATCTCGCGCCAGAACAGTACGTTTTGTCTTGATGATATAGCAAAGGACCCGGGCATTATGAAAATTGGTGGCAAGAACGGCATTTCAAGGGAAGAAATCCTGGACCTACTCGTTGATGGCTCTCAGGTGTTTTCGTCAGACTCCCGTACTTTCATACCGAGGCATCTGTACTTCAAGGACGCCAGGTTTCTGATCTCTCCCACAGACGAAGAGATAAGCCAGGGCATTCTCATACCCGGCCATCGGTTTCTTCCATTTTGCGATCCAGTCTGCTATCCGTGGGAGTGTTCGCTGTTCCGCGCGGATCGCGCCCTAGTTGGTAAAGTTCCTCAGAAAGTGGTTGCGCTGGAGCTTAACGCCATGCACATTTACTTCACCCTTATCGGCATTGAACACATGGGGGAACTTCTCTGCGAGGATCAGCCGTCGAACTTCGAGGTGCTGGGGAGTGACGAGATATCAGGGCAGAGTCGCGTGCAGATCACGGTTTTTGATCTCCGCGCCCTGTATCAAGAATGGGGCTTCAAAAGGGGAGACGCCATCCTCTGTGAGACGCATGACTGGGCTGAAGGTATCTATACCATAAATTACCTCAGTGCGGAAAGGCGGCGAGGTCTTATGGCGTCTTCCACAAAATGGATAAGCGTACTGGAAACCGGCTTTAAGAAAGTCTTTGATACCCGTGGTTTTATTGAGGAGATCGATGAGCAGATCGCCTACGCCTACTACTATGCCGGGCCTGCTATTCTCAAAACACCACCGATACATCTGGGCGGCTTCATTGAGCTAACCAATAAAGTGCATATACTGTCCATGGGTTTTGAGACAAAGCTCTGGCATGAAAAAGACCTGAAATTTTCCCAGTACCTCAAAGACATTGATTCCGAGCAGCCATCCCAGGGTGTAACGTCGGGCAGTCTGGAAGCCCTGCTTGACGAACTAAACGCGCCCTGCTCTGGTGTGGAAATTGAAGCCTTTATGCGCGATGAGTTTTTCCGGCACAAGGGCATTATTGCACCCGATGAGTTTAGCGATTACTCCAAAGCTATTATTCTGCGGATTTTTGGGAATCATGCTCAACAGTTCTCGGAGAATCAATGGGCTGCTATCGAAAAGCTGTTCCGTAAACTATGGACAAAAGTCAGCAAGTCCTACAACTACTTTCAGGATCAGGTGGGAGGCAAGGTCAGAAACGGCCTGCTGGTGATTCTGGAAGACTACTTCGAGTGGATGGAAGGACTTAGCCGTCGTTTCACGATTTCCGCTGATTCGCCAGCACAGCAGGTGGCCGGACTGGGGCAGTATATGGCCAGCTTCACCTCCTACTTCGAGTTACTCAACAACATTGGTCCTGATAATGAACAGGACACTAAGGAACTCTACGAAATTCTGCCGCGCATAAACGAAACCATTGAGCTAATGAAACAGAGTACGGAAGATCAGTTCAGCGCCGGGATGCCTCAATTTCCAGAACGACCCCAGCTCCATCTGGTTCGGCCTGACGACGACAAGCCAAAGCATATCTTTGTTTTCAGGATCACGCTCAAGGATATTAGACCGCTGATCTGGCGGACCGTGCAGGTTCCGGGATGTTTCACACTGGGAGAACTGCACTACGTGATTCAGGACATCATGGACTGGACTGACGCCCACTTGCACTGTTTTGAGATAAACGGGATTCGCTATGGTTCAGACTCGGACGATGAGTTTACCTCACGGGACATGAAACTGGAGGACGAACACGCCTATACCCTTGACTCGCTCAATTTTACGGACAAACAGCGCTTTACCTATGTCTACGACTTTGGCGATCAGTGGGTACACCATATTCTGGTAAGTAAGATCATGCCATCGTCTGATTTTTCCGAGACAGACTGGCGTTATCCAGTCTGTTTGAGTGGCAAACGTTCCTGCCCGCCCGAAAACTGCGGCGGATTGACTGGGTATGAGCAGCTAATAGAAGCCTTCAATGCTCCAAATAAGAAGAAAAGCCGCGAGCTTCTGGCATACTATCCCAACTTTGATCCAGATTTCTTTAATGTTGATGTTATCAACGAGATTCTTTATTCCGATGTTGACGGAGATGAATGATATGTATGTGAGAAAGCCATGCGCTTGAAATATAACGCTCCAACAGTTCTAACGTTTACGTTTATCAGCGCGGCAGTGCTGATAATCAACCAGTTCCTTGTTCCTGGGCTCACCGAAAGCTGGTTCGCGGTATGGGGACAGGGCAGTTTTCAGCTTACCAGCGTACATAGCTGGGTAATGCTGTTTTCCCATGTGATTGGCCATGCGGACTGGGAACACCTTGTGTCCAACTTTGCCCTGCTCTTGCTGGTAGGTCCGCTCCTTGAAGCCTATTACGGCTCACGCGTCCTGCTCTTCATGATGTTCATAACCGCGCTGGTTACAGGTGTGCTTAACGTGCTTTTTTTCCCCACAGCCCTGATTGGCGCGTCCGGCATAGTCTTCATGATGATACTGCTCGCGTCTTTCACAAATTTCAATAAAGGTGAAATCCCGCTTACGTTTATCCTCGTCCTGATCCTCTACCTCGGGCAGCAGATACTGAACTCGTTTGAAAGTAATAACATATCAGAATTTGCCCATATCGTGGGCGGCTTCTGCGGCAGTCTGTTTGGATTTATCCATCAACCCAGAACAAATGGCCATCGTTAAGCGTCATTGCCGTACATTGCGGTGCGACAAGCTCCACTTTATAATCGTGGTACTATGAAAAAAGAATTTCTTCCTTATGATACGGTGCGGAACAACGCTCTGAAACTGGCTCATCAAATTTATAACGATGGCTTTGTTCCTGATGTCATCTATGTATCTTTGCGGGGCGGAGCTTACCTAGGTAATATCATTAGCGAATACTTCAAAGTTGTCCGCCGGGGCAGTCGGCCAGTATACTACGCGGCTGTGGTTGCCCGCTCGTATACTGACGTGCGTGAGTCCGGCAAGATCATGGTTGAGGGCTGGACCTATGCGCCCGAACACCTGCGGGTAGGCGACAAGGTCTTACTCGTAGACGATATCTTTGACACCGGCCTGACTATTAACCACCTCGCCGAGATCATTATGGCGCGCGGCCTCCCCCGACGCGATCTCAAAGTCGCGGTGCATGATTACAAATATTTCCGCGATAAGCCAGAACAGCTCGCTGTTCAGCCAGACTACTGGTGCCGCAAGCACGACCTGTCCATCTATGATGAGGATATGTGGATTCATTACATGAGCCATGAGCTTATGGGCTTAAAGGCAGATGAACTTGAGACCTACTACTATAAGCATGACCCGGACTTACGGTCTGCGCTTGCTGTGATAGAGCAGAGGCGTCCGTGATCTGTGGTATTGATGAAGCTGGGCGCGGTCCGTTGGCCGGCCCGGTCTGCGCGGCAGCGGTCGTATTACCGCCTGAATTCCCGGTTAACATTCTCAATGACTCAAAAAAGCTGTCCGCTGCGAAACGGGAGGCGGCGCGGCGGCTCATTGTTGAATGTGCTGTTGCTTGGGGTATCGGCTGGGCGTCCCATGAGGAAATCGACGCCATAAACATCCTGCAAGCCAGCCTTCTTGCCATGCGCCGCGCTTTTGAAGCCATGCTCCTCGCCCGCAAAGGCCCTTCGCCGCTAATCACAGCAGCGGATATCCAAGAGGCCATTGTTGATGGGAACGTTACGCCGGCAATCAGCGTTCCCTGCCGCGCTTTGGTTAAGGCGGATAGCCTTGTACCGGAAGTCATGGCCGCCTCAATTCTGGCAAAAACTGCGCGGGATGCGGAAATGCTCCGCTATGCCGCTCTCTACCCGGAATACGGCTACGACAAACACAAGGGCTATCCCACCAAGGAACACTACGCCAAGATAGCCGCCTTTGGATCCTCGCCCATACAGCGCGCCAGCTTCCAACACCGTCTGCGTGTTGACTGGTAAGCGCTGCCCCTGTTTCAGGAACTGCTGAGGCAGCGCGCGCGGCTTAGAACTGGCAAGAAAAAAGTAAAATTCTGGGGAAAGCTGCTTGACGATTTTTGTGCTTCTTCTAGGATAGAAGCTATGAACAGTAAGCGTCAGCAGCCGGACCCGCCCAGCCCCCGCGTCCGCCGGGGGCTTTTTTTGTTGGCGCGAGGGCAGGCAGAGGAGACTAAACAAGTTTTTTAGTCCTTTGTAACGTTTTCTTAGTCCTCTATAAAGACACGGCGCAAGACTAAGCAAACGCCATAGTCCCCGGTAACACCTTGACGGGCGACTATAGAGATGCTATAGCCCTTTGTAAAGACTGGACAGGGGACTATAAAAGTTCCATAGTCAACGCGGCATATATGCCGATGGAGGTGTGAAACATGGCGAATAACGGCGATTGGCTTCCTTCGCGGGAGCAGGATTTGGCGGATTTGTGCCAAGAATGGAAGACGGGGCTGGAAAATCCGGCAAATACCACGAATTTCGGCTGGAGACCGGCGGAAGTCGCGGACACGCTGGCAAAAGTCAACGCTTTTTTGACGGTGCGGACGGCTTACGAGGAGGTCGATTCCACGGCGAACCGTATGGCAAAGGACGAGGCGAAGGACTCGGTAAAAAGCGCCATGCGCGACTTTGCCAACACGTCTATCCGCTTCAACAAGCAGATGAATGACGAGGACAAACTGGTCTACGGCATCCGAGCGCCCGACCGGACGGCGACCCCCGCCGGAGAGCCGGAAAGTTACCCGGAGGCGGAACCGGACACGTCGGCGCTCCGGCAGGTTACGATTAACTTTTGGGACAGCGCCACGAAAAAGCGGGGCAAGCCCCACGGCATTCACGGCGCGGAAATCCGTTGGTCGATTCTCGACCACACCCCGGCGTCGGTGGACGAATTGACCAATTCGGACTTTGACACGGCAAGCCCCTTCACGCTGAAATTTGACGAGACCCAGCGGGGGCAGCGGCTGTATTTTTGCCTGCGCTGGGAATCAAACACGAATTTGAAGGGTCCGTATGGGGAGATTTACTCGGCGGTTGTGCCGTAAAGAGTAGTTGGCAGAGGCGGGGACAGGCGCGTCGGCATAAATGCCGCCGCGCCAGACTCCACAATTTTTTTGTAAAAATAGAAACATCAATAAAGAGCATTATCCCACACCAGCCCGCCGTCCATGGCGCAGGGCGGTTTGGTGGTGGGGCAAAAAACAGCGTATAACCGGTCTGTTTACGCGCATACCCGCAAAGCGGGTATGACGCCGCCTTTGGCGGCTCGGGGTTCCATTCGCCTAGGTCGCTGCGCTCCCACGGCTCATTACACCCACATTTTTGCGGTTGCTGGAAACCTACGGTTTCCTTTATCGCAACCGCAAAAACGTCGCATACAGCCGGAACGTTATGCGACATGCGATCGACAAAAAAATACAAAATATTTAGTAAAATATTGATAGTGTCTTCTTAAAACAAAACGGTATCTTTCCTTATAGAGAATTTAGGTACTTATTTCAACCGTCAGGAAAGTATATATGGCTTTTTCGTAATCGGTCGCCTGTAATTTTAGAAAAAAACAGGGGAATTTGTTGGGTTATAAAAAACAATTCCTGAAATATGTAAACTCTGCCGTAACCGTCCGCTTTCAATTAGTATGAAACATGGGAATCTTAAAAAACAATGGACATCTTGGTAAAACGTAAACGTAATTGGGTAGATGATGCCTTTTCTATAATCGGCCACTTGTAATTTTAGAAAAAAACAATAGGACTTGTTAGGGTACAAAAAACAACTCGTGAAATATGTAAACTCTGCCGTAACCGACCGCTTTCAATTAGTATGAAACATGGAAATCTTAAAAATAATGGACATCTTGATAAAACGCAGGCATAGCTGGGTAGAGGATACCTTTTCTGTAATCGGCCACCCGCAATTTAAGAAAAAACAGGGACTTTTGTTAGGTTAGGAAAGAAAACTCATAAACTATATAAACTCTGTCGTAATCGGTTGGTTTTAGATTGTTATAAAACCTTAGAACTATATGCAGATGATACAAGTGATAGACTAATCGGTTAAGA
>JAIRMT010000164.1 GCA_031258505.1 Treponema sp.
GCTTAATGCTATCTCCGCCATATTAAGCCAACTCCCCTGTTTGGGCGTATGATGTATCTCAAGCCGGTTCCGTATCCTCCGCGCTTCCTCCGGTTCAAACGCCTCATATAACGAGGCACTACTATGGGTGTTCAGATTATCCATCACCAGAATGATCTTTTCTGCATCGGGAAAATCTTCATCCGCCAGTCGCTTTATCTGTGCCGCCCAATCCTTACGGGTCAGCTGTTCCGTTATCTCCGCCCTCCTCCAGCCTCCAAGCGGGGCCGCAAACAGGAATATACCGCATGTCCCGTTGCGGACATATTCCGTGTCAAAACAGGCCGGTTTCCCCGGTCCCACCGGCAACGGTAGGCGCGTCTCTCCTATCAACTGCTTCGGACACTCGTCCATGCACACCAGCGGGCGGTTGATATCCTGTTCACGGGTGTATACATCCAGTACGTCCTCCATGCAGGCTGCAAACTCCGCATTCGCTTTCGGCGGTATACGCCATTCCCGGTTAAGCCAGGGTTTCATTTCGTTTTTTTTAATGTACGCCGGATGGTTTCCCGGGATACCGCCTTCGTGTCGGTATATTCCAAGGTTATCCAGGCGCCTTCTCATAACCGGAGCGTCCACCGGGCGCAACCCTCCGGCGCCGGCCCGCAGGCCAGGGCTATAAGCCGCGCCTCGTCCTCTCCGGTCAGAGCGCGGGGGCGATGCCCCCGCTTCTTCCCTTTAAGGACTGCCTCAAACCCGTCTTCCACAAACCGCCGCCTTAATGATATGGCACGGCGGTGCATTCCTGTCCGCTCCACTATCTGTTCATCCGTGCGATCCTCGTTTGCAAACAGCAGTACCTGCGCCCGTCTCCGTTTTTGCGCTCCGTGTTTTCCATGGTTAAGGATACCGCGAAGAATATGCTCCTCATCCTTCGTCAGCGTTACTTTGTATTTTTTCTGCATAGTTTCCCTCCCGTTTGGTTTTTATGCTTTACAGTATACTCTATTTTACCCGCTGTTATAATGGTGTCGGGATACTAGCCGGTGCGGCGATACACACGCGGAAGAAAGACGAAAACGGGTCAAGCTGGCGGGAAAACAAACTGGGGCTGGTGTTTAGCAGTACCGATTTGTGGACGAGGAAGGACGGAGTTACCCATGATATACTGAGGAAAGAGTATGTGCCCTATATCGGTTCGGCAGACCGGTTCAAGGAACCCCTGTTTGAGTGTGCGGTGCGTAACAGGTATGGGCGGTATGAGCAGACGATAATAGTAAGCGACGGGGCGGCGTGGATACGGAACATGGGGGAAGAGGTATTCCCTGACGCGCTGTAGATACTGGACTTTTATCATCTGGCGGAAAACAGCTATAGTTTCGAGAAGTATCTGTTTCAGGGGGATGAGAAGCGCTACACGCTCTGGGCGGAAGAACATATCGAACTACTACGAAAGAGCGGGTTGGAAGAAGTCATGAGACGGTTGGAGCGGTATAAAGGGAAAGCCCATCCTGCGGGAGTCGTGAATCCCTATACGTATATTAAGCACAACAAGAACAAGATAGATTACGCCTTATATAAACGGCGTGGCTATTACATAGGGTCGGGACCGATAGCAAGCGGGAACAAGACGGTTGTGCAGAAACGCTGTAAACAGGCGGGGATGCGATGGAATGAACCCACGGCCCAGGACATGGTGGCCCTTAAAGCCAAGGAAGAGAGCGGGATATGGGGCGCGCGAACCTGCGGTTCGACGGTTCGGGATTTTATCATGGCTGCCTGAATGTCCCCAAAAAGAAGTTGCACTCCACTAAGCGCTCGCCTTAAAACATCCGATTCTAAAGAAGGTCTGCCCAGGGGAAGTGTTTCATAGGCGGATCAAACTACGATATTAAGGAGGTATGAATGGCATTGGAAGCGTTGCCAGATGCACAGGGACAGCCGATTCTCCATAAGCCGTTTTTTGCAGGGGAACAGCCTGGCCAGCAAAACACGGCGCTAAGAAGCGGCGCACCAGCACGGCACAGTACATCGCAGGAACATATTGTTGAGGAACATGAAAAGGCTAGTTACATTAACACTTCGTTTCTTTTTTCGTCTTCAAATAAGCCTTTGATAAAAAAGCTCGATCCGTCTTTCAAAGCGCTCATTGATTCGATTCTGCGCTAGGAACCGCGTGAAAATAAGGTTCCTGAACAAGTCTAATGTGCGGTTCCTCAGTCAGCCTAAGCTCCGAACCGCGACTACGTTAATCCCGCTCCCCTTCCAATCCGTGATGACCGCTTCGCCGGTCTTTACTGGCAGGCGGACGCGGGTTTTGTATATATCGGCGAGCAGGTCGTTGATTCGCTCACGCGGGCAGGCTTGCTGGGTTTTGACCGGAACCCGACGGGGACCGCTGTCAAGCGCTGGACTGGCGATGCCGCAGGTCGCTGTTACTACCCGCTTGGGGACGCGGATTTCCTCTTGCGCATAGACCACTCCACGCGGGCAACGATTGCCACTGATGCTCAACGCGGCTTCTGGACCTTCTTCAACAGAAAGCGCACAGCCAATCGGACATACAATACAGGTCAGGGAACGCATACTCACTCCTTTTGTATAACACGTTACTTCGCTATTTAAGCGCAACCTCAGTACGGCCAAAACCGCCGTGTTCTGGTCGGGAAAAATAATAGTCGGCAACTACACTCTGTGTTTTCAGGAAATCATGTACCGCCTTCTGCAAAATGCCGTCGCCCTTGCCATGAACCACAGAAAAGCTGCCGAGTCCTGACAAAACCGCTGCGTCAAGCTGGTGTTGCAGGGTTTCAAGCGCCTTTTCCACGCGCATACCCCGAAGGCTTAGTTCAAACTGGGGATTTGCGGAGGAAACAAGGTCTGGCGTACTGATGATTGGTTTCTTTGCTTCGGTTGAGGGTGTCAGCGGGATCAGTTCCTGTTCCTGAAAACTCATCTTGAGTGAACCGATTTCCACGATCCACGAGCCTTTTTTGTCGGCGCGAAGTACCGTACCTCGCCGCCGATATTCTCCGGCAAGTACCTCAGCTCCGGGCATGATGCGTGGTTTGCTGCGCGGCTTGGTACGCTTTGCCTTCCCGCCGCCGGCCTTATCAGCGTCTTCGGCGGCGCTTTCAGCGTCAATGTTTTGCTGGGCCTCAAGTAGGGCGCGACGCTCCTCTTCTATGGCCGCGTCTGCTCCGGTAGCGTTTTGCTCAAGATCGCGCAGGAATTCCTTCACCTTGAGCGTCTTTTCACGGGTAAGCTCCCCTTCCTTCACTTCGCGCACCAGGTTTTCAAGGGTTTTGCGGCTTTCCTCAAGCAGTCTTTTCAGCTTGCTCACTTCACCGGCCTTAATCTCAAGCTCTTTCTGTTTAATCCTGAGTTCTTTCAGATCAACCTTGCGCCGTTCTTCCCTCAACCGCTGTTCCTCAAGCCGCCGCGCTGATTCGCCGGCGTCCAGTTCCTCATGCTTTTTCTTGAGACCCGCTATGAGCGCGGACACATCAGAACGCTCGTCCGCCAGATACGAACGGGCGCGGCTGACAATGTTGGGCTGGAGGCCGTTTCGCGCCGCAATATCCACAGCCCGGCTCTCACCGGGTAGCCCCATAACAATGCGAAACGTGGGTGACAAGGTTCTGCCGTCGAATTCCACTGAGGCGTTTTCTACCCGCGCTCTGGTATAACCGTAGTTCTTCAAGATGCCGTGATGAGTCGTGGTGATAAGGCGAACCTGCTTTTCGATTAAGTGATCCAGTATTGCCATAGCGATGGCGCTTCCCTCTTCTGGGTCAGTGCCTGAACCAAGCTCGTCAAGCAGGACAAGGGATTTCTCTGTTGCGGCATTTATAATGGAAGAAATGTTGGTCATGTGGGCTGAAAAGGTTGAGAGCGACTGACTCAGCGACTGCTCGTCGCCAATGTCCGCATAGACGCCGTCAAAGACCGGCAGTATGCTGCCTTCGTCCGACGGCAGAGCAAGGCCGAACTGGTTCATCAGGGCGAAAAGGCCCACAGTTTTAAGGCTCACGGTTTTGCCGCCTGTGTTGGGACCGGTGATGATCACGGTGTTGATGTCTCCGCTCATAGAAAAGTCAATCGGAACCGCGCTGCTTCCCAGCAAGGGATGCCGCGCCTGTTTGAGCGACAGGGCGTTTCCTTCTAGGGCAAAATGCCCCCGAGTCTCATAAGCGTAGCGGGCGCGGGCGTGAAGCGTTTCAAGGCTGATGATAAGCTTGTGAAATCTTTCGAGATCAGCGCGATGTTCGGCTATATGGCTGGTCATTTCCCGCAGAACGCGGAGGATTTCCGCATCAAGCCTGCGCTGTTCAATGAGTATATCGTTATTACGTTCCACCACCTCAGCCGGTTCTACAAAGAGCGTTTGCCCTGAGGCGGAAACCTCGTGCACAATGCCTTTGACGCGCCCGCGAAAGTTCGCCTTGAGCGCCAGCACCACGCGCCCATCGCGCTGGGATGGCACTGTTGATTGCAACATACGTCGGCTATCCTCATCCTGGGTATAACGGGAAATCATTGTTTCAAGGTCGTGGTTGAGCTTATGGATACGCCGGTTTATCTCGGCGAACTCAGGCAGATCGCGCAGCCTGCCTTCGCGGTCAAGCACGCGGAACACTTCGCGGGGAATGGCGGCGCAGTCCGGCGTGGCTAGACACAGCTCGCTCAGGCCGGGATCGCTGGTTTTGGCAATCCATGCCTTTAGCGCCAATCCCCGCTCGACAAATATACCGATTGCGTAAGCCTCGTCAAGTTCAAGCGCTGTTCCCTCAACCATCAGCTTGGGGAGTAGGAAACCGATGTCAGGAATGCTGTCCCGTTTTTCCTCGTCGCCAGAGTTTATACGCTCCAGAATTGCGTTCACCTGTGTTTTGAGTTGTCCCACGCTTTCGGAATCGCGCAAAGGCAGGTCTTCAAGCACACACCGCGCCGCTTCCTCGCTCACTGCGCGCTCTGCCACTCGTTTGCGTATAGCGTCAAATTCAAGAAGCCCCAGTGTTTTCAGGGAAAAATCGTTCATGGCTTATGATAAGCCATAGCAATGAAGAATGCAAGGATAACCCTTTGCTTCACCATTCGGAGGATTCGGTCGTCATGAGCCGCCCACCACAGTGATTTCCTGTCATTTGACCAGTCCTCTTACCTAAAGACATACGAATCTTAGATAGAGGGATAGAAAGTGAAAATGAAATCAGCCTGATAGTATGGGTCCTAGCAAGCAACAAATAAAGGGAAAAACAAAATGAAAATACAGATACGTTTAGAGTTTATCCGGGAATAAGACCGGGATAAACCGGAATCAGGTTTCGCCAGACAATAATAGCACAGGCAAACGCTACCAAACCCTGATAGTTCCTCGCTTTCTTCTCATAGCTCACCAGCAGTTTCCTAAACCGGTTCATCCACGAATGACATACCTCCACTACCCATCGCCGCGCTGCAAACAACGGATTATGCTCTTTTGCCTCCTTCTCTTCTCCCCGCCTCCGGATGTCTGCTTTATATCTCATCCCTTCTACGCGTTTTTCCGCCCCTACCTATCCCGCGTCAAGACACAAATTCATCCCTGCCGGATGGGCGGTAATTATTGATTGAAGGGGCTTTTCCAGCAGTGTGATATCATGCCTGTTGGCTCCGCTCAACACGACTCCGATGGGTAATCCGGGTGATTCGACCGCAACACTGCGTTTCATCCCTCTTTTTCCCCGCTCCGTGGGGTTTCTCCCCGCCGCTTCCCGAGCCAACGGCGCTTTCACCATACTCCCGTCCACACTTTGCCATTCCCAACCCAATCCTTTAAGTTCATCATAGGTCAAAAGTCCTTCCTGC
>JAIRMT010000066.1 GCA_031258505.1 Treponema sp.
GCCGGGTCCACGTTCAGCAAAACCGCTTCTGAGCTGCCTGAGAAAGCTGATCATGGCTGCGCCTTCAAGTACATCAACTTCATCAAACAGCACAATCAGGGGTTTTGGCGCTACGAGACCTGCCCAACGACTCAGTATGACATTCAGCATATCGCCGGGAGGAGTATTGGCTATTATATCAGGAACCGGTATATTCTGACGTTCCGCCTGCGTTCTTAGCGCGGAACAGAGCGTGAGCATGGCGTTTTCAATATCCATACCTTGACACGTTTCAATGCTGACATAGCAGGCAACAGCCTCTTCTCTAAACGCGCCGCTGTTTATTTCCTGCATCCAGCTTTTCAAAAACGTGGTTTTCCCGGTTTGACGAGGCGCGTGGAGTACCCAATAGAGCCTGTCTCGGATATACCGGTGAAGTTGAGCGCCTACCAGCCGTTCTTCCGGCGGGAGCATATAGTGATCATACGGATTACAGGGGCCAGTCGTATTAAAGAAGCGCACTGGACGTTTTGTGATGTTCATGCTCTGAGTATAGCGCGATTGTTATTTTGCCGCAAGCTCGTTTATCTACAGTTTCCGCTTCTGCGAGGAATGTTTAAGGCATCGTACTGATTGCGTCCGCCGCGTGGAAACAGTTATTTGGTAAGGTGTTTATCAGATTTCTACATTAGGTATCATTCTCAGTGGAGGAATGGCTAAATTTCATCAAAAAGAGCAGAGAGTAACCTTGCTCTTGAATCAGCTCATCCAAGATGGATAGGCTTCAGAAAAAATCATAAAGACATACAGGGAAAACATACCACCACATATTCCACGAGTAATATATATTCCACTACCCGCAGAATATGGGCAGACCCATATCCTTATGTACCGAGTATACGCCGCGAGCCGGAACATCGTCAGTCACGCATAATTCGGATTTTTCACTATCAACAAGCATCTAGCGAGATGATTACAAACTTACCTAGTTCTCTCTGCTCTGTTGCTTGAAAAAACAAAACTCTCGCACTACCGTCATGTAAAGAGGTGGACATTCTGTATTTATTATACTCAAGCTCTCTTATAAAGAATGTCCCGCCGCATACACGACTGTATATATATTAGTGTATCCGGTCTTCACAATTTTGTCAAGCAAAAACAAAGATTTTTGCGAAGAAAAATTCGGCTTGTCATGGCTAAACTTTTCTTCGCGGCAGCGCTATGGCATCACGCTGTATTCCTGGACGACCTGTATCTCAGACTGGATCGAGTGCTGGGGAAAAGCTGCGCGGGCTGTGGTAACGGCGGACTCCACCAGCGACTGGGAATTGGCTACGCCGTACAGGGTAACGATGTTGTTGGAGACAGCGGTTTCGAGAAAGTGGATGGGAACTTCCTTTTCGTAAAGAATGTGGTGCTTGACCTGCTGACCGAGGGTCAATTCCTGTAGGCGTTTGGCGTTCTGCTCCTCAGCCTCTGGCGTGATAAGCTCATCACGCACATACTTGATGATTTCCGCACAGACTACAGGGTGCAGGTGGCCGGTGTTCAGGGTAAGATGGTAGTTGCCTGAATACCGCCACTCCATGTCAAAGAAGTAGTGGTGGAAGCCTTCCCGGTCCTTGTCGCTCTGTTCAATAATCTGGCGGGCTCTCCGGTCGTCGCAGTGGAAGTAACTTTTTACCCGCTCTATGCGTATCTCGGCGGGCGCAACGAGAAATACCGAGAGTACGCCGGGGATGTTCTTGAACATCACGTTAGCGCCGCGTCCGATGATGATGGACGAGCTGGAGCTGACTTCGGCTAAGACTGCAGTCTTGAGGTAGTGCAGATAGTCATCGTGGTCCTGCGAAAGGGAAGCTAGAAACGACGGCTTGCGCTCATCGTACTTCTGGAACTTCTGAGCCGCCACGCCATAGGATTTGATTCGTTCCTCAAGCAGCCGTTTGTCAATGAAACGGTACTTCAGCACATCCGCAAGTTCATGGGCGGTCTCGTCGCCGAGCGCGGCTAGTTCACGTGAAATTGTAATGATTGCCATTTTTATCTCCTTTCATATAGCATAGGCGCTATGAAGCGTCTTGTCAAAAAGCAATGACCAGACTAGGGTATGAGCATGGATAATACACAGCTTATTTGGCGAGAGGAAGGACGGAAACAGGTCTTTCAGTGTCGGGTTTTTTCGGTTCGGGAGACGTACTGCCGTTCCCCGGATAATCAGGCTAAGACGTTCACCGTGATGGACGCGCCGGACTGGGCTATCGTGGTTCCGGTGCTGGAGACTGAACAGGGCAGAGTGTTTGTGATGGTCAGGCAGTGGCGGCATGGCGCGGGGGAACTGAGCCTTGAGTTTCCGGGCGGGGTGTTTGAGCGCGGCGAGGAGCCAGCGGTCGCGGCAGCGCGGGAACTGCTGGAGGAAACGGCTTTTCGCGCTGGAACTGTTACGCCGCTTGGCGTGTGTAGCCCGAATCCAGCTATCATGGCGAATCATGTTCATTTCTTCATGGCGGAGCATCTTGAAGATATGGGGAAACAACATCTGGACGAGGATGAATATGTACGCATGGAACTCATTCCTGAAAGAGAGGTGCTTCAGGGCATGGGCCGTCCGCCTTATATTCATGCGCTTATGGGGACAGCCCTTGCGTTATACCAGCGCTTTGTTACCAGCCGCTAGGAGTCGTGGGGACAAGGGGAGTATAGCTGCGCTCCGGGTCCCACATACCGGCGCGTAATTCACCCTGAATACTGGGTATGTCCAGCACAATGCCGGGCATGAGCAGGTCAGGGTTGTCTGGTTGCGGCAGTTTGTTGCGGTTTACGTCATAAATGTTCCACCACTTGCTTGAATCGCTGTAAGCCCAGGGCCGGCCAGCTATGCTCTGAAACGTGTCCTGCGAAACAGACCAGGGGCGGACACGGTACTTGGCAGGTAACGCGCCTTCTGGTATGGATGTCGCAAGGATGCGGGACAGGCTGGTGTAAGAGCCGCCCTCTTCCCAGGAGCCGGAGCGCGTTTCGCCCTCCATGCTGGGTATGTCCAGCACAACACCGGCCATGAGCAGGTCAGGGTTATTCGGGTCCGATAGTTTATTACGGTTCGCGTTATACAGACGCTGCCATTCACTCTCATCTCCATAAACCCAAGGACGAGCCGCTATGCTCTTAAACGTATCTTCCGAGCGCACCGTGTACTGCGCCGGAAGCGGCTCAGTGCTCATCGCTGGGGCGGCTGTAGTTGCGGCTGCGGGCCGGGACTCTGGGGCAGAACTTGCTGACACCGCAGACTCTGGCGGAGAATCTGTTGCCTCTTCCCCCCGAGGGTCGGAAGCGGTAGATGTGGATCGCGCCGCTGATTCATTTTTAGGGCTACTTGCGCACGCTGCCATTCCCACTAAAACTACGATACCCACTAAAACAGGAAGTATATGCTTTCGTTTCGTCAGATTCATAAAGAACTCCTTTAAGGTAAACTTGCGAAGAAGTATAGCACAACAATCCAGTCTTGTATATGGAATACATTTACTTTTCCTGTCTATACTATCTGCGCTATGCGCCTAAAAAACACGCTTGCCGCAATTCTGCTTACCGTTACAGGCTTTGCCGTGTCGCGCCTTTATGCGCGGGACATTACGATTATGGTTGAAGACCTTGATATCGCGCTTCCCCTAGAAGGCGCATTGATTCGCTCATGGGACGGGACCGAGTATACCTGCGACGAAACCGGCGCTGCGCTCATCAGCGTGCCTGATGAGCGGGAAGTTGTTATCCAGATAGCCTACCCAGGCTATGAAACCAGCAGACTGCGTATCGCTCCAAACGCGCCATCAGACGAAACCATATCCATTGGCTTGCGTCTCAGCGGTGTTATGGAAAACTATGAACTGGTGATAGAGGCCAGCCCGCCTGGGCAGAGCGAGACCCAGAGCGGGCGCAGTGTGGCGATTTCGGGTGAAGCTCTCTCCCGCGTTGCCGAAATCGGCATCATTGAGGATGTGATGAGCGCCATAAAGCTGCTGCCGGGCGTGGGTTACGCTGGTATGTTTAACGCCATGCCTTCGATTAGGGGCGGAGAACCGGGCGACTTAACCGCCGTGCTGGATGGCTTCTACATCGAAAACCCTTATCATTACGGAGGCGGCGTCTCCATCTTTGACCCGCGCATGGTGGCGAGCGCTCAGGTTTCGCACGGCGTGTTTTCATCTCGCTACGGTCATACCATCTCAGGTCTGCTTGAAGTAAGCTCACGCGCGCCGTCGCCGGACAATGTTGAGGTGGAACTGGGGGTATCGTCGAGCGCGACGAACCTTAACCTCTCGTTCCCGTTCTGGGGCAAGGGCGGCCTTATGGTCATGGGGAAGCTCACCTACTGGGACCCGTTTATAGCGCTTGCCAAACTGTTTATCGAAGAAGCGCGGTACGTCTCGGTTGCCCCGTACATCCGCAGCGGCGCGTTTTCCGGTAACTACCGTTTCAGCAACACGCTTGAGCTGACAACAAACGGCTTTATCGGCGGCGATGGAGGCGGGGCTGAGTATAACAACCGCAGTGATGGCGCTAACGGTGTTACCAATATCAGTGATATTAAGGTTGATTACAGTACGTCTCAGGGCTTTTTAATCACAGGTCTGCGGTGGAATCCGCTTCCAACAATGGTACTGAGGGTGAGCGGTGGACTCGGTTTCTGGCAAAACGACATTGATGGAGGCATATACTACAATGTCAGCGTCCCGTATTCAGAAGGTTTTATGAATGAGTATAAGCATTTGCTTGGGGATAAAACCTTTTATTCGATTGAACAGCATCAGACTATACGCGAAAAGAACCGTACCAATCAGTTTCAGGGCCGTGTTGACTTTGACTGGGACCTTGGCAAGGGCTTTCTTGTCGCGCTGGGTGTTCAGGAACTCTATTCCCAATGGACGCTAGACAATTACTTCAATGGCGTGTCGGAACTGCCCATGCCAGAGACTGGTTTTGATACTGGCTTTAAGGACGGCTATCTCAACCTGCCGATGGAGTCAAAGTTTCCGGCGGAGAATCAGGGGCTGAACTCAGCGGCATACACGGCGCTGGAATATGCCGCTCCATCCCAGAACTGGGGCTTTGAGGCTGGACTGCGGGTAGACCACCTTGCTTTTAATGGAAAGGATTTTGCGATACAGACATTGCCGGCGCTGAACCCGCGTATCAACCTCGACTTTAACCTGCTTAGGAACGTCGGTATCCTTGACTCAATGAGCGCCACGCTTGGAACTGGACTCTTTTCTTCTATCAATGAGGACATTAAGTTTATCCAGAGCAGCGATGGTATTGATGATTACGAACTCAAGCAGAACCGTTCATGGACTTCGGTGATTGGAACCAAACTTGATTTCGCAGGCGGCTATAGCTTCAATATCGAAGCTTACTATAAAAACATATTTGACCGTGCCTATAACGTTATGCTTAATGACCTAGAGGCGCAGACCCGGCAGGTGGACTTTCTCTTTGATGGTCAAGGCCAGGTCTGGGGTTTTGACCTGATGTTGCAGAAGCTGGCGAGTCGTTACTGGGACGGCTGGATTTCCTACACCTTCACCCACGCCCGTTATCGCAACCCGCAGAGTATTACCTATACCCAAGACTGGTTCTATCCTTCGTTCCACCGCTTCCATAACCTGAACCTTGTACTGAATTTGAAACCGTGGAAGCGTGTCAACATCGCGGCGCGTTTTGGGCTTGCCTCTGGCAGACCCCGAATGGAGGTTGGCGAGATACAGGCGTATCCAGTGGCGGTTCTGGACGGAGATGGCAAGCCAGTGATGGAAGATGACAAGCCGCTCATCATCCAAAAGTACAAGCGCGCGTCTCTCTATGACGACCACGCCCGTACTACCTGGTCAGTGCCGCTTGACCTCAAGTTTTCGTTTTATTTTTATAATCCAAAGGGCAAGGTGCAGGGCGAGTTTTACTTCGCGGTTGAAAACCTTGCGTCGCTGTTTTACCGCTCCAAGACAAACACGTCGTTCAATGGTTATACAGGCGAGGAAGACACGGGCGATATGTCTGGCTCTTACGAGATGCCGTTTCCAATGCCCTCGATTGGTTTCAAATGGAGTTATTAGTTGTTAGCGCCGAGTTTTGAGTTCTGAATTCTAAGTTACTGGTGATATTTATGGATATACGTATTCTGGTTGTTGAGGATGATGAGCATATTGGCAACACTGTGGCGGCGTTTCTGCGGGACGCGGGCTATGAGGTGGAAATCTGCACGGATGGTAATGACGCGCTGCTGCGGGTGTATGAGGGGCGCTTCAAGCTCATCATTCTGGATATTATGCTGCCGGGCATGGACGGCCAGCGAGTGCTGAAAGAGATACGCAAGCTCGGCGATACGCCGGTGCTGATGATGACGGCGCTGTCTGGTGAAACGCCGCAGCTACGCGCCTTTGATAACCACGCTGACGACTACATCACTAAGCCGTTTTCCATGCTGATTCTGGTGAAGCGGGTGGAGGCGCTTCTGCGGCGGAGCGGGGCGCTCCAGAGTGAACTGCGCTACGGCGACCTGACGCTCTTGCCAGAATCGTACAAAGCGCACTGGGCCAGCGTGGAACTGCCGTTAACTCTGCGGGAATTTGAGATACTTTTGCTGCTGGTGAACAACCAAGGCAAGGTTATTACCCACGAGACGCTGTTAAGCAAGGTCTGGGGTTATGATTACGACGTCAATGAAGGCACGGTACATACCCACATCAAGAATCTTCGCGCCAAACTGCCGGAGAACATCATCAAAACTATACGCGGCGTAGGCTATACAGTGGAAAAGTCAGGGGGGAAGCAATGAAACGCGGGCTTTTTGTAACGGTGTTTGTGTATACTTTGGTCTTTCTGCTTGTAATCGTGGGTGTTACTGTGGCGCTGTTTGCGCGGCAGTTCATGACGTTTTATCAGACGAGTCAAATACAGCAGCTTACCGATATATTTCAACCGCTTACGCAGAACTTACACAGGAAAACGCCGGAAGAGTTGGTGGCAATCGCACAAAACTTCGCCATGCGTAACCAATCATACGCCTTTATCATCGAGGATGCTAATGGCAACGTCATTTTTTCTACGCCCCATGCAACAGAAACAGTGATAGGGTCCGGCACTGGCGGCGCGATACGACTAGGCGTAGCGCCAGACACCGCGCCGGTGCCAGACACTGCGCCAGTGCCAGATACCCGCTTGGTACCAGACACCGCGCCGGTGCCAGACACCGCACTGGTGCCAGAGACTGCGCCGGTGCCAGACACCGCACTGGTGCCAGAGACTGCGCCAGTACCAGACACCGCGCCAGTGCCAGACACCCGCTTGGTACCAGAGACTGCGCCGGTGCCAGACACCCGCTTGGTACCAGACACCGCGCCGGTGCCAGAGACCGCGCCGGTACCAGACACCGCGCCAGTGCCAGACACCCGCTTGGTACCAGAGGACGCGCTTATTATCACCTCAACGCTACAAGATAAAGATGCTGTTATCAATGGAAGATACTTAGCGATAAATGCGATAAACAGCGACGTAAGCGAGACCATAACGATGACTGCGACTGAGAACAAACTTGCCCAGCCGCGCCTTTTGTTTAACTTCACGAACAGCGGCATTACTGATGGCGGTGTTACCAGTGCCGGCTATATCCTGCGCGGCGCAAACACCGTTCCCATACACGCTGATTACAGCGACCTTATCTCCAAGTCCTTGCTGGCGCTGGCGCTTATGCTGCTGATAAGCATTGGCGGCGCATTTTTGTTTGCCCGCCAGCTTACACGCCCTATCACGCGCCTCGCAGACACCGCTAACCTTATGGCGCGGCTTGAGGAGGTGGGAGCGCCGACCGCGCCTAACAACGAAATCGGCCAGCTTGCCCGCGATATGTACCGTATGTACGAAGCGTTACGGCAAACTATCGCCGAACTGAAAACCGAGATTGCCCATGAACGCGCTATGGAGGAACAACAGCGCTACTTCTTCGCCGCCGCATCCCACGAACTCAAGACTCCGATAGCAGCGGCAAGCGCACTCATCGAAGGCATGATAGCGAACATCGGCGACTATCAGAATCACCAGAAGTACCTGCGGGAGTGCCTTAAAACTGTGGGAACCCAGAATCGCCTCATCAGTGAAATCCTTGAAATCGTTATGCTCTCCGACGACAAAACGCCGGTGTTTGAGCCAGTGTCGCTCTCTGAGCTACTCGCCTCGATTCTGACTGAATACCGTCCACTCGCCGAGCGTAATGATTTGCGCATAGAGTTTGATGTTGCCTCTGACACCATTGTCAGTGCGGACCGCGCTCTGTTGCGCCGCGTGCTTTCAAACGTGATCGCCAACGCCGTACAGAACACGCCGGAACGCCAAACGATTCGCATCTGGACTGAGTCGGCCGGCGACGCTGTGCGTCTCTGTGTCCTCAACCACGGCGCGCGCATTGCCGACACTGCCCGTCCTTTTGAGCCGTTCTACCGTGCCGATACTGCCCGCAGTTCCGGCAAAGGCCGCAGTGGTCTTGGCCTCACCATTGTTAAAAAGGCGCTTGAGCGTATGCGTTTCCCCTTCGCGCTTGAAAACAGCGGCGATGGGGTGTGTTTCTGGGTGGCGCTGGTGTCAGATACGCTTCAGAAATGAAACAACGGTTCATCTGTTATAAGACCCGCGCTACAAGCGGTTTGTCTTTGACGGGAACGTGGGCGCTGACAAAGTAGGTGAGACCGGCCACGATAAAGAGACAGGTCACGCCCCCGGCTGCCCGCGCCCCTTCTCCCGCGCCAGCAAAACACACTCCAACAAGCGCGAAGCCTGCGCCGAAAGCAACAGCTGGGGGTAAAAGCGCCAAAAGCGCCTGCTTCACAAGACTCCGCTTGGGCATACCGATCTCTATAAACTGACCAACGCTTAAGGACACGTCAAGCGTATTTTCCACCGTGAAAAACTGTGGCTGAACTCTTTTTCCACATCCCTGATTCAGACAATCAAAACAGGTGGATTCTGGTCTTTCTTCCTGTACTGTAATGGTTTTTCCCTCTATTGCCTGAATTCTACCAATCATTTTTGCACCTCCACAGAATCCGCAACCTCTTCCCGCGTCTCCTTAGCCTGCGCCGGTGGAACCCGCTCCCGAACCCGCGTTATTGAACGCGCCTTGCCATCATCGGCAATGTCAATGATGACTCCCTGTAACTCAGGTTCAGCCCAGGCGTCTTTCGTCCAGTCAGGAATGCCAGTGAGGTACTCCTGAATACGTTCCGCCGCGTCAACACCACCAACCGAGTCCGCGCTTCCCGTGCGTCCCGCGTCAGTAATGATCGCCGTTCCCCCGCTCAACACAGTCTCATCCGCAGTCTGAACGCGAGTGTGCGAGCCAATCACAGCGGAGCAATGCCCGTCTGCGGCAAAGAACAGCGCGCGTTTCTCCGCAGTCGCCTGCGCATGAAAGTCAAGCACGATGTATGGCGTTTCCTGATGGAAACGTTCAAGAAGTACAGGTAACAAGAGCGCTGGATTATCGCCATGGGTTCGGCTAAACCCGCTCTGACCCAGCAGTGTAGCCACAGCAATCTTTTTCTGTCCGGCTTTAAAAATCCGCGATCCAAAGCCCGGGGCTGCTGGACTTAAGTTCTCAGGCCGCAGTACATAGGACATCTTTCCCAAATGTTCTACCAGGTCTTTCTTATAGAAACCACATTCTCCGATGCTCAGTACGTTGACACCCAGTTTATGGATATACACGGCGTGGTTTTTACCCAGTCCATTACCACCGGTAACACCGTCAGCGCCGGCGATGATGAAGTCAAACGCATGCCGTCGTTTGAGCGCGATCAGTCCCTTCTTCAAGGCATAGACACCAGCCTTGCCTACGATTTCCGCGACGTAAAGAACTTTCATGCCAATTACCACCTTTTATACTTACCATGACTGTTTGGACAGACCAGAAAGGATTCGCTCGAATTCCGCCGCAGCCCGGTAATCATGAAGTTCCCTACAAGTATCCCGCAGGTTATACACCGCGTCATAGAAGAGCGGCGCAAGACTCAGCGCTTCTTCAAAACAATGCCGCGCCTCCTCGTAACGACACTCAGCAAAGTGGAGCGTCCCCAGATTATTCCAAGCCTTTGGCGAAAATTCGTCCCGGACGAGCGCCGAATGATAGCACTCTTCCGCAAGCTCAAACTCCCCGATCTCATAGAAAATGAGACCCATGGCGACCCAAGCCTCGGCGAGTCCATCCTTGATAAGAATCGCCTGTTCAAAACTGCCGAGCGCCGCGTCATACTCCCCAAGGCGTTGTTGAGCAATGCCAAGATTCAGCCATAAGAGCGGATTCTCCGGCTCCATGTCAAGCGCTCTCTGAAACAGCAGGATCGCCTCGTCAGGCCGATTCGCTTCGGTTAACGCGATACCAGAGTCGTTTAATAATGACGCGGTCTCCATAGCCCCTTCCTATTAGGTTTTGCTTATACTAATCTGTTTTGACAGTCGCGTATAGTAGATTGTTGGCAGGATAAACGCATAGAAATTCAGCCGCTTCGCAGAAGCGCATTTCATGGAAGCAGAAGGCTCTGAATGGCCTGGATAGTAAGCAACTTGGCCAGCCAAATTCCCCCATAAAGCCAGCGTGCCGCGTTACGGAGCCAGCGTGCCGCGTCATGGAGCCAGCGTGCCGCGTTACGGAACACGCGTGCTGCGTTACGGAACACGCGTGCTGCGTCATGGAGCAAGCGTGCCGCGTCATGGAGCAAGCGTGCTGCGTCATGGAACACGCGTGCTGCGTTACGGAACACGCGTGCCGCGTTACGGAACACGCGTGCTGCGTTACGGAACACGCGTGCTGCGTTACGGAACACGCGTGCTGCGTTACGGAACACGCGTGCTGCGTCATGGAACACGCGTGCTGCGTTACGGAGCACGCGTGCTGCGTTACGGAACATGCGTGCTGCGTTATGGAACAAGCGTGCTGCGTTACGGAACAAGCGTGTTGCGTTACGGAACAAGCGTGTTGCGTTACGGAACATGCGTGTTGCGTTACGGAACATGCGTGTTGCGTCATGGAACATGCGTGTTGCGTTACGGAGCAAGTGCCGCGTCATGGAGCCAGCGTGCCGCGTCATGGAGCCAGCGTGCCGCGTTACGGAGCCAGCGTGCCGCGTCATGGAGCAAGCGTGCTGCGTCATGGAGCAAGCGTGCCGCGTCATGGAACATGCGTGCTGCGTCATGGAGCAAGCGTGCTGCGTCATGGAGCAAGCGTGCTGCGTCATGGAACACGCGTGCTGCGTCATGGAGCAAGCGTGCTGCGTTACGGAACACGCGTGCTGCGTTACGGAACACGCGTGCCGCGTCATGGAGCAATAGGAGACATAAATGGCTAATACAGTCTTCCCATGCCGGAAGCAAGGGAAGTTCTATGCGTTTATCCTGGATTGTTGGGCAAAGGCTTTGACATTGAGCAAAACGTACTTTATAATACACGTTATGAGCAATCTAACCAGTCAACAATTAAACGCCTTCTATGAACAGTATAAGACTTCCTTTGTTACCTTTTCCAAAGAGGCTATCAAGGCTACGGGTCTATGCGCCCAACGGATATATCTCAAGTGTATGGGTGATTTCTGGCCATGTGTTCTCTATTCTTCTTCATTTGAAACCGTCAAGGTTGTGGTGAACATCAAGGCGGGATTGGTTGAGAGGCTGCAGAGTGCAAAAAACACGGCAAGCCTTCGCTTTTGTTTCAGGACATCTGAGAACAGCGAAGCGCTGATCTTCTTTGTGAATATGAAGTCACTAGGGTTCGCCCCCTACGGCAGCTCAGACGATGTGGCTATCTTTACCTTCCAGTATATCCAGCGTCCGCCTGATGACCTGATCGAGATTCTGGGACGCTTTCTGAGCGTGAATGAGAACTTCTCCAAACGACGCAGTGAACGGATCACGCTTACGCCAGATACCATACGGAAGTTAAACATTGCCAAGGAAGCTGTGATTTTGATCAAAGGCGTATCCCGGAATTGTCTCATACGTGACATTTCTTTCTTTGGCGCAAAGGTTATCGTGAGGGGACCGTCTAAATCTATCGAGATAGAAAGCGCGGCGCTGAATATAGCTTTTAATAATCCTAATGAAACGTTCATGATACCCAGCTATCTTATCCGTGTGGAAATGGTCGAGGGCAGGCAAGACCTCCTCGCACTAGGGGTTGCCTTCAACGAAGACACTATCCCGATTAACTATAAAATGCGGATCAGTGATTACTTCAACCAGATGCGCCAGGAACATATAAGCGATACGTTAAAGAGTCTCGAACCGATGCGTGAGAGTTCCTCTCCCCGACGTGTTAAAGGCTCTCTCTCCGATGCGTTAGATTCTTTCTCCGATGCGTTAAAGGGTCTTTCTCCGATGCGTTAAAGAGTCTCTCTCACCTCTGCGTGAGAGGAATCACAACTGGTGTCCGTCCCGTCTCATTAAGGAGGTATGATGGGTGAACTTGTTTTTTTATCAATCCCCGACTCATTGCGTATGAGTCTTGAGCATGAACACAAGCATGACAAGGCGATGTTCGTCATTGATCCTGCTGTTCCTATTCCGGTGGATGAAGCCAATATCGAAAACCTTTCCACCGAGGCTCTGCTTTCCGGCATGATCCGCTTCCTCATGGAAGTAGCAGAGCGGGCTTCGCCGGACTTCCTGCATACCGAACATACCGCGTATTACCGGCGCTTTGTATGCGCGATGAGGCCGAGTATACTCGCGGAGTTTACTGAGGCGGCTATCATTAAGGCTAGAAACGCTGACTACGCCATGGCGCTGGAGATTATCGCGGCGCTTGAGGCGCTCTTCTCCGGGTCTGAAGAAGTGTTACTTAGCAAGGCGCTGATACTTGAGGAGCGCGCTGTTTCGCTGGAACAGTCGGAGCAGGACGCGGAAGTCGCCTGGGACGCGGCGCTTGAGGCTTATGAGGAGGCGCTTGCCATAAAACCGCCCTTCCCTGACGCGCTCTTTAACGCGGGCTTCTTCTTCATAAAACAACAAAACTTTACGCGGGCAAGGCATTGTTTCTATGAGTATCTGGCAATCACCGCTAAATATAACGCTGATGAAGATGATGACGAGCTTAAAGAAAAACAGAAGCAGGCAAAAGCCAGTCTGCGTGAGATTGAAAAGCATAAGCTCGACGACGCTCTGTTTCAGGAAGCGTATAACGCGGTTCGCGCTGATAAGGCAGAGGAAGCGCTTCCCAGTATCCGCGCCTTTCTTGAGCGCCACAGTGAAGCCTGGAATGGCTGGTTCCTTTTGGGCTGGGCGCTCCGCAAACTCAAGCGCTGGGATGACGGGGCCGCCACATTCCAGAAGGCGCTTGAGCTGGGCGGCGATAATGCTGACACCCGCAACGAGCTTGCCATCTGCTTGATGGAAATGCAGGACTATACTGGCGCGCGCAAACAACTGGAAATCGCGCTCAGGCGAGAGCCGGAAAACGTCAAGCTCATCTCCAATCTCGGCGTTCTTGCTTTGCGAAAGGGCGACGATGATGAGGCCGCCGGCTTCTTCCGCACAGTCCTTGAAATCGAACCGAACGACCCAATGGCGCGGAAATATTTTTCACCTTACTGAGATCGAGGAGCCAGTTGCGTCGCCCCTAAAAGCCGAGCGATTCGCCTACGAGGATGATTTTTATTCTACCCAAAGGTCTGCACATTCGCGTTTCGACGATATAGGAGCAGATGCAATCGGCGCTTTTACAGTCTCCGCAGGAACCGCTTGCCGTGCAGGGAGTGCGCGGCAGGCCGCCTTCGAATGTTTTGAAAACACGCTGGGCGTTGACAGGCGCCGCAAAATTCCGCGCTCGCTCCCGCGCTCCGGCAAGTGTTTTGCAGAGCTTGTTCATACCAACTATTAAAATGATATTTTTAGGGCCGAAGGAAATTGCCGCCACGCGGTTGCCAACGCCATCAATGTTTACAAAAATCCCATCTTCACTTATCGCATTCACGCTGCCCAGATAAAAGTCGCAAAAGAAAGCCTTCCGCATACATTCAAGCCGCTCGTCAGGGCTTTTCGCCTCATCACGGTCAAGCCATGCGCGTTTTGACTTTTTAATTTCTTCGATTAAGCCGCTTTCCACGACGCTCAACGAACCGCCCCAGGTAACCGAGGCGTCTTCAGGTATCAGCGAGAGCGCTTTTGCCGCCGCGTCTTCTTTGGTACGGCAATAGCAGCTTTCAAAATTCCGGTCTCGCAGATTCTTGATAAGCGTGGCGGCGGAAAGTTCAAACTCCTTTGTAATTGCATTGTCTTTTTCTTGCATAATTTTTACTCCTTACGTGTGGTATCTCTTCGGGATATGGTGAAAGTTTACCGTCAAGCCGCTATTTTTCCCTTAATATCTCCGCCGCAATTCTTCAAAGGAAATGGAGCCGCTGATTTCGCTTATCTGAACCGAGCCGTTGAGTATCTTGAAGAAAAAAGTGGCGATATTGGTCAGGGTTAAATCATTGCTTTTAGCGCCATCGGCTTTTGGCAAAGAATAGGTTTTTAATATCTGGGAACCAAGACTGGCTGATATAATCAGAAAATGGTTTTCAAGATTTTCCATGTCCAGCAGGTCGCTGACGAGAATTCTTGACGCCACGGAATAACTGTGCAAAAGCGTTTTTGTGTCTGTGTCGTCAACGAGAACGGTCCGCTGAGAATCCGCCTCTATATCGAGACGGATTTTTCCGGTGTTTGGCTTTTCTTTTTCGTTTTTAAACAGTGAACCCAGGTCAGCGAGGGTTATGTTATAAAATTCCGTGCCGGGTAAGCAGGCCATAGGTTCAACAGAAAAAGCCGTGGGATATAAGACGTAGTTTACACCTCCGGCAGACACTTCCGGCGCGTTAAACGTTCCAAGAGCCGCGTTCTGAATGGCAAGTTTTTTGGAGGCGAAGCAGCCGCCCAAGACAACCGTATTTTCAAGCTGTATTTCGTTGGCGAAAATACTGCCGGCGACAAAACAATTCTTCAGTTTCACGTTTACCGCGTTTATATCAGCGCCATAGATGCAATAGCCTTTTAGCAAAAGAGAAACAACGTTTCCGCTGGAAGCGACCGCTTTCCTGAAAATAATCGTGCGCTCAGAGTCGTTTTTGATGTGAAGCTCGCTATGCGCGTAAACCGCGCCCAAGAATTCAGCCGGGCCTGAATCAATTATTAAATTGCGGGCATACACTGCGCCTTCTATTTTGACATTTCCCTGAATATTTATATCCCTTTCAAGCTCGATGCTTGTTTTTGGAAGAATCGCCGTTTTCACCAGATTGTCTTTTAACCCGACGATTGTCTCGCCTATGCGAATTTCAGTCAGTTCTTTCATGATGAACTCCCGCCTAATGATAATTGATTTGAATTCTGCCAGAGGGACAGCATGGTTTTATACACACGCTGTTCTGTTTCAGTGGTTTTTGCCTCAAAATACTGTTCTGTCAGGGCATTAAATTCTTTGTTCAGGGTTTCTTTTTCTCCGGCATCGAGCGGTCGCCAAATGGAATTATTCAGGCATATCGCGTCTGTTTTTCCGGCGACTACCTTTTTCTGTTCTCCGCCTAAATATTCCGGTATAAAGGTCTCACGATAAGTCGCGCCGGGATTCACCGCGCCGCTGTCAACAGCGTCGGCTTCCGAGCAAATGACGGGAATATAAACAGGGGTATTTTCCGGCGCGGTCTCGTTAAACAGAAAAGAATTGACCAGGACATTCAGCTTGTGTTCCTGCGTGATGTATTCGCACAGGGTTTTTAACACGTCTTTCACCTTTCTGTTCAGGCGTGATACAAGCAGGAATATCTTTGACGAGGATTCCTCAAGAATTCCGATTAAGTTCAACGCTGCCGCGTCAGCGCCCTGCTCAATGAGAAGCTGTTTTTGCGCTTTTTCGGAGAGATAAAAAGACTGTTTATCCAGGGCGTAGATTCGCTTGTAACATTCGTTGTCAAGGTCGGCGAAAAGGGCAAGGTAGCGGGAACTTATCCGGTTATAATCGGTTTCCATCACGTTTTTCTGGGCGGAGACTGCCCGGCTTTGTTCCTGAATAAGGCCGAGACTTGCTTTTATCGCGCTGTCCAGCGCCTGCAACTGCTGGGAAAGCTCGGTGTTTATCACGCCGAAAAATCCGTCAATAAGGGATTTTGAAACCTCTTTGGCTGTCTGCCGTATCGCCGCGCTTTGCGCTGCGCTCATCGCCACAACAGAGCCGGTGAGACGGTCTATTGTTTTATTGCAGTTGTCAACGCTGCTGTCAAATGGGTTTGTATTGACATTGATAGTAACATTCAGGGGGACTTCGCCATGGTAAGAGACCGACGAACTGCCGCCGTTTTTGCTTGCCGGATAAGTATAAGAAATGGTTCCGCTATAGGGAATGTTCGCGCTGTAGGTTTGTTTATAACTCATTTTTGCAAACCTCCCATGAGGATTTGTCAAACAGGCGGATTATTTCTTCCGCCACTCTTTTATCCATCGCCTCTTTTTCGCACAAGGGAATAAATTCCTTGCGGACAAGCGCTTTTTCTTCGTCATTCACGTCCCAGCCTAAGTTGCCGGAGACGCGACTGATTTCAGACGCAACAGGCGCGGTATTTTTCCAGGCATTGGATTGCGGGGCATACACGTTTTCGATATAATCATCAGGGTTAAGCAAGCTTTCCGTTACGGAAAAGAGCGCTGGAATATACTGAAAACCCGCTTCTTCGCCTGAAAGCATACCATTCACTTTTTCGCTGTAGGACTGGTCTTCGGTAATGGAAGCGGAAAGCGCTTTGAGCGTTTCTCTGGTTTTTTGTTTCAGCTTACCGCTCAGGGCAATTTGCTCAACAGCAGCCACTTCGCCAGAGCTGCTGAGTAACAGCGAGCTTTCGTCCTTTAATTTGTCAAAGACAATGTTTTTTTTGATTTCAGCGAGTTTCATTGCTGGACGGTCAAGCTCTCTCACCCGCGTTTCCAGCGCTTTGTTTAATGACTGAAAAAGTTTGGCGTACCGGGCGCTTATCATGTTGTAATCAGCTTCCATTTGTTGTTTGACGTTTTCCAGCGCCTTTGCCAGTTGAAGCAGGGTCATTTGTTTAGTCGTCATTTCCGTATAAGCGGAAACTGCTTTCTGGCTTATCTGGGATTTTATCAGCATATAGAAGCCATTATCCACGTTTTTACAAATGGTTTCCGAAGCCAGCCGCTCTGCGGCAATAAGCGCGGACTCCATTGCCACGACAGCGGTTGTTACGCCATTGACATGAGCTTTAACCGAATTAACGGTTTGAGCCATTGGGGAGGTATTCACCTCAAAAAGCAGGTTAGCCATTTTTTTGCGCCTCTTCCGCCAGCGCCGCTTCCCGCGCGAGGTCTATGGCAAAATCATCATACATTTGCTGCTCGACCTTTGGCTGCGGCGGTAATTTCGCGTGGGTGGCAATATAGGGGCTCACAGCTATGAGCTTTTTTCTGCGGGGGTCAATGTCCTGCAAATGCTCGCTTGATTGGGCTATGTCGCGGTATTCCCGGTCGCGCAAAGTTGCCTCATAGTAGGGAATATAGCCGAACTGCGCTGCTTTTTCGTCGATATTATCCTTCAGGCGCTCCATGAATTCGCTAAATTCTTCCTGTTTCTGATTAAACTGCTGTGCCTGCAATTCAAAGCCCGCGATTATTTCGGCGTCTTTGTTCTGTTCTTGAACCTCCGCGCTATCCAGCGAGCGGGTTTTACTCATGGCAACCTGCGTGTCCTGCAATGCCTTTAGGTGTTCAGGCTTCGCACATAGTCGGCGTACGTTTCCCGCATCCGGTTAATCAGGTCGGCAGCTTCGGCGCGGTTTCTGCCGTAAAAGTCCTCTGTATCGCGGTGCCATTGATTAAGATAATCAATTTTCTGGTCTTTAATGCCATTGTAGATTTTCAGGCGCTCAACTCTGTTTTCCATCATCAAGTTTTGGATAACCGGCGCCAGCACTTCTTCCTGAATCTGATGCATACCAAACGGCATGGATGTGCGGGACTGATCTTCCGCAATCCACGCGGTGGAAAACAGGTCATACTTCACCCGCGAGCTTGATTTTAACGAAAACGGGGTATAATCATCAACGGAATCCTGATAATCAAAACTGGCGGAGCGGATTCTTTCGATTTCCTCAGCCTCAAGAGATGGCGAATATTGGTTAAACGCTGATTTCAGCACGGTGGAAAATATCATATTGCCATAATCAATGATTCTGTTTGAGCCATTCATCTTTGTCCTGCTTAAAATCTGCACAGAACCCGCAAGCCGTCCAATCAGTTTTTTGAAATAGACAATCTGGCTTTCGCTGGTGCTTTTTTCAAATGACTTTTTCATGTCATTGAGGGAATAGAACGTATTTATCTTTTCCTTAAAAGAAGCGTCCATGTCAAAAACAGGAACGACCGGCTTATCTTCTGGATTGGTCGTGGCGAATTCTTTTATAAAATCCGCTGTTTTACTTTCAGGCGGAACCATTGGCAGGGAAAGCGCGACCGTGTCATTATCGTTGAGCAGATAGCGGATATTGCGAACCTGCCGGTCGATATTTCCCATATAATCATACAATTTTATATGCTGTATGGACGTGGAATAATCAGAGGTATCAATTTCTTCCGGCGCTGCGGCCTGCTCAACCATTGGCGCTTCTTTTATGCTGTCCTCAAGGCTGGAGAGGGACGTGAGAAGCTCCTCTGGCTTGTGAACCACAGACATTTTGAAATCAGTGTCGCCAACCTGACCAGTATGGTCAATCATAAAACTCTTATCCTCAAAAGGAACCCTTGTCGCCACCGGAACATAGACAACGCCCATTTTTTTTACGCTGTAATTCCGGCGTATATCTCGATGGGCCTCCTCAAAACCCTGTATCTTTGTCTCATTGTCCCTTTTTGCTCTATTCGCCTTTACTATGGTAACAATGCCCCAGATACTGCCCAGTACGACAGTAAAGCCGTAAAGAGGAATGACAAAAATCCCCAACAACGCGGCGACAACCGAAAAACTTGCGGTAATCGCTATGCCCTTGATTTTACTCTTTTCCGCCGCTTTGATTTCCGCGCCAGCGGCTTCTATGGATTTCTCTAGCGCAATTTCTTCGGCAACGATTTTTTCAGCGGCTTTTTTATAATAATCGAACAGAATACGCGCTTCGTCCTGATACAGATTCATTGATTCCGCAAAAATTTTCCCCTGCATCCTAGTCTCCTTTGACTAATTTTTCAACAGCTTTCTTTCCCTGACAAGCGACTGTAATTTCTTCGCCTCCGCAGGCAGCGCGACTGGATGGCCGCCTCCTGCCGCGCTATTGCAAAGTTCCATCAGGGTATTCAAAGAAATGATTATCTTTAACTCCAGTTCATCGCCCGCGCCGTCATTAAGCGGGGAGATATATTTAATATCCTCGGCCGCCTGCTTTATTATTTCGCGCGCGCTCTCATTCTCCACTGGCAAGACGTCAGCGGAAAGCGAGAGGAGCTGGGCTTTCGACTTTATCTCGCCAATAAACCGCTGCTTCGCGCCTTCCTCTACAGACACATGGCGGGCATGAGACGAGGCGAATAAAGCGAAATACCCATTAACGGCAAACAGAAACAGCAGCGCCGCCTGAGCGATTATCGCCGTATTCACCGACGCAATGTATAAAGAAAGCAGAACAATCACCACAATCGACGCGATTATATAAAAAATAACGCCTGTCCAGAACACTACCAGAGAGGGAATCCTGCCGGAAAATCTGGAGAGTCGGATTGACGAAAAGAAAAAGGGGATAAAAAAGACGAGATACATCAGCGTTATTGAAATCCAGTTGAAAGCGTCTATATGCGTTAGTTCCCGTCCCCACGTGGTCAGGAAAAACGCGAGCGCGACCACGCCCAGTCCCAGGAGAAAAAGCGCCCTCCTGAAAAGCGACGATTGACTTTTTGTCATAGCTTGCTCCCACAATTCGGACAGAATTTAAGCCCTGCTGAAACCGGCTGACCACAGCGTGAGCAGGCGTTACCAAAAGCGCCGCCCGCTGGACCGCTGGCAAGCTCAGTGCCGCAGGAAACGCAGCGTTTACTTCCCGCGAGATTATCGCTGCCGCAACGGGGGCATGGGTTGTACCTATTTCCACAAAATGGGCAGAAATTCGATGTTGCCGGATATTTCTTGGCGCATTTCGCGCAAAACACTTCTCTTCGTCCTGCCGGCGGAACGATTGTCGGCGCTTGCTGTGGCGCGCGCATCATCGCCTGAGCAGCGCCGCCGCCCAACATTCCGCTCATTGCCGCCACTCCCAGAAAGCCAATGTCGCCGCCGCCCGACAGCGCGTTATTCGCCGCGCTAAAGCCCTGCTTTTGCTGCCATGTATAACCCGCGATATTCTGAGCGGAACGGTCACTGAGCGCAGCGGCGATTTTCCTGCCGTCATCGGTTGACGTGTCAAGATCAACCGATGTGATATAGAAACCGCTTAACAACATTCCATAAGATTCCCAGAATTCCCTCAGCGGTTCAGCCAGAAACCTTGAAAGGTCATCAAGCCGGGCGGAAATCGTGGTAATGCCCACCTGATTGCTTTGCATAAAAGCAGTAACAACGCTCTTTGTTTTCGCCACAAGCGCCCCCCAAAAATGCTTGGTAAGGTCGCTTGCCCTGAAATTGAGCAGGGTTCCCACCAACTGCGTTAAAAAGCGTTCAGCGTATTCAACTTTAAGGCCATATCGACCGCTGGCGGC
>JAIRMT010000014.1 GCA_031258505.1 Treponema sp.
ACATAAGAATTATTCCATCTTCTGTTTAATTCAAATGCGGTCTGTGTTTTCCCGCTGCCAAAAGCCCCATTAATCCATATTATCATTTTCATTCCCCTATAATTTACAAAAATATTCAGACAATTATTTATTATTTTCATAATTTTGTCAACCAATTTTAGGGCACATTGCACATAACGTTCTATAGGCGCACCTTCACCTCTGCATACTATCCCCAGTGGCGATAGTATGCAGAGGTTTTCGCGATATCTGTGTGGGAGGATGGTAGGATGCAAGGGGGTTCGTGATAGTGCGATGGGGGGAGGTATTGCGAGAGGGAGGGGAGGGAGCTAGGTGTCGAGGGGGCTTGGGATGCGGAGGGCGTTGCGGCGGGCTACGTGGGTGTAGCGCTCGGTGGTGCGTATGGAACTGTGGCCCAGCAGGTCCTGGATAAAGCGGATGTCGGCGCCGTTTTCCAGAAGATGGGTGGCAAAGGCGTGCCGCAAGCTGTGGATGGAAACGGGTTTTTCTATACCGGCTTTTATGCGGGCGTTTTCAAAAATGTACTGGGCAGATCGGATGCTGAGATGGGAGCCGGGGCGGGCTCCGGGGAAAAGCCAAGCGGATTCTCGGGGGCAGAAATCGAGCTCATCAAGGTATTTTTTGACCCGGCTGGAAAGCATTACAAATCGATCCTTGCGGCCTTTTGCCGAACGGATATGCAAAACATTTCGGGAAAGATCTACATCGGAAGGTTTAAGGGCAACTACTTCGCTTACCCGGAGACCCGAAGAATAGACAATCATCAAAAGCAGACGATGCCTCAGATTGGACTCACGGTTGAGCAGGTTTTCTATTTCCTGCCTGGAGAGGACGACAGGCAGTTTCTTGTCGGAACGGGGTCGGCGGGGTTCCTTCACCTTGTCGTTGCGCATTACCTGGGAATAAAAAAATTTGAGGGCGGTAATCGCCATGTTCATCGTCGAGGCTGAAAACTGAAAGGTTCTGTCAAGGTGGGCAATGTAACGGTTGACATCGCTGGTGGAAACCTCTTCTGGAGTCTTGGACACAAATTCGCAAAAGGCGCGGTTGTAGTGCAGGTAACTGCTTATGGTGCGGGGGCTGTATTTGCGCGAATGCAGTTCCGTTTCAAGCTGTTCGGTCCAGAAAGGCGAAAAGAAAGCGGTCCTGTCCCGGCGGGACTTGCGAGCAAGTCCGGAGGCGGACGCGTCCAGGGGGGATGCCACGGACACAGCTTCCGGGGCAGGGGGCGGGGACTGGGGAACGTGTGCTTTTTTGTCCTCATAGAAACCGTAAACGGAAACCGGCGCCGCAGGATCCCTGCCAATCTCCACCACGACACGCCTGTCACGCAGAAATGTTTCCGTCACGGCCTTGGTCAGCATCTTTTTGGGGATAACAAACTGGCGCGCGGCATCGTCCCAAAAGCCAATCCTCAGGGACTTCAAACGCTGAAAATACAGCGTATCGTTGCCGTAAAACGGAATTTTGACCGAGCCGCCCTCGTGGACAAGATAAAGAACATCCATAACAATCCCTCCGACAAGCCAACGTTTGAGTAGTAGCATGGAGAAGAATAAGGAAAAAAGTCAATCCGCGCAAGGGATTGCAGCGGAAATCCCGGAGCAAACCGCCAGAGCGGTTTGCGAGGAATTGGAGCGGAAAGCCCGGTTTTTGCGTGCCCGGCACGCAAAAATGCGCCCGTGTCCGACTCGAAAAAACGAAACGCCGACGCCCTGTTTCTGTTCCGAAACCCGCGGAAGAACGGTTTGGTCCAGGACCGGCATATATGCCCATGACAAGGCGCCGGAGCGTGACTGTCGATGCCCCGGAACGGAAATGGGTGTTTTTTTTCACTGTGACTAAAGCAAAACAGCGCCTCGCGCCCATAACAGGGTATATGCGACAGAAACGTCAACTTGCCCTGGGCGTCTGGTATGAAGTGCGCTCCGGCATCAACAACCGGGAGCCCCTCCTCCGGCGGCCCCGGGCCATGGCCCTGTTTTTGAGGGTCTTTGAGGAAACTATGCTCCGGTTCCCCTTCGAGGTCCGCGGCCTCCGCATTGAGGCCCACCGGATTGGTTTTTTCATCAAGCCCGAAGACGGGCTTGCGTTGCCGAAGATCATGCAGTGGATGAAGGAGGTGTTCGCCCGGCGGTACAACGAGCTGACAGGGCGGAGCGGACATATTTGGGGGGACCGGTACTGGTCGAGGATTTTGGACGGCGAGCCGCCTGAGTGGGCGAAAGTGTATGAGGGCGGGGCGGTGGAAAGCGGGCGAGGGATCGGGGACAGACCCCGTTGGGGGAAACGGCGTTGCGGCCCCGGTTTTTCCCCACAATTCCCCCTTCCCCCGCTTCCCTGTCCAGGATAAGGAGGCGGATTCCGTCCCCAGCCGCGTCAAACCCCGCTTTCACGCCGTCCGCAAGCTTTTCCAAGGGGAAGATCTGTCCTGAGCGAGGGCCGGGCCTGAATTATGGGTCAAGTTTAGCCCAGTCATGGCGGGGATTCTTTATTCAACAAGCCGGTTTACGCGCCGTCCATACCGGGCGCTCTTGATAAGCCCTTATTGAAGCCTGCTTTGAGAGGAACTGAGCGCCGCCCTAACTCTGCCCGCGACGCACGATGAATTCCTCACGCGCCGCAAGGGGACGCTCGGCGTTTTCCCGCGTGCGGGAAAGCAGAGTCGTCTGTACCCGAAAGGGCTTCTCGTCAGTCCCACGCTGGCTTGAACGTGATACCCATGTGCCGTCGCTCATAAGCTCATAGGCATGGGTGTTGTCCTCAAAGTAAGCGGAGAGTATCGCGCGAACCCGCTGTTTAAGATCATCCTGCAAAATGGGAAACATCAGCTCCACACGCCGCTCAAGGTTGCGGGGCATCCAGTCCGCACTCGCAAGAAACAACTCATCCGCACCGCCATTTGCAAAATAACAGATGCGCGAGTGTTCGAGGTAATGATCAATGACGCTCACTACGCGGATATGTTCCGACATGCCCGCAACCCCAGGCACAAGCATACAGATACCACGAACACAGAGGTCGATTTTAACGCCAGACACGGAAGCGCGATACAGCGCGTCAATGATGTCCGGGTCTGCCAACGCGTTCATCTTCGCCATGATTCGGCCTGGATATTCCTGACTTGAACGCTGCGCTTCCCGCTCAATAAGCTCAATCAGCCGGCGCTTGAGCGCTGACGGCGCTATAATCAGGCGGCGCGTGGACTGAATCACCGAATAGCCGGTAATCATGTTAAACAAAAGTCCGGCGTCAAAGGCAATCTCCTCCCGCGCCGTGAAAAGGCCGATGTCCTCATACAGACGCGCCGTGCCATCGTTGTAGTTGCCGGTGGAAAGATGGACGTAGCGTTTGACCCGCTCATGCTCACGGCGAATGACTATGGCGACTTTGGCGTGAACCTTGAGCCTCGCCAGGCCATACACCACAATCACGCCAGCCTTTTCAAGGCCCTTTGCCCATGAAATGTTCCGCACCTCGTCAAAACGCGCCTTGAGTTCCACAACCACTGTTACCTGCTTTCCGTTAAGCGCGGCGTTTTCAAGCGCGCGGACTATGGGCGAATCACCACTGGTACGGTAGAGCGTCGCCTTAATCGCTATGACCGCCGGGTCAGTGGCCGCCTCCCGGAAAAAACGCAGTACTGGATCAAACGATTCATAAGGGAAGTGTAGCAGCACATCGGAGAGGTTTATCCGCTGCCAAAAGGTTTCACCCTCAACAAAAGCCGGGTTAGCGTATATCTTCCACGGCGCTTCCTTCATTTTGTCAAAGCCTTTTATATCAGCAAGACGGATTCCCCCCAGATTAAGCGGGCCAGATACCTCATACAGGTCATCCTCGCCAAGCTCAAAGCGCCGCGCAAGTTCAGCGCGTAGGCGGGCGCTTCCCGGCGAGTAGACCATGCGTACCACCCGCGATTTGCCCCGGTATTCTAGCGCCTCTTCCATGGCTTCGATAAAGTCCTCGTCGCGTTGTTCATCCACCGAAACATCCGCGTCCCGGTTAATCTTGAACAACATGCGTTCCCTTGCCTCATATCCGGGATGGCAGAGCGTTCCCCAAGTGAGCACCACGTCCTCCAGCAATGCCCAGCGCGTTTTCCCCATGGCTGGGAGCCAGAGTATCCGCTCCAGAGACGCGGGAATCTGCGTAACAGAAATGAATTCAGCATCTTCGCCTTTTCGCACAAGTAAAAACGCTGCGTATAAATCATAGTTTTGAATGGAAGGAAAACGCTCGTCCTCGATTCTCAGAGGCGTGAGTATCGAGTAGATGTCCCGTGTAAAAAACGATTCAAGATGAGCTTTTTCCGCGTCTGTGTACGAATCAGGCCGCACAAGTTCAAGCCCACCCTGAGCCAGCGCCGGAAACACTTCGCGCTGAAGACATTCATACCCCTGATGAAAGATCAAGCGTATTTTTTCCGCGCTCCGGTGAATCTGCTCGTTGATAGCCTGAAGTTCAGACGCGCGCGCGCTGTTTTTCCGCGCCGCGTTACGCGCTGCTTTCACTCCGGCAACGCGGATCATGAAGAATTCGTCAAAGTTAGAAAAAACTATCGCAAGGTATCTGAAGCGCTCCATCGGCGGCAATTCGCGCCGTAAGCCTTCCGCGAGAATCCGCTCATTAAAATCAATCCAGGACAAGTCCCGGTTAAAATAGCGTGTTATTTTCATAGTTTTGTTACACGAGTACCACTTTATATCCAAACACATCCTGAAACAAATCAGCTTTTTCTTCCAGTCCGATAAGCTCAAGGCTCAGGTCAAGGTTGCCCTGGACGTGCAGCATGATACGCGAATCTGCGCGTTCAATCGTAAGGCGCTTAATCTGCTGGGAATGGCCGCGATCAAGGGCGTCGGCAACGCGGAGCAGGGCTGCCATCTTGAGTATCAGTATCTGATCGCCACGCGGGAGCGCGCGGTAAACAATATCCTCAGTGTCTGAAGGTATTTTCCCCCGATGATAACGGATCACGCCGGCTATGATATCGAGTTCATCACGTTGAAGCCCGAAAATTTCGGAATGAGCCACGATGTATGCTCCGTGCTTGTGATGGTCAGCGGCGGTAATGAACATACCGATATCGTGAAGCATGGCCGCAACTTCAAGGAGCCGGCGTTCCCGCTTCTTCATGCCATGCTCAAGCAGCAGGGCGTCAAAGAGCCACAGGCTAATGTCTGTTACCTCACGACTATGCGCTTCATCATAGCGGTACTTTTTGCCAAGAGTAGCTGCCGACGCGATGATCTGGGAGTAGAATTCCTCCTGCAGCTCAGAATCAACGCCAAGCGCAATATCAATAAGCAGTCCCTCACGGATAGACACGTCTGGCACCACGACCTGGGTTGCAGTGGTCTGTTCGAGGAACTGGCGGTACATGAGCAGTCCGGGTACAAAGCCTTCAGCCACAGTATATGAGATATGCAGATTCCTGACGATTTCTTCTATTGAAGAGTTCCGCACTTTCTCAACGAAGCTGGCAAACTCTTCTCGCTCAATGAGCCGGCACCGCTCGTTGAGACTCCTACCGATGAAACCGGCGGCTACGCGGGCATCCGAGCCAGTCATAACCAGGGTTTTGACATGGGTGATATCCATCTCAAAGAAAAACGCAGTGTGCCGTATCTGCTCGTTCAGATACCGGTTGTCGTTTCGCTTGAAATCACCGGCATGGCGCGCCTGCTCGTCGAGGATGATCGTGCCAACATGCAGACTGTGCGCCGCAACCATTTTACCGTGCCGCAGGAGCATAATCTCCGTGGACCCGCCGCCAATGTCAATAATCATGGTGTTTGACTGCCAGAACTTTGGCAGGTCATGTTTAAGGGCAAAACGTGTCGCGAGGTACATGAGCCGGTTTTCTTCAATGCCTTCGACGATGTTGATAAGAAAACCAGTTTCCCGCTGCACTCGATCCACGATAATGTCGCGGTTTCGCGCTGCGCGGAATGCACTGGTAGCGATCACCCGCGCATCCTTGTTGCCAATGCCCCAGCCTGCCAGCAGTTCACGGTAAAGCTGTAAGACTGACAGACATTCCAGAAACGACTCCCGTGAAACCTTGCCAGAGGTAAACACGTCCCGTCCCAGACTCACGGGCTTTTCCGCGCGGTCCAGTTCTCGCCAGGTTCTGTCCACCGCGATTTCCGCGATGAGCAACCTGATACTGGTGGAACCAATTTCGAGAATCGCCCGCAGCCGCGCGAAACTGCCGCCTGTTTCTTTATCAATCATTTTCTACAGCTTCATCCACACGTCCGCATAAGGCGCGACTTATAAGACATCATTAAAAACCCTCTGTGCATTTTTCCACGCGATTTTTTCAATAACATCGTCGTTCAGGCCATCATGGTGGAATTGCTCAAAGAGGCAGGGTACAGTTTCCACCCTGCCAATCTCCAGCTTGCCGCTTATGCCGTCAAAATCGCTGCCCATGGCTACGCACTCAACGCCGCCGACCTTGATGAAGTGCTGCGCGTGCGCACTGATGAGCGCGGCAGTGCTGTCCTCACACTCGATATTCTGGTTAAGGAAGGCTGGGCAGAAGTTGAGGCCAGCCACACCGCCGGCCTCTGCCAGTACACGGATCATGTCGTCAGTGAGATTGCGCCGGTGAGGAGAAAGGGCGCGGCAGTTTGAGTGCGACGCCACAAACGGCTTTGTACTGAGCGCCGCCACATCGGAAAAGCCGCCATCGGAAAGGTGCGACACATCGACGATGATGCCGAGCTCGTTCATGCGGCACAGTGCGTCTTTGCCAAACGGCTTCAGCCCCCGCGCCATGTTCTCAGGATTCGTAGACTGGGGAAAGCCAAAGCAGTTTTCCCCGTTCCATGTGAGGGTGATGAGCCGGATTCCTTTTTGGTAATACTGCTCAAGGTTTTCCAGTTTGCCATCAATGGGCCTGCCATCTTCAAAACTGAGAAAGGCGTTCAGCTTGCCCGCCTCCAGTTTACCGGAACTTGCCATAACAATGGCGTCAGGATGCCGGGCTATGGTCGTGTTAAAGACCCGAAAGCAATGTTCCAGATACTCGCTATCGTTAGACGCCTCGTTACGTTCCGGCGGCGGCATGAAGATAGCGAAAACCTGAGCTAATTCCCCGGACTGCTTCGCCCGTTTAACATCCAGCATAGTGTCCGGTAAGTCGTAGATATCCTCCAGATGCTGTTTAAACGACAACCAAAGGGTATCACAGTGTAAATCAATAAAACGCATGGCTTTGAGTATACTCTTGTTATCGTTTTTGTTGTAGAGAGCGTTAAGCGACTCAAATGAAGTACATATACGAGTCATCGGGATCAATAGTACCGACCATTGAAGCCAGAGTCTCGCGGTCAATGACTCCGGCGATGCGCTCGTTCAGGCGGTCAAAGACAGTAAGCCTGATACAGCGTTGTAACTTGCTTTCCTGTATACCGGCGATCGGTGGGTCAAGCACCAGCATATCCCCCTCAAGTTCCCTTAGCGCCTCGCCTATGATAAGCTCTTCAGGTCGCCGCGACAATGTATAGCCGCCCGAAGCGCCCTTCACCGAGCGTATAAAGCCAGCGCGTCGCAGGATCACCGCGACCTGTTCAAGGTAACGGATCGAGATGCCCTGACGCTCGGCCACGCTGGCAAGAGAAACATGGTTTTCGTTCAAATGCTCGGCCAGATCAATCAGGAGCCGGATACCGTAGCGTCCTCGTGTAGAAATCTTCATATTACATACTCCATCTTATCCATAGCATGATAGGCTTTAACCAGATCAGCAAGGGAGATGGAATCAACACAGGTATTTATTTCCTTATAGAGTTCGCTCCAGGTATGTCTGGACGTGCAGTAGCTTTGAGCCGGACAGGGTTTTGAGGTAACGCAGTCAACCGGCTCAAGCTCTCCCTCAACCGCACGCAGAATTTGACCCACGCTTATGCGTTCAAGCGCTCTGCCCGGAAGATAGCCTCCCAGCGGGCCTCTGATACCCTGGATGATGCCGGCCTTCCGCAGGGGGATGAAGAGTTGTTCAAGGTAGCCGTCCGATATACTGGTGTTTTGGGAAATGACTCTGGCACTTACAGATTCGCCGGCAGGTAAAAGAGCCATATAGAGTAAGGCTTCCAGTGAGTAACGGCCTTTAGTAGAAATTCTCATAGATACTTTGTCCTAGCTAAATTATAGGATATATATCAAATTGAATCAAGAGTAAAAGTTAAAAAATTCTTCACAGAAATTTTGAGTAGCCACTTGACACTTTTTTTTGTTCAGAGTATATATAGAGATGTACTTGCCGCTGTAGCTCAGTTGGTAGAGCAAAGGACTGAAAATCCTTGTGTCGAGGGTTCAATTCCCTCTGGCGGCAGATTACATAGCATATTGTTACGTCGTTATCAGTGTTTCTCTCTTTGATCAGAATAAACGTATAGAAATCAGGCGGCCCGGGTGAGCAGAAGGTTCCGGACAGCCTGAGCGTTAAGCAGTTTGAAGATGGTCTAGGTACTCCTCAAATCCCAGCGAAAGCGTATACCGTATCCCTTGCAGACTCCGATTGCCATAATACGATTGTACCAATGACCGTATCCCCAGGCTTACCCGTTTCATCCTTTGCAGATGTTGCTCCCCACGCTTCCTCATCGTCCTGTTCTGGCCGTCCTTAAACGTAACATCCAAGCGCCAGCGCAGCTTGTTCTCTACCTGCCAGTGCCCCCTCGCCAACACCGCAAATACCTTTACATCGCTGATACGGACGATAAAATACCGCGTCTCTACCGTCTTCTCCCCGTTCAGTTTCTCCAATGCACTCCTGACACACCCAATGCTCTTAAGTCCCGCCCATTCCTTCCCCTGACTCAGCCTCCCAATATCGTCACTGAGAAAGTATTCCCGCCGGGCTGCCCCGATCCGCTCTTTGTCTGTCTCCAGGCAATAGCTTGTTTCCTCCTTCCTCAGCCGTTCCAGCACCGCTTCATCAAAATACAACTCCACTTCCTCATATAACGTCTGCTGATTCCCCTTCAACGCCCCCACATAGTCCCCGTGTTCCCTGATAACCGCCGCTACCGTCTCTTTCCGCGTATTCAGAGCATCCCAGGTTACCACACACCCCCGTACATCCGTGATGTCCAACAAGTCCCTCACCACCGGTATCTCATTCGTTTGCTCATCTACCACCACTTGACAGGCAGAGCCCACGGTCCGTGGAGCAGGCGCTCACCGTATGCAGCGCTCTCACCGCATCCCGGTCGCTCTTGTTCCGTTTGCTCCCCCGACTCGTCTTGCCGTCTATCGCGATAAGCTTCGGCGCTTCCGGCGCTCCTGGGTCATCTGCCATGTGCCGCTCCCGCGCCGTTGCCGCAAGAATGTCCAGCCGCCGGATCAGAAACGGGATACACAAACGGTACAGGATACTCCCGTCTATCATCGACATCACCCGCTGGATGGCGTCGTGGGACGGTATCCCGTGGGTCAATACCCAAAACCGCTTCAGCCATCCCGCTTTTATCTGGGCAAACTCCGCTATCCCGCGCTATTCATTCGCCCGCGCCATGACCGCCAGCAGGGTTATCATCACGATATCCGCCAGCACGTGTTCCGCATAGGGCTCAACCCGCTTGTCTTCTATGCCTTCCAACTCCTCCGGCAACGCTATCAGCGGGTCTATGCCAACGTGTTCGATGATGATGAGACCGGCTTCTCCCCTCATTTTCTTGGTTTCGATAATCTTCGCGCTCTTTTTTCCCATTGTG
>JAIRMT010000021.1 GCA_031258505.1 Treponema sp.
GCTACCACCTCTATGACCGACTCCTCCGCTTCAAAACCGCACGGACGAAACACGTTTCGGCGGGAGCAAATCTTGCTGGATAACTTTAGCAACAGTCTTGCAATTCAGCAAGGGGCAAAAATACGTTCAGGTATCAGGGGATAAACTAAACACCCCATCGCGTAAGTGGTAGACAAGGGTGTCTGGCTTTAGATAACGACGGTACGGCTCTTCTGGTAAAAAGGTGTAGAACGCTTGGTCGTAGTCAGGCAGCGCTTCCAAAAAACGGCGGCGCTTCTCCCCGTCCAGTTCTAATAACACATCATCGAGTAATAATACCGGGTTCTTGCCGGTCGTGTCGTGAAAACGGCGGGCTTGTGCTACCCGTAACAACAGCGCCAGAAGGCGGCGCTGGCCAGTCGAGGCGCGTTCAGAGAACGACTCGTTCCCCCGAAAAAAAGCATAGCGGTCGCGGTGCGGGCCGGAGAGCGTCACGCCAGAAGCCATGTCAGGTTCCAGTTGCCGGCGCAGGGATGCAAGAACATGGTTCTCGCTGCTGTCTTTCCATGAAGGAGTATAGCGGACGCTAATGTGTTCAATGCCAGCGACTTCGTTGTAAAGCGTGCTGAATATTCCGGAGAAGCAAGCCGCAGCCTCTGCGCGTTTCTCCATGAGACGCAGACCGTACCACGTAAGCTGGGGATCAAGGGCGTCTAGGACGGTCTGGGCGTTGCCGGTTTTCAGGATGACGTTGCGGGTTTTCAGGAGCTTGCGATACTTGCGGAGGTCATCAAGGTAGAGCGGGTCGTAGAGGCTCTGGCTCTGGTCAAAAAACCAGCGACGCTGTTCTGGGGTTCCGGCCACAAAGCCCATGTCCTCATGGCAGAAAACCACGCAGGGAACCACTGATAGCAGGTCGCGGCGGTCGTCCAGGCGCTTGGCATCAAGGAATACGCTTTTACGTCCGTTGTCGATTTTGATGAGTACCTCGTCATACTGAGAATCGGCAAAACGCGTATGGGCTGAGCAGCTTTTCTGGCCGCTGCGCACGAGTTCTTTATCTGCCGCTCCCCGAAATGACGAGGCATAGGAACAGAAGTAGAGGGCTTCAAGGAAGTTGGTCTTGCCTTGGCCGTTTTCGCCCACGAGGAAGATATCCTTCCCCGTGGTACTGATCTCGGCGTCGGCAAGGTTCCTGAAACCGCTGACCCGCAGAGTCTTGAAGGTCACGACTGTTGCATAGGCATGATGACGTGGATAAAGCTTTGTTGTGGTTCTGACTTGATGGTGAGTGCTTTCAGCGGGTCGGTGAAGTGGAAACTGACCTCGTTGTTACTCATAACCTTGAGAGGTTCTTCGATGTAGTGGTAGTTCAAGGCGATGGCGACATCATCACCCTCGTACTGAGCGGCAATCTCTTCTTTTGCAGTACCGATGTCGCTTTCGTCAGTGTAGACTGAGACGAGCGAGGAGGTGATACCTATGTGTATGCGCCCGACTTTTTGTTCTGCGAAGATGGATACGCGCTTGAGTGCATCAATCATCTCCATGCGGTTAACCGAGAAGACGAAGCTTTGGTTCTCAGGGATCACCCGCTGGTAGTTGGGGAACTGGCCTTCGATGAGCTTGGAGGACAGGTCGTAGGATCCGAAGCGGACAAAGAGGTGCTGGTCGCTAACGGCAATGGCGATTTCTCCTTCATCGCCAGCGTGTTTGGTAATGATGTGGAGAATCTTTGGCGGAATGATGACACTGGGGAAGTCTGGCAGATCGCCTTCGGGTGTTTTCTCGATGAAGGCGAGGCGTCGTCCGTCTGTGGCTGCCATAATGAGCTTGCCGTCTTTCTTCTCAAAGCAAACGCCGTTCATGTTGTAGCGTGTCTCGTCATCAGAAACAGCGAAGACGGTTTGCAGGATCATCTCTTTGATGTCACGTGCCGGGAATGTGAAGAAGTCCTCCTCGTTTGGCATGGGAAGTTCTGGGAACTCATCTGACGCCATGCTCTTAAGCTGGAAGTTGATCTTCTTGAATGTCGGCCGGATCGTGGTTTTCCCATTGGCCTGTTCAAACTCAAGTTCTCCATCGGGAATGGAGTTGAGTATTCCTAAAAACTTGTCACCGAACACGGAAGCGGTTCCGGCCTCAATGACAAGGACTGGGACGCTGGTCCTAAAATTGACTTTCAGGCCTTCGGTTGCCTGAATATGGAGCGTGTCCTGTTCAGCCTCAAGGCCGATGTAGGACAGGATCGATCCCGCGATCTTTGACGCGATGATCTCCTGAGCAAAAGCGATCTCTTTGAGCAACATACTTCGTTCACAGGTAAACTTCATTTTTTTCTCCTTACTAGTTTGTTAACCTTGCTTGGTTAACGGCGTTCATGTTCGCTGTCTTTTTGTAGTTTGTCAATGACGCTAAATCGCGCCTCTACTATTACTACTATTAATATTTATATATAAATTTAGTAGTAGTAGTAGTAGAGAGCGTTCAAATGTTCATAACTCGGTTAATTCTTTATTTTATAATCAATTAGCACGTTCATAACGTGTGCATAACGTGTGCATAACTCGAAGTTATGAACATTCTATGCACACATTATGAATGTGGCAGGGTTTATGAACACGTTATGAACACGTTATGCACACTCTATGAACACGTTATGCACACTCTATGAACACGTTATGCACACTCTATGAACACGTTATGCACACGTTATGCACACTCTATGAACACGTTATGAACATTGGTTCCGGACAAGCTCGTGGTTATTCTGCCACGCTTCTGGCGATATCCGTTTTGATCTTTTCGATGGCAGCTTCTAGTTGGGGATTGGAACGGAGCTGCTCCTCAACGCGCTGGCAGGCATGCATAACCGTGCTATGTTCTCTGCCACCAAAGATGTGGCCTATCTCGGTATTGGTGTACTCGGTGATCTCCTTGGTGAGGTACATAGCGATCTGGCGGGCTTCCACGATCTTACGGCTTCGTTTGGAGCCGCGCAATTCGTCCGGTGAAAAGGAGAAGCAGGCAGACACGGCTTGGATGACTAGCTCTACAGGCGCGTGCGGGGTGGATACTGGCGCGGGAGAGGCGAGAACGCCCTTGAGTTGCTGACGCGCTACGGTTATGGTGATGGGCTTGCCTACCAGTTCCGCGTAACCGACCAGGGTGGTGAGCGCTCCTTCCAGGTCTCTGATATTAGTGGCGACACTTTGGGCAACCAGGCTGATCACTTCTTCGGGGATAACTACGGAATGTTCCTGTAGCTTGGCCTTGAGGATGGCGTAACGAGTTTCATAGTTAGGCGGCTGGAGATCAACGGTAAGGCCCAGACCCACGCGGGAGCGGAGCCGGTCGCTGAACTGCTTCAGTTCGGAGACCGGACGGTCGCAGGTGAAGATGATTTGCTTCTTTGTATCATAAAGCGCGTTGAATATATAAAAAAGTTCGTTCTGGATACCGGCCTTGTCCTGCAAAAACTGAATGTCATCAATGAGAAGCACATCAATGAAGCGGTACTTGTTCCTGAACGCCGGCATAGAGTTTTTCTGGATGCAGTCAACAAACTCATTTAGGAAACTTTCCGCGCTTATGTAGATGATCTTGCGGTCATTATGCCGGTGTATGTAGTTGCCGATGGCCTGCATGAGGTGAGTTTTGCCCAGCCCAACACCGCCATATATAAGGAAAGGATTGTATTTGGTTGTTCCGGGGTTAAGGCTGATGGCTTTGGCGGCGTTGGCCGCAAAGTTGTTGTTCTCCCCGATAATATATCGCTCGAAGGTATAGTCACCACGTAGTTGGGAATGAGGGCGCTTTACCGCCGCTATCTGCGGCATAACCGGAGGCGTCCGCGTTGTGTCTGGCACTGACGCGGTAGCAACGCGATTGGGGTCTGGCACCGGACGGGGAACGCCATTGTTGGTGTCTGACACCGGAGGCGTCCGCGCCGGAGGGTGTGTCATGACTTCAAAGAAGAGGGATACAGCCTTGCCGGTAATCGTTTTTAACTTGTTTTCAATGCGAGTCTTGTATCGTGATTTCACCATATCCCGATAGAACGAAGACGGAAAGCCAAGTCCGATTGCGGTATCAGTGGCACCTATGTATTCCATTTGGCTGAACCAGAAGGCAAACTCGTTCTCTCCTACCTCTTCCCGAATCTGCCGCATGGCTTCCTGCCAGTACATTTGGTAATCACCGTTTGTCATAAGAGGCGATTGTACAAAGGCCGGACATAAAGCTCAATGGCAGCGCGTGGCGGGCGTAGGATAAACGCATAGAAATTCAGCCGCTTCGCAGAAGCGCATTTCATGGAGAAACCGGCACAAGGCGTACTTCAGCGCCGTATAGAAATTGTCCCGCCGCCCGGCGCGTATACGGACTTTAAGCATAGTTAAGAGACCATCTTAACTACGCTTAAGAGATGCTCTTAACTACGCTTAAGAGACCATCTTAACTACGCTTAAGAGACGCTCTTAACTACGCTTAAGAGACGCTCTTAACTACGCTTAAGAGATGCTCTTAACTACGCTTAAGAGATGCTCTTAACTACGCTTAAGAGACATTCTTAACTACGCTTAAGAGACCATCTTAACTACGCTTAAGAGTGCCTCTTAACTACGCTTAAGAGATGCTCTTAACTACGCTTAAGAGACGCTCTAAGCCCTGCTTCCACGACCGGCTGATTTCTATGCGTTTATCATGCTGGGCGGGCGCGGGGCGCTAATGGACTTTTCTGACCGGACTTTATATACTGCGGTTATGAGTTCAGAATATTCAGCAGAGAACATACAGGTTTTGAAGGGACTTGAGGCGGTGCGTAAGCGCCCGGGTATGTACATCGGAACTACCGGTATTGATGGATTACACCATTTGGTCTACGAGGTGGTTGATAACTCCATTGACGAGGCTATGCAGGGACACTGCGACACAATTCGGGTAATACTTGAAAAAAATGATATTGTCCGTGTTGAGGATAATGGTCGAGGTATTCCAGTGGACATACATCCAGAAGAAGGGGTCAGCGCCCTTGAATTGGTTATGACGCGACTCCATGCCGGCGGCAAATTCGACAAAAAATCATACAAGGTATCGGGCGGTCTGCACGGCGTGGGTGTTTCAGTAGTGAACGCGCTGTCGATGTGGTGCGAGGCCTTTGTCCACTCTAACGGGCGGGTGCATACCCAGCGCTACCAGGCCGGCGAGGTCATTGAACCAGTGCGCGAAAGTGGAACTACAGACAAACGCGGCACAGTGATTCGCTTCAAGGCAGACCCTAGCGTGTTTGAGACCACAGTGTATAACTTTGACGTGCTGTCAAACCGACTACGTGAGCTTGCCTTTCTTAACAAGGGCCTGATAATTTCCATCCGCGATGATCGGGTGGCAACGCCAAAGACCCATGAATTCAAGTTCGATGGCGGGGTGAGGAGCTTCGTTGAGTACCTCAACGAAAGCAAGACCGTGCTGCATAAGGAACCAATCGTTATCGAGGGTACGCGGGACGACATCGAGATCGCTGTCGCTATTCAGTACAACGATGGTTTTAACGAGATCATGTACTCGTTTGTCAATGACATCAACACTCGTGAAGGTGGAACACACCTTGTGGGGTTCAAGTCAGCCCTTACCCATACCTTGAATGAGTTTTTGAAGAAGTCGAAGACGGTGAAGAAGTTCGACGAGACGCTTTCCAACGACGATGTGCGCGAAGGCTTAACTGCTGTGCTGTCGGTAAAAGTGCCAGAGCCGCAGTTTGAAGGGCAGACTAAGTCGAAGCTGGGAAACTCCGAGGTTAAGGGCATCGTGGACTCCTTTGTTGACGAACAGCTTGAGCTATACCTCGACCTACACCCTGACGTGGTGAACGCGATTCTCGACAAATCAGTGCTGGCGGCGCGGGCGCGTATCGCGGCGCGGCAGGCAAGAGACGCCACACGGCGCAAGAACGCGATGGATAGCGCTGGCTTGCCCGGCAAACTCGCCGACTGCGCGGAGAAAGACCCGGCGCTCTGTGAGTTGTTCATTGTCGAGGGAGACAGCGCCGGCGGTTCCGCCAAAATGGGACGCAACCGGCAGTATCAGGCGATTCTGTCGCTTTGGGGCAAGATGATGAATGTTGAGAAGCAACGCATTGAAAAGATCATCACCAACGAAAAGCTCCAGCCTATCATCGCCAGCATCGGCGCAGGCGCAGGGCTTGAGTTCAACATTGCCAAAATCCGTTATCACAAGATCATCATCATGGCTGATGCTGACGTTGATGGTTCCCACATCCGTACCCTCCTGCTCACCTTTTTCTACCGTTACATGACCCCGCTCATTGAGGCAGGGCATGTTTACCTTGCCATGCCGCCGCTTTTCAAGGTTAGCTATGGCAAAACCATCCGCTATGCCTATGACGACGAGGAAAAAGACCGCATACTCGCTGAATCCGGGCGCGACTTAGAGAAGCTGAGCCTCCAGCGCTACAAGGGCTTAGGCGAGATGAACCCCGACCAGCTCTGGGAAACCACGATGGATCCAGCCCGCCGTAACATTATGCAAGTACACATGGATGACGCTATTGAAGCCGAGCGCATCTTCTCGACGCTCATGGGTGAACTGGTTGCCCCGCGCCGCGAGTTCATTGAAGAGAATGCGCTGTTAGTGTCGAACTTGGATGTGTAATTCTCTATAGACAAAGGAAGAAGGAAAAAAATGCCTGAAACTATAACAACAACGCTCACTACGGGGAAGATCATCCCCATTGCCATTGAGGATGAGGTTAAAACCGCCTACCTCAACTACGCTATGTCAGTCATCGTCGCCCGGGCACTGCCAGATGCGCGCGATGGACTCAAGCCAGTACATCGCCGCCTGCTGTTTTCTATGGCGGAACTCGGCCTGCATCCCAACGCCGCTACTAAGAAGAGCGCCCGTATTGTCGGTGATACTATGGGTAAGTACCACCCACACGGAGATGCGTCCCTGTATGACGCGCTCGTGCGTATGGCGCAGGACTTTTCGCTGCGCTATCCTCTGGTCCATGGACAGGGTAACTTCGGTTCAGTCGATGGGGACCCAGCCGCCGCGTCACGGTATACCGAGGCGCGGCTGTCGCGCATCGGCGACGAAATGTTGCGCGACCTTGATAAGGATACTGTGGGCTTTGCGCCAAACTACGACGAGTCGCTCAACGAACCTCTCGTACTGCCGTCTGTGGCGCCCAACCTACTTATCAACGGCAGCAGCGGCATTGCCGTTGGCATGGCGACGAATATGCCGCCGCATAACCTCAGCGAGGTCTGCGAGGCAATCTGCGCCTACATCGAAGACCCAGACATCAGCATTGATGATCTGATGAAGTACGTCGCCGGGCCAGATTTCCCCACTGGCGGTATCATCTTCGGGCGGCGCGGTATCAAAGAGGCGTATAAAACCGGACGCGGCAAGATACTGATACGGGGCAAATTCCGGCTGGAAACGGCAAAGTCTGGTAAGGATACCATCATCTTTAACGAGATTCCGTATACCGTGAACAAGTCCGCACTCATCGTCCGCATCGGCGAACTAGTGCGCGATAAGCTCATTGACGGCATTAGCGAATTCCGGGACGAGTCAGACCGCGACGGCCTGCGGATCGTTATCGAACTGAAGCGCGGGGCAATCGCAAAGGTGGTCTTGAACCAACTTTTCTCACACACTGCCCTACAGTCCTCGTTTAGCGTGATTAACCTCGCGCTGGTGAACGGGAAGCCGCTCTGCCTTAACCTAAAAGAGCTGATACGCCACTTTGTTGAGCATCGGGTGGCAGTGGTAACAAAGCGGGCGCGGCACGACCTCAAGAACGCTGAAATTCGGGCGCATATTCTCGAAGGGCTGATGATAGCCCTGAAGAACATCGACGCCGTTGTCGCCGACACAAAGGCGGCGCGGGACATCAATACTGCCAAGACTGGCTTGCGCACGCGCTTCCACTTGTCAGAAGCGCAGGCCGACGCCATCATTGAAATGCGGATCGGACGCCTCACTTCGCTCGAAAGCGATAAGCTGCGGACAGAACTGGAAGAACTGAAAGTGCGTATCACTTACTTTAAGGACTTACTGGCTGATGAGACAAAGGTTTTCAGCGCTATTAAGGACGAAACCGCTGGGCTTGCTCAACGCTATGGCGACGCGCGGCGTACTGAAATTGTGGATGGGGAGGTTGAGACTATCAACGTGGAAGATTTGATTAAAAAAGAAGAGATGATGATCATCATCTCAAACTTGGGGTATGTAAAACGAATACCAGTGGCGTCATATCGCAATCAGGGACGCGGCGGTAAGGGCATGATGAGCGCCAAGCTCGCGGACGAGGAGTTCGTGGCGCAAATTTTTATCGCCTCGACTCACGAGTACATCATGTTCATCTCCAGCGTGGGCAAAGCCTACTGGATGAAGGTACACGAACTGCCGGAGGGTTCCCGCACATCAAAGGGCGCTCAAATCAAAACCCTCTTGTCAGTATTGCCAGACGAAGAAATCACCGCCATTGTCTCTTTAAGCAACTTTAGTAACAATCAGTACCTCTTCATGGCAACGGCGCGTGGCGTGGTCAAAAAGTGCTGTACCACAGAGTTCGTCAATAGTAAAACTCGCGGCATCATCGCCATCAAACTTGATGACGGAGACCGCCTTGTCAGCGCCCTTCTCACCAGCGGGGCTGATGAGGTAGTGCTGATTTCACGGCAGGGGCGGGCGCTCCGCACCGGTGAGGACAAGGTTCGCGCCATGGGGCGCGCCGGACACGGCGTCGTCGGCATGAAGCTCAACGACAATGACGCCCTTGTCAGCGTCCTGCGGGTCGTTAGCGGCGAAACCATGCTATTGCTGTCCGAGTATGGCTATGGCAAGCGCGTTGATTTCAGCGGATTCACAGCTCATAGTCGCGGTACTGGTGGTCAACGCATCTACACCATCAGCGACAAGACCGGCTTACTCGTCGGCTGTGTCAATGTCCGCGACAATGAGCAGATTATGTGTATCACGGGACAGGGCAAGTCGCTGAAACTGAAGGTATCGTCGATACGAGTCATGGGAAACACTGCCCAAGGGGTACGTATCCTCAACATCGACGAGTCAGACAAGGTCATCGGCGTTGACCGCATCGTCAGGAATGACGATGAGCCGGATAGCGCCGGCGAGCCTGTAGCGGAGCCATCGCTGATCGAGGAAGCTGAAACAATGGCATAGCGGTTTTATCAAAACCGCCGTAAAATCTCCGCCTTTAGGCATGGGAGGCTTGTCAATGACAACACCTTTTCTTTCCGTTTTTGTAAAAAGTTAAACGCCCAGTCTGCTAAGGGGATGTGTGGCACTATTGGGGGTGTCGCATATACGGTAAACTTTGAATTCAAGACGACCAGAATACGACGATGAGGACAAAATCTGCAAACGATAAAATAGCAATTCTCAAGCGCCTGTATACCAGTCGCGTATACGCCCGTATCGCGCTCAAGCGCGCTAAGAAAGAAGAAGAAGAAGGGGGAGCGCCGTTGAGGAAGAAGCGCGCCTCTATTCGCCAATGCCGCGCCGTTTACTCCG
>JAIRMT010000128.1 GCA_031258505.1 Treponema sp.
CCCGCTTTTCCCTGACAACCCCGTGATGGTGATTGTTTTTGCGCTGTCGCCGCCGTCGTCAGTATTTCCGTCGTCGCAACCGGCAATTACGATACCGAATGTCAACACTGCCACGAATAAACCCGTTAAAACACTTTTCCTTGCCATAATTTTTCTCCTTATACTATGGCGCCATAGTTTTTGTTATGCGTTAGATTTCATTTTTAAGACTTGTGAAACAAACCCGGCTTGTTCAACAAGCCCAATGACGCATAACTTTTTAATACCTTGTGAACGCGCTCACTTCCGTCCACCGAATATCCGTCCTCCCCGAACCGGGGCCCTGCCTTAACCAACGCCAAACTACGTCATACCCGCCTCCTTCCCCCGTAGGGGGAACCGCCGCGCTTGCCCAACAAACCGCCCCCAAGAAAAGCCCCCGCGGGGCCCTGCAAAAATGGGTGGAGTTTGCGCCGCAAACTCCTATGACAAGCCCGCGGCTTGTCACGGAATCACCGCCTGATAGATTTCGCTGTAATCCCCTTTCTTCATCGCGCCCGTCTCCCACCGTACCGCGTAGTAGACCCGCTTTCCCCGCTCGTCCTCCTCAAAGGCCAGCGTCAGCGGGCTCTTCGTGGCAAAGGACGAATGTATCAGATCCGCCACCTTCTCCGGGCGCGCGTCCGCGATGATCCACGCCAGTTCCATGCCGTGAACGCCGTCCGGCTTGCCCCAGCGTTTCATGCCCGCCCGCCGGAACCGGAACCGCAGCACGCGCGGCTTGGGGGTAAGGGCCTCCACCTCCGGGATGTCGTCGGGACGGGGTACCGGCGTGGGGTGGGTGTCGTGGTTCGGGATCGCCATCGCCGTGCGGTCCTCGTCCGTTACCGGCGGGTAGCGCAGATAGCGGTTCACGAAAGGCCGGATGACCTTCAGCGCCGCCTTTTTCGCGTCGTTTTTCGCCTCCGTGTCAACCACGGTGTGCGGCTTTGTCGTTACCTCGTAGGCCGTGTGCCACGCCGTGTACGCATTGGCCAGCGCCTCCGCCTCCGCAGCCGGAATGTGCGGCCAAACCGGCGTTCCCGTCATAACCCGCGCCTGAACATACTCAACAAGGTTGTTAAACCACGGGTCGAATTCCGCCTCGCGGGACGGAACATACTCTTTTGACATATTCAAAACCTCCAAAACCGATATTCAAAGCCGCATATACGCGGCGTTTTACCGAAAAACGCTCCCTCTGCGCCGTAGCCGGCGGAAGCCCCGTGAAACCGGCCCCGCCCGCGCCTTTTTCCGAAATTCGCGCTGCCGTGAAAGCGTGTGCTTCTGCCGCGCAAGCACGCGCTTTTATCACGCAGGCAGAGGCTTTTACCGCGCAAGCAGAGGCTTCTACCGCGCAAGCAGAGGCTTTTACCGTGAAAATAGCGGCTTTCACCGCGCAAGCTCGTGCTTTCACCGCGCAGGCACGTGCTTTTATCACGCAAATAGCGGTTTTTATCGCGGAAATAGGGGTTTCTATTGTAGATGTGGTTATTTTTATTGCGGAAAGAATCCTGAGCGTTTCTATCAAGAGAGCTTAAAACTTTTGCGAAGGGGCCTATAGCTTTCGGCGGGGGGCTTAAAACTTTTGCGAGGGGGCTTAAAGCGGTTCCGGGAGGGCGTATGGCCGGGAAATGGTAAGGAACAGAAGTGTTTTTTAGAGCGGATAACGTGTAACTTACTAGGTACTTGAGAAACGGTATTGTTAAGAGAGCATAATTAGAGCCGGGAGCCGGGAGCCGGGAGCCGGGAGCCGGGAGCCGGGAGCCGGGAGCCGGGAGCCGGGAGCCGGGAGCCGGGAGCCGGGAGCCGGGAGCCGGGAGAAGCTAAACTGTAAGCAAGCCGACGGTCAATGGCCATCCGGCGTTTCCTCAAGTCCATAGTAAGATTATGGTACGCTGTAAAAAAAATATCAAGTTGTTTGAGCTGGTTTTAGAAAAATTTTTGAGCGTGAAGGCATAAGATACAGGCGAGGCTCGGACAGGGCGGCAAATCTGGGAATAGCTTATCAGCGGGCAATGGCGTTAAACATGGGCTTCGAGATGTCCGGGCATTGCTGTTTTATCCTGAGCCTCAAATGGTCTTGACGACAACTTTGAAGGCGGATATACAAAGCTATGAAAACCATGTATAGCGCGCGTTGGTTCATTCTGCTTCTGGCCAGTATGGGAGTCTTAGCTGCCTGTGAGTCTGAGGTATGGAAAGACCCGATATTGGCGCTCAAAGACTTGTGGCGGAATACAACCCACCGCTTCGATACCTCGCTCGATCATTACTATATTATTGGAGAGGCTGCAGAGCGAGAAACGCTGACGCACCTGTTCAAACTGCTGAACGCCGAAGAGTCTGACGAAATGCGTTTCGCGGTTAGTCGGGAAATCGCGAATATCTATGCAAAAGCGGGCGAGTACGATGTGCTTATCAACTTCCTTACCTTTAACCGGAACCGTTACCCCGATGACCCGTATAACGCCTATTACCTCCTCATGACCGCATACAGCCATATACGACGGGAGGAAAACGCGGTTGCTGCCCTCTATTTTGATATGATACTCAAGAACTATCCTGACCTGATAGTTCAGGGCGAGTCAATTCACTTGGCCTGTCTCAATCATCTCATCACGCTGGTGGACAATCCTGAACAGGAAGTGATTTATTACCAAGAATTAATCTCCCGTTTTTCCGATAAGATAGACATGGGAATAAGCTACTTTATGCTCGGCAATGCGTGTGAACGCACTGGAGACTGGAATGGTGCGCTTGACGCATATACCAACTATCTCTCGTATCGGTCTATCGTTCCCGGGTTTCCTAATGCTGATTACTACGCGAAGCAACTGGTGGACTTCAATAACTCGGAGAAAGACTGGACCTTCGAGCGCCTTGACAGTCTAGTAAGCGCGGTTAAGTCGGCGCTTGATGCGGGAAGTAGCTCCCAGTTACAGCGTTGTCAGGCTAAGGTGAACTTTTTTGCCCGTTCCTGGGGAGAAGAGGTTGCCGACGACTCCGGGATGGCTGGGTTCAGCCTTTCGATATTTATGAGTACGCGAAACCTTATTCAGTATGCGAGGACGCTTGATGCGGGTTCCAATGCTACCGAAGCGTACCTGCGTACAACCGGCTGGGAACGGGACATATCCACATGGTACCTGTATTTCAGAAAAATCGACTTCCCCCCTGATCCGGAAATCCACGGACGCTGGGAATGGGCGGGAGTCTACTATGGAGAGCGATTTTGAGTTTTTATGTAAGACATAATGCTGCGGTGTGGCGATTTTTTGCGCTTAGTATGATGGCGCTATGCGGTGTATCGCTCTGGGCTGAGTCGATTGAATCTGAGCATCCAGACTTTCTGGCGAGACGAATACAGGAAGAAGGCTTTGGTACAGTTCCAGCCCCTGTTCTTGAAAAGAATCAGCCGCTTGTGGCTGAACTTGCCATGGATATGGTGTTGCCAACGGTTGGAGAAGCAGTTCTCACGCTCAATGTTTTAGAGCCCCAGTCGCCGGTGGATCCAGCGCGACATGTGGAACCAACACTCGTTGTACCTGCGCCTCCACGTAGCGCTGCTACTCTGGTATTCCTTGCGGCAACGCCGGCGGAAAACGCTTCTACAGTGGTTCTTGCGTCAGTAAGCACAGCGCCCCCTGAGACCCTGCCTGTTGAGCCGCAGATAATTGAGGCTGCGCTTTCACCGGAAAGCCTATCGCTGCCGCTCAGACCCGATCAGTTGGCGCGTCCCCTGCGGTTACAGCGCTATACCCAGCCCGTTTTTCCAGAAAGCCTCATGCAGGAACGCCGCAGTGTGATACACGGGCTTGAACAGCCCCTTACCCAGAAGTATATCAGTCAGTATTCCACTCCAGAGGGTATTGCCTGGCTTATTTCAATGGTACGCCAGGGAGAACCTTATCTGGCTTTTATACGGAAGGAAATCGAGGCGCGAAACCTGCCGTCTGAACTACTCTATCTGCCGCTCATTGAGTCCGCCTATGTGCCTACAGCGGTAAGTAAAGCTGGAGCCACTGGTTTGTGGCAGTTTATGACTAACAGTATTGAACCCTTTGATATAAGGATTACTGAATGGCTCGATGAGCGCATGGATTTCTGGAAGTCAACGATGGGCGCGCTCAGTAAACTTGAAGACAACTACCGCAATTTGGGAGACTGGCCACTGGCGCTCGCTGCGTATAATGCTGGTCTTGGGGCTGTAGGCCGGATCGTGCAGCGCACCGGTATCCGTGATTACTGGAAGCTCTCGGAACAGAAACAGTTTGTTACTGAAACCATCAACTATGTACCCAAATTACTGGCATTCTCTTATATCCTCTCGAACCTCCGGCTCTTTGGCGTTGATCCCCTGTGGCTTAACGATCCTGAATGGACGCGGGTTCGGGTGGGACGAACTGTGGATGTGGGGATGCTGGCAGAGGCGGCGGGCGTTGACGCGGCTGCACTAAAAAAGGCAAACCGCGAACTTGTGTATAACGTTACCCCGCCGGATAGTAACTATTACCTCAAAGTACGCAAAGCAGATGCCGCCGCGATTAGCGCGGTGCTGGAACGGAAAGACCTCACCCTGGTACACTACTACATTCACACGATACAAGCCGGAGACACGCTTTCCGAGCTGGCTAAACATTACGGCATAAGCGTGAATCACATCACGGCAAGCAACCCCACGGTTCAGGCGCGTTACCTCAAAATCGGAACCCGCCTGCTCATTCCCGCATTCAAGGAGGCCGAACCATTCCAGCGTAAGAGCGTGAACACTGCGAATTCGTTCACAGCGAATTATACCGTGAAAAAAGGCGACAGCCTCTGGGGAATAGCCCGCTCATACAATGTCGATCCAGAGACACTGGCAATGGCGAATAATATGAATCTTAATGATATTTTGCGCGTGGGAAAAGTTCTCAAGGTCCCGTCGCGTTAGTATGGAGAAAATCATGGTACAGATAAAACGTATGATATTAAGCGGATTCCTGCTTGTTCTGGGAAACAGTCTCTTTGCCCAGAACATGGTCAATATCAGTGGGTCGGTCGTGTGGGAACACTTGGAGATTAACGCTGATCTGTCGGTAAACCTCGCTCAGGCAGGTATACGATTGCCGACTGGCAGAATATACGCTGAGGAGTTGATTAGCGATGGGTATCAGCACCTGATCCGTCCCCAACTTCTTTCCCTGCCCATTGATTCTTCTACGATACTGCGCAATCTCCTTGAACGGGGGGAAATTTCCCTCAAGACCACTGACCTTATCAGCGGCGCAGCCAGGGCAATAGCGCCAGCCATGTCTACCGACCTCTCGACGCTATCCACCCACTATACCGTTGACCTCAGACAACTCAGCGCAACGCTTATGCAACACGACCGTCCGTCTGACACCATGCGTACCTTGATAGCCGCGCCAGTAACTTCCTACACCGGCATCATCATCATTGCGAATGAGGCAATGCCGGTTCATGGTAAGCGTTCTAGTGCGCTCACCCTTCCCTGCCTCTTCCCCAAAGTCTGGGATACAGACATGAACCTGATCTACGAGCGAAGCATGGTGGACAGGCAAGCCGCTACTACAATGGTAAGGTATGTGCCACCACAGCATATCTTTCAGGACACACCCTCCGGCCTTGACCCAGAGCTTGAGGCGTTTGTAGGCCGCAACCCCCTGCGTATCATAGCGCGCGGCGTCTTTGGAATGCGCCCTACCGACCCCATCATTGACCGCGACGACGCGCTGCTCATCATTTCATCGGAACAGAACCGCGCCCTCCTGCGCGAAGGTAAGGTTGCCATTGTTCTTGACAGCGCTACGCTCACAACGACTTTTTAATTCTTCAGCTTTTGTCTAAAATGCCTCATGGCATATATTAAAAACCTTTTTGACAAAAACTTTCTGGAATACGCTTCCTATGTTATCAAAGACCGCGCCATTCCCGACCTTGAGGATGGCCTCAAGCCTGTGCAGCGCCGTATCCTGCACTCGCTCTTTGAGATGGACGACGGCAAGTTTCACAAAGTGGCAAACGTAGTTGGCCACTGCATGAAGTATCACCCACACGGCGACGCCTCCATTGGCGACGCGCTGGTGGTACTGGCTAACAAAGAATTCTTCATTGACAAGCAGGGCAACTTCGGCAATATCTTCACCGGCGATCAAGCCTCTGCTGCGCGTTACATCGAATGTCGCGTTACGCCCCTTGCCAAAACCATTTTTTATAACCCAAAGCTCACGCTTATGATCGACTCCTACGATGGCCGAAACAAGGAACCGGTCATCTTCCCTGCCAAGATTCCTGTGATACTGGCTATAGGCGCGGAAGGCATCGCGGTGGGCATGTCCACGAAGATACTGCCCCATAACCTCGTTGAGGTACTTCAAGCCGAGAAAGCCTGTCTTGAGGGCAAGCCGTTCCAGTTGTACCCGGACTTCCCCACCGGCGGCCTTGTGGATGTATCAGACTATCGGGATGGCAATGGCAAGGTGCTGGTTCGCGCCAAGCTCGATACCTCTGACGCCAAACGCATCGTGATTCGGGAACTCCCCTTTGGCTCAAGCACTGAAAGTCTGATAAACAGTGTGGAGAGCGCGGCCAAAGCTGGACGCCTCAAAATACAGTCCATCAGCGATTTCACAACCGACCATGTTGAAATCGAAGTGAAGCTGGCGCGGGGTGTGTATTCTGAAGAGACTGTAAACGCGCTCTTTGCTTTCACCGAGTGCGAACAATCCATCTCCGTGAACCTCTTGCTTATCAAAGACGGCCTGCCCGAAGTGATGACTGTTACGCGGATCATTGAGCACCACGCGAAACAGCTTGTCTCGCTTCTCACTAAGGAACTGGAGCTTGAGAAGAAGGAGCTGCAGGAAAAGATGCATCTGCGTACCCTTGAACGCATCTTCATCGAAAAGCAGCTCTATAAAGAGATCGAGAAGATGAAGACGCCTGAGACCATTGAGAAGGCTATTATTGAAGGCTTTACTCCTTACGCTAAAGACATCGGCGCGCGCGGGGTGAGCCGCGACGACGTGGAACACCTGCTTCACATTCCCATAAGGCGGCTCTCGCTCTTTGATATAAGCAAAGCCAAGACCGAAACTCGCGACATTACAGCGCGTATCAAAACCATAAACGGACACCTCAAGAATATCACCGACTACGCAACCAGCTATCTGGACAACCTCATCACCACGATCAAGTCAAATGCAGAACTGGGACGCGGTGTGCGGCGTACTAAGGTTGGCAAGTTTGAGAAGATCGCGGTGAAGGAAGTGGTGAAGCGGGATGTGCAGCTGAAGTATGACAGGGCTACTGGCTATCTCGGCACTGCCGTCAACGGCGAACTTGCCGTCGAACTGTCGCCGTTTGACCGCATCCTGATCCTGCGGAACAACGGGGTCTACACTGTTACCGACATACCGGAGAAGACCTTCATTGGCGAAGGCGCGTGGTGGATTGGCATTGCCGACAAAGAAAGCCTTGCCAAGATCATATTTACCGTGATTTACAAGGATGCTGATACTGGCTATCCCTGCATAAAACGCTGTGTCATTGAAGGCTGGATCATGAACCGCGAATACCCGCTGGTGGCAGCGGGTGTGACAATTCTTCATGTTGACACACGGCAGAAGTTTTCATTCACGCTTCACTATGTTCCCAGACCCCGTGTACGGATTGTCAAAGAAGCCTTTGAGGTACAGAACTTTCCAGTTAAGGGACTCAAGACGACTGGAATCCGCCTTGCCGCGCGGGAAACTGAAAGTGTTGAAGTGAAGTAAACT
>JAIRMT010000146.1 GCA_031258505.1 Treponema sp.
TGCTTTATGGGGGAATTTGGCTGGCTAAGTCAGAGAACGGTAGAGCGAGATCATCCAGCGATCCGGCGTTCACTATCCACTCAGTAACTCACCTTACGCGCCGGAAAGAAAAAGAATGAACGCGAATCTTAGCGTCCATTCGATGACAAATTCTTACCGTTTTTCTTCCTGCGTAGCATGAGACAGGAATTCAAGGAGGTGTTTGCGACTTTGACACAGTTCCCTCTGTTAAAGTATGCTGTATTCACAAATATGAAAATAGGTGGCTTTTATGAAAAAGTATACCGGTAATCCCGTATCTCCTGGCATCGCGCTTGGAAAGGCGTTTGTGTATCTGGACAACAACACAAGTGAAGTTCCCCGTTACAGCATACAAAAGAATCAGCTTGACTCCGAATGGAGCCGTTACCTTTCTGCCAATGATAAGGCTATAGAAGAGCTTACGGCGCTGAATGTTCAGGCAAAACGGAATATGGGCAAGGAAAATGCTGACATTTTTGACGCCCATCTTATGATGCTTGAGGATACGGAATTTCAGGGGCAGATTAAGGAACGGCTGGAGACTTCTCTACAGAACATTGAGTGGGTCATTAAGGAACTTTCCCATGAGATGAGCGCCATGCTCATGGCCTCGCAGGACGCTTACCTACAGGAGCGTGCTGTGGACGTCGTTGATGTGTTACACCGTGTGATGAATAAGCTGCTCTCTGTACAGAAGGGAGCTCTCGCTAATTTGAGTGAAGACGTGATCCTAGTATGCCGCGAACTGCTGCCGTCCGATGCGCTTACCATGAACAAGGCGCGGGTCAAGGCTATTGTCATGGATATGGGCGGGGCAACGTCGCACACGGCGATTCTGGCGCGCGCCTTTGAGATTCCGGCGCTCGTGGGGCTTTCCAGCGTTAGCAAGGAGATCAATACTGGCGACACGCTGATCGTGAATGGCGTTTCTGGGGAGCTTATTGTTAATCCTGAAAAGAGCGTTCAGATCAAGATGGAACACGAGAGGAAGCATTACTATAGGCGACTGGGGGAACTGAGGAAGTTGCATAACCTGCCGGCAGAAACCAGAGACGGGTATCGGGTTTCTCTCAAGGCAAACATTCAGACGCCAGAGGAGGCTGAGGCCGTGCTTCGCGCGGGTTGCGAAGGTATTGGGCTGTACCGTTCTGAATTTCTGTTTCTTGCCGCGGGCAGGCCGTCTGATGAGGAAGAACAGTTTAAGGCTTATAGCCATGTGCTTAAGATTATGGGAGACTTGCCGGTAACACTGCGAACTGCTGACGTGGGCGGGGACAAACTGCTTCCTGAGTTGCAGTTGTCTGATGAACGCAATCCTATACTGGGCTGGCGGGCGATTCGTGTTTCTCTTTCACAAGCAGAGATATTTAAAACCCAGCTCAGGGCCATGCTCCGCGCCAGTATGTTTGGTAACCTACGGATCATGTTCCCCATGATTTCCGGTATTGAGGAGCTGGAACAGGCGCTGGCTGTGCTGGAAGAAGCTAAATCCGAGCTTCACAAGCAAGGAAAGGCGTTTGCGGAAGCTGTTCCGGTGGGAACTATGATAGAGATTCCTTCCGCTGCCCTAACCGCCGATATTCTAGCAGAGAAGTCGAACTTTTTTTCAATAGGAACGAACGACCTTGTGCAGTACACGATTGCCGTAGACCGAGGTAATGAGAAGGTGAGCTATCTGGCACAGCCTTTTCATCCGGCGATACTGCGTTCTCTCAAGCAGATCATTGACGCGGCGCACGCGAAGAGCATCACGGCGGCTATGTGCGGCGAAATGGCGGGCAACGCCTCGTTTACGGCGTTACTATTGGGGTTGGGTTTGGATGAGTTCAGCATGAACGCGCTGGCAATACCGCGTATAAAGTGGGTGATTCGGAACGTAACACAGGAATCGTGCGGGAGACTAGCGAAAAACGCCCTGCGCTGTACCTCATACCGCGATGTCGGTCGTCTGGTGGAAGACTGGACACTTTCGGAATTGGGAATTACAAACTACGACGCGATCTAAGTGCTTAGTGGTCAAGTGGTGGTGTCAGACACCATAGCCCGGTGTTCCATTTGGGCGCATGGATTAAAACCTAATTGGCCACAGGCGCCAGCTATGCCGACGCCTTTTCTGAAACGCCGCGTTATCGAAATGCCCTGGTGTTCAAGTAGGGCGCTAAAGCGTTCCACTTCCCAGCGGCTGGGTTCACGGAGGGGTTTGCCCTCAAAGCATAAGCCCGGGATCGGGTTCCAGGGGATAAGGTTTATGACGACATCAAGGCCGCGCGCAAAAGCGCCAAGCGCTGCAGCATCTGTTTCACGGGTATTGAGGTTGCCGAGTAACACGGCTTCCAGCGTGAGGCGCTGTCCCTGTTCTTGCTGGTAATAGGCGAGCGCGTCATGCAGGCGGGGAAGAGGATTGGCGCGGGCTATGGGCATGAGTCGTTCTCGGAGCGCGGGGTCTGCGGTAGTGATGGAGCAGGCCAGTCGTGTACCCAGTCTCTTGTCGGCAAGTTCACGGATGCCTTCGACAATGCCGCTGGTGGATATGGTGATACGCCGTCTGGATATGCCCAGATCGCCGGTAAGCACGGCAAGAGCGGCGCAGAGGGCGTCGAGATTCAGGAGCGGTTCGCCCATGCCCATGATGACAATGTTGGCAATGTCCGTGATGGAACTGAGGCGTAGAAACTGCTCAACGATTTCTGGGGAACTGAGGTTACGCGAGAAGCCCAGCGAGCCGGTCTTGCAGAAGACACAGGCAACCGGGCAGCCTGCCTGCGTGGAAAGACAGGCAGTCTTGCGACCATCGGCGTCGCTTAACAGTACCGTCTCAATCCGCGTATGGTCCTGCAGGCTAAGTTGCAGCTTAACTGTTCCGTCGCTGTCTTCAAGGCGCTGTGAAACTATGCTTGAATAGAGCGAGAAATGGTTTGCCAAGTCCTGGCGTAACGGGACTGCGAGGTCGGTCATGGCCTCAAACGAAGAAACACCCCGCGCCAGCCAGTGAAACACCTGCCTGGCGCGAAAAGCCGGAAGAGCTTGCAGTAAGTTCTGTAGTTCCGCGAGGGAAAGCCCCGCCAGTGCGCGCCTGATCACGATTTCAGCTGCTCAAGGCGTTCAATAATTGGAGTGCTTCTGATTCCAGAGCGCTGAAATTCCTCAAGCGTCTCAATAGCATTATCGGTTTCACCCTTTTTGATATAACAATCAGCCATCTCAAGGTAAAAACGGTGGTTACGCGGGGCCTGCTGGATGAGCCGATGGAGCGCGGCGATGGCTTCTTCATGTTTGCCTTGATTTCTGGCCACCAGCGCCAGGCCCAGCACGGCGTAGGTATCAAACTCAATATTCAGAGCGCGCTCGTAATACTCGACCGCCCGCTCATAATCGCCTTGATTCCGGTAAGCGTCGCCAGCGCGGGTCAGGATCACCTTGTTACGCGGGTCTTGCTCAAGGATGCGGTTCCAATATTCAAGGGAACGGTTTTGCTGGTTAAGGCCCCGGTAACAGTCGGCAAGGCCGAAAAGGGCGTAGAAGTTGTACGGATCGCGGTGCAGGGCTTTGTCAAAATAGACGATACCTTCAGTGAAGGTCTTGAGCTTGCGGTGGCAATTCCCGATGGAGGTGAGTACGCGGATGTCCACATTGTCCGGATCGAACTCAAGCATTTTTTTCCAGTAAAAGAGCGCGTCTTGGTACTCCTTGAAATCGTAATGGAGATGCCCAAGACCAATGATGGCGTAGGGATTTTTTTCTTCCATACTAAGAACCCGAAGGTACATTGTCTTTGAGCGCCTGAAATCATGTACCTTGCGGTAAGCGTCAGCTATCCGCGTAAGCACAGTGATGTTCTTATCGTCGTGGTGAAGATACTGCTCCCAAATTTCGATGGCTTTGCGGTACTGGTTGAGCATTTTGTAGCAGTCGGCAAGGCCAAAGAGGGTGTAGTTATTCCCTGGATGGCTATTCAGACAGCGCTGGTAATAGCTCACCGCCTCTTGAAACGCGCCCCATTTGCGGAACGCGTCGCCCATACCCACTAGAGCGTAGCTGTTGTTCTCATCAAGCGTCAGAATTTTGTTAAAACACTCTATGGCATTTGAGATTCGTTTCTCTTTCAGATACTGATACCCCTTTTTTGACCATTCTGACACTTCCGCCAGGTCCCGCTCTGGGTTTGATATAGAGAAAGGGGCGTTTAAGTTAAAATCATCGACCTTTCGCTGTGCGCACTCGTTATTCATAGGGAGCGTCCTTTTTATGTAATAGATTTTGTATGATTGCTGCCAATCGCATGGTGAGTTCATCAAACTTTTTCTGATCCGGCGCGATCCGATACATACGGAGAGCATCTATGTAGCGTCCCTGCTTCTTGTAGGCGTCGCCGATCCGACTCAGACCATCTGAATAGCCAGTAGTCTGAAAAATTTTTCGCGCATTCTCGATATTTTCAGCACTACCTGAGTTAAATAACACATTGCCCTTGCGGTTGAGCGCGACTTTCTGCGCCGCGTTAAGCGCAGATGGTTTAGCGGTAGTTTTGGCAAACACAGGCCTATTGTCCCGCGAACTCACGCTCTCTTTTTCAAAGCGTTCAAAAATTTTTTTATAATCCATGTCCGAACCTTGTTTGTAAATAAATTATTGGTATTATTTCTTTTTTTTATAACATTAGCAACAAGGATCATGCCTGAAAATCATACATGAATAAAAAAGTCAACTGTAGAACGACCATACTTTTTTGACTGTTCCAGTCTCAGTTTCTCCATGATGTCGGGCGTTTCTACGCTGGGGCGGTGTATAAGCAGGCGCGAACCTTCAACCATAAGGGGCGCGGCAGCAATGGCTTTGACCAGTTCCCATTTGAACTGATAGGGAAACGGTGGATCACAGAAGATGATGTTAAAGGGCGTTTTGGCGCGCTGGACATACAGCTCCACAGCCATGAAGCGGCACTTGATACGAAGCGGAGCAATGGCCACGTTTTCAAGCAGAGTCTTTCGTTTCAGCGGGTCCTTTTCCACAGCCTCAACCGGAAAGGCTCCGCGAGAAACCGCTTCCAGTGCAATGACGCCGCTTCCTGAAAACAGGTCAAGGAAGGACAGGCCGCTAAGGTCTCCCAGGGTGGCAAAGACAGATTCTCTCATGCGATCCATGGCCGGCCTGATGCGCCCCGCAGGTACTTTCACCTGTTGACCATGTAAGAGACCACCAGAGACCCGCATGGTTCAGCCGAGTAGACCCTTTAGTTCACGGGGACCTACCAAAGGCTCGGTAACTAAGGTGGAGTTGACTGACGCATCAATGATTCGCTTGCGAGAAAGGCTCTGATTACTTAAAAACACGATGCGCTCACGAAATGAAGGGAAGAGAGTGGCGGAAATGTTGCCGGAACCGTTCAGAAACAGGGAGAGAACCTGCGAGAACTGCCACTCGATTTCGGAAAGGTTATCAAACTGCTCGTCCCTTTCGATGAGATAGGCATTTTCAGAGAGATTCTTGAGAAGAGTTGCGAGGGTAGTATCAATAAAGTCAATATCCTCAAGCGTTTTCTTCAGGAACAGCTCTGTATCAGTTTCCAACAGGAGCAAGTCCCGAATCATGCGTACTCTCATGCTAAGGATAAAAATGTTATCTTCAAAGTTGATCTTTTTTTTCATTTACTTTCAACGCCGTTGCGTCAGCCCTTTATCCTTACTATCGGCGTGAGGGTGTCTAATCTTGACCATGCCCAGCCGCGCTGAACCCAGTAATTCAAAGTTTAAGTTTGCCGCGCTTTAGTGCTAGACACCCAAACAGCGCCACACAGCGCTTTAGACATGAGGTTATAATACTTTTCTAACTGTAGGTTCTGCGTCGATACTATTA
>JAIRMT010000159.1 GCA_031258505.1 Treponema sp.
TTGATATGGGGATATTGGATTACGCACTGGATCATGGCAGCGTAGAGAAGGCGTTTTTCTTCGTCGAGGCGCTCCGGCGGAATGTGTTCTGTTTCATACAGGGAGAATGGCAGGAAACCTTCTTCAAGATCAGCCGCAAAGCGGGGCATAATACGCTCTTGCTCCCGAAGCCGCTTGATAAATCCATGTACCCGCATTATACAAAATCACCAGCATTTGTGGCGGATTGTTTTAAACATACCTCGCCATGAAACACTTCATATTGAGTTATACGAATCTCTCCTTTGATTGGCGCAGTCTGATTTGCAGCTTCATTCGTATCCCAGCTTATTGCTTCTCTGCTGCGCGACAAACATGACAAAGGCGATGTACAGCGGAATACCAGACGCGAGCCATGATAGCGGGTTAGCCAAACACACGCCGGTAAAGCCCATGCGCGGTATAAGCAAAAACGCCGTAACAACACTCATCACGGTTTCAAGCACACTGCATAGGATCGGGGACGCGCTTCGGCCTATACCTTGCATGACGTTGCGGAAAATGAGCATGATGCCGAGCAGAAAAACAGTTGCGCCGATGTATTTTAGGTAGAGCTGCGCCATGTCTAAGGCTTCGGGCGCGTCTTTTATGAAAAGCGACGCTAAACTATCGCCCCACAAGAAGTTCACTATCCCCATAATCACGCTGAACGATAATGATATGAGGCAGGCATGGCGTATGCCCTGATAGATTCGCGCTATTTTGCGGGCGCCGTAGTTTTGTGCGGTGTAGGTGGCGAGAGCCGCGCCTATGGTAAAGAGCGGCAGCATATTAAGCTGGCGTATACGTTGGGCAGCGCTTATCGACGCAATGGCTAAAGCGCCGAGTCCGTTCATCGCGGCTTGCATGAGTATGTTGCCCAGTTCCACAATGGAACGCTGAAGCCCCATTGCGATGCCGAGCTTAAGATGCGCGCGGATTTCACCTTTGGGCATACGCCACAAAAGCCAGTCGTTCCGCTTGCAGGAGAAAAGAGCCGGGTACTTTGTGAAAATGAAGGCGGCGAAAAGTATGATCGAGACGAGTTGCGCGAGTATAGTTGCCAGCGCCGCGCCAGCAACGCCCCAGCCAAACACAAGGATAAAAAAATAATCAAGACATATATTGATTAGTGAAGAAATGATATGGATATAGAGCGGCAGTTTACTGTTTCCCAGCGCGTAAAGAGTGTTGCTAAACATACTTGAAATGGCAGTTATACATAATCCGTAAAAAATGATGCTGATGTATTGATAGGCTTCATCAAAGATGTTGGGCGGCGTCCGCATGAGACGCAGCGCTGAATGTAACAATGGTATAAACACAGCCATGATGACGAGCGCAAAACTAAGCGCGAGCAGCAGACCGCTTGCAAAGCTGCGCTGTACTCCAATTTTGTCTTCTGCGCCGAAGCGCTGGGCAAGCGCTATCGTAAACCCATTGGTAAGGCCAAATACAAAACCAAACACAAATGATGATATGACTGCGGTACACCCAACTGCGGCTAACGAATTCACACCAAGTATTTGCCCCACAATGATAGCATCTGCCATACTGTAAAAAAGATGACTTATCTCGCTGATAAGCAGGGGCAAGGTAAACAGAACTAACTGTTTCGCGGGACTGCCAGAAGTCATGGGCTGGGGCTTAGACATAACTCACCTTACGCGCCGGAAAGAAAAAGATCATCGAATGACGCGAATGAACGCGAATCTTCTTTAGAGAAGCGTCCATTCGATGACAAATTCTTAGGTCAATGTTAAGGCACGGTTTGTCCGCGCCTTAACATTGACGCGCCTCCGCCCTTATGAAGCGTGCGCCGCTTCGGTAAAGTCCCACGGCTCGTATATCTTGGGAACATCGCCGAGCAAACGCTTGGTGTAGTCAGACTTCGGGTGAAGAATGGCTTCATCGGCTGTACCGCGTTCCACCACCACGCCGTGTTCCATGATGTAGACCGAGTCCGAGATGTAGTAGGCAAGGCCAATGTCGTGGGTGATGAATATGATGGTCATGTCGATTTCGTCACGGAGCTTGAGCAGCATGTCCAGGATCGTAGCGCGGGAACAGGCGTCGATCATGGACGTCGGCTCATCGGCGATCAGGACTTTTGGTTGAAGCATGAAAATGCGCGCTATCATCAGGCGCTGCATCTGACCGCCGGAAAGTTCAAACGGATACTTGTTCGTCAGTTCCTCGAATTTCAGGTTGACAAACTTACAGGCATACTTCATCCTCTCAAACTTTTCATCAGGCTTCAGGTTGCCCTTGCCTGTGAGACGCAGGCAGTCAAGAAGCACATCATCCACCTTGTTGAAGATGTTGTAGGTGGAAAACGGGTCCTGGAAGATGGCTTGTATGTGCTGCCAATACTCTCGGCGCTTGGCTTGCGTGGAAATGTCGCGGGGTTTGCCTTGGAAGAAGATTTGGCCGCGACTGACACCGAGCAGCCCCAGTATCATCTTGGCGAGTGTGGTTTTGCCGCTGCCCGACTCGCCAACAACAGAGATAATCTCCCCGCGATGAAAGTCAAAGTCCACGTTATTTACCGCGATTATTTTGTTATCGCCGTAGCCGAATTCGCGGGTAATACCCTTTCCGCTGATAAAGGATTCTCCTATGGGTTTCTTGCTCATGACGCGGCAACCTCCTCGTGTTTGGCATACAGTTCCCGTAATTTCGCTTCTTCAATATAACAGCGGAAGAACCTCTTGCCTGCTGCATTTCGTTCAACACTCTTGCCATTGCAGTAATTGCGATACTGGCAGCGCTCCGCAAACCTGCACCCCTCTGGCCGCTTTTTCAGGTTGGGCGGCGTGCCGGGTATGGCTTGCAGAACATGACCGCGCGTTCCCTCTTCCGGCACTATGATCGAGTTCATAAGACCCCGCGCATACGGCATGATCGGGTCAAAGACCATCTGTTTGGCGGTTCCCCGTTCCACAATCTCGCCTGCGTACATCACCATGATGTCCTTGGTAACGTTGTAGAGCAGCGGCAACTCGTGGGTAATGAAGAGCATAGCGCGCACAAAGCCCTTGTCCATAAGATCGCGCAGCAGCTTAATGACGATTTTCTGAGAAGAAACGTCCAAGGCTGAGGAAGGCTCGTCCGCAATGAGTACCTTAGGGCTGAGTATCGTCGAGATGGCGATAACCGTGCGCTGTTTCATGCCGCCGGAAAGTTCCACTGCGTATTGATTCAGCACTTTTTCAGGAAGGTTCAGGATGCTGAAACGTTCACGGGCAAGTTCATAGATTTCCTTTTTGGAAAGCGTAATGCTGTGAGCATGTAACACGTCTTCAATGAAGCGGATGATCTTGCGCGTGGGATTCAGCGCGTTCATGGCAGCCTGTGGGATATAGGCAATCTCAGTGCCTAAGACGGTGGTACGTACCGTGTCCGGCGGCAGACCAGTGATTTCCCGGCCGTCGATGATGATAGTGCCAGACTTGTAGAAGAGCGGCGGGAAGTAGTAACCCATGACGCTCATGGCCAGGGTACTTTTGCCGCAGCCGGACTCACCCGCAATGCCGATTGAGCCGCCATCTTCCAGCGTGAACGAAACATTATCTACCGAGTAGACCTCTTCGTTCATTCTGGTTTTGTAGTATGTCGTGAGGTTCTTTACCTCAAGCATAGGCTTTGCCATGACTAACTCCTTATCTGCGGGTTGAATATCTGATCAAGCCCGGAGTTCATAAGGTTCAGCGAGAAAGTGATAAGCGCGATTATGACGATTACCGGGATGAATGCCCACCACGCGCCAACGGGAAGCGCGCTGAATGTGCTTGCCCAGTTCATCATAAGCCCAAGACTCGCCACGTTCTGGGGACCTAAACCCAGCATTGAGAGCGAGGCTTCCGTTAGTATGCCTGAAGCGCACTGGAGTATGAACGCCATCATCACATAGGAGGCCACGTAAGGTAGTATATCCCGCACAATGATGCGCGGCATACTATGGCCGGAAAGTTTGGACAGGTTTACGTGATCGCGGTTCCGCAGCGATGTGGTCTGCGCCCGCACAGAACGCGCGGTCCATGGCCAAGCCGTAATGCCAATGACAAAAGCCGTAGTAATAAAGTTACGGGAATTTACGCTTACGGAGATAAGCACGAGTATGACAAAGGAGGGAATCACAATGAAGATGTTAGTAATAGTAGAAAGTATGTTATCCACTATGCCGCCTGTATAACCAGCGACCAGTCCGATGGTCAGCCCTATCAGTGTGGCGATAGTGCCGGCAAGTACCCCGATGAGCAGGGATGTACGTGTGCCAGCTATCAGTTCCACCAGCGTATCTCGCCCGAAGTTATCGGTTCCCAGTATGTACAGCTTGTTTGAGGCTGCTTTCTGGACGCTGCTCAAACCGAACTGCGCCATAATGTCATCGGCCACAGCGCCATCAGCAGTAGGTTGATCCGCCTCCTGCTTATTTCCACTCAGGTATTCGCCGAGATTGGGTTTTTCAAACATACCGCCGTCCATAGCCAATGGGTCAGTATGGTTAAAAAGAGGGAAAAATATCACGAGAAGCAGTATGCAGCTTATCGTGATAAAGCCGAATCTGAATTTTCCCGACTTGAAAGCCGTCTTTAACATGTGTCCCATTATCCTTCCTCCTGTTGGGTAAGCCTGATTCGCGGATCAATGATGCCGCAGAATATGTCCACAAGGAAATTTGCGGCGAGTACGGTGATTGTAATGACGAGGGTACAGCCCGAAATAAGGGGGAAGTCCTGCGTCGTAATGGCGCGCAGCATCGTAGTTCCTATACCCGGATAGCTGAATATGATTTCAGCAATGAGATTGCCGCCTATCATGGTTCCCAGGGACAGCGCAAGGCCAGTGATCTGCGGAAGCACGGCGTTGCGGAATACGTACCACACGATCTTTGAGTCCTTAATACCCATGAGCCGACTGTACTTCACATAGTCAGCGTTGAGTTCGTAGATGGACATTTCGCGCATACCCAGAGATTGTCCGCCAATGGCAACCAGTACCATTGTAAGGAAGGGAAGTCGGTAATGATTAAGCACCGACGCCCAGAACGCGGGACTCGACCAGTCAATGAGCATATCGAAGGCATAACCTAGACGGCCCGGGAACCAGTGAAGCTGATTTGCCAGAAAGTGTACCAGTACCATAGCGAGACCGAATGAGGGAATCGCTGCGATAAAGAGGAACACGGGGAACAACACCTTGTCGAAAACGCCTTTCCGATAAGCGGCAAGCGCGCCCAGAGAGTTACCGAGTAACCACCCGACTATGATTGCCGGTATTTGGAGCCGCAGGGTCCAGGGAACCGCTGTACCGATGATGTCCGAGACAGAACGCGGGTATTCGCTGAAGGAAAGCCCCATGTCTCCCTGAAGCAGCTTGCCAATGTAAATGAAGAATTGCTCGAACATAGACTTATCAAGCCCAAACTCGACCATATAAGCGTCGTATATCTGCTTGATCGCCTGCGCGTCAGTCAGACCTGTCGTAGCGTTGGCAACCAGCGTTGCCACAGGGTTTCCGGGTATGAGTCGCGGCAGCATAAAGTTCAGCAATATAGCTATAAACAAAGTAACGAGGTACCAGAGAAATTTTTTCCCTAGGTATTTCCAATAACCATCCATACATCTCCTCTTTTTCGTTTAGCCCATCAAATGGACCGACACCGCAGAGCGCCAGACATCGCTCACAGCGCTGACGCGAGTCCGCCATTTCCAGCGCCCTCGCGTCAGCGTTCAAATAAATAAACAAAGGGCGGTATGTCCGCCCTTTATCTTGAAGGCTTACTTTGCCCTAAGGTTGTAAAGACCCTTGATGCCATAGCCGTCGATGCAGAGTGTCGGCGGAACGTTTGACCCATCATTCATCTTGGGATAGCCTGTCCATACCGATTCATTCACAGTGTGGAAGACGCCGGGGCGATACATAAGGCCCGAACAGGGCATTTCCTGAAGATAGATGATGTTCAGCCGAGTCCAGAGCTGTTTCAGGGTTGCGGCATTGGTTTCAGACGCGATTTTAGCGACAATGTCGTTAGCTTCCGCGTTAATCCAGCGTCCCCAGTTTTGTATGGTGTTGGGAGTTCCTTCCGGCGGAAGTTCTGTGCTGCCCATTGCCTGATAAGCGCGGTTCCACGGAGAAGCAATGCCTACGCTGCCGTAGGAATACATAATCATATCAAAGGTGCCGTTCTGATAATCCTGAGTCCACACCGTAGAAATCGGGAAATAGGTCTTGATGTCTATACCGATATTCTTACCAGCCTGCGCGACCACTTCGAGCGTGGCGTTCCAGTCCGACCATCCCTGGGGGCATTCGGTCTGGAAAGAAAGCCTTACGCCATTTTTGGCGCGTATGCCGTCCGCGCCTTTGACCCAGCCGGCGTCGTCAAGCAATTTGTTTGCGGCGGCAGTGGCTTCGGTAACATTGCCGCTCCACTGATACTGTTTAAGCGCGTCTGTGTCGATAAGGGCTTGTTCAGACGGCACTGGCAGCATGAGCGAGGCCACGAGCGGAGCAGTATAGCCGCTCATAGCGTTGGTTCCAATGGTGTTGTAATCAAGGGACATAGCAATAGCTCTGCGCACCGCCGGATCATCAAGCCCCGGTTTCTTGGTGTTGTACACCAGCATCGGGATCGTGCCGGGGAAGTAGTAGGGCGCTTGCGGCAGATACGTGGAGATATTTTGCGGGAACATGGTCCACACGCTGGAGATGAACTGCTGGGAAATATCCACCTCGCCGGCGCGGAATGCGGCGTCGCCCGTCGCGTTATCCTTGTAAATACTGTGCGCGACGTACTTAGGCGTGGGGAGTTTGCCGTATTTGGAAGCGATCTGACCCCAATAGGTATCAACCCGCTGGACAACAGCCTTGGTTTCGTCCCAAATATAAGGCCGATAGGGTCCCGTTCCCGCAGCTTCGATCGTTTGACCCCCCCCGATATTTGTCCATTGCCCTAAAGCGGTGGGGCTATTTCCTATCCTGGCGACAACTTGGTCCATTGCAGCCTTCTCAGTGATGTACAGAGCGCTGATGGACGCTTCAATCTGCTTAGGATTGAAGTTTGACGCCTTCGCCTGTATCACGACGGTGTAATCGTCTCTCGCGGTAACGCTGTCGATGTACGACCAGTAGGCAGTGCCGCCTGTGGCGTAGGTCTTCTGAAGCTCGTAGGAATTGACCACATCCTTAGCAGTCATGGCGTTTCCGTTCCAGAACTTTACATTCCTGTTCAGGGTAACGGTCAGGGTCTGGCCGTTCCATGTGTAGGTTTCGCCAAGCTGGGGATACAGTTTTCCATCAAGCAGGTTGTAGACGAACAGGGTTTCAAAGATCAACTGACGAGAAAGCTGATTAAAGGCGGTGATGCCAAAAGTCCTATCGCTTACGCTATAGGGGCTCCAGTGGTTCACCTGGTCCCAGAGAATCCCGTTAAAGTACAGAGTTTCTCTACGGGGTAGAGTTCCGGGGGCGGCGGCGCTTGCCCCGCCGCCTGTGGTTCCTGTACTTGCGCCTTGTTCGCCTGCGCCAAATACGCTGCCTGCTGCTACTAGTAGCGTCAATGCCATTGCCGCCACTCGTTTTGTTACTTTCATGGATGTCCTCCAAAAGTTAAAATGTATTTGGTGGTATGAATCGCCACCAGAGATCAGATTATCACGCGGCTTTCAAAACTGTCAAATTTTATTTAAAGAAATTTCGCCATTCAGTCATGGTCTTAGAGTAAGCGCTTGGCAAGAGCTGCTGAGGCGTACCGAGTCGGTCTGGACTCTGACACTCATAGCAATAGCTCATGTTACACAGGAAGAAGAAACGGAAAGGAGATTCGCGTTCATTTGCGTCATTCGATGACTTTTTCTTTTTGGCGCGTAAGGCGATCAGGCGCTTGACAGAATGGTTCAAAATATTGAAATACTTGTATCAGGCGTCCCGCAGCCAGCGTCGGCATCTCCCGCGCCTCAAGAAGTCTGGCGCGAACTGCAAACCCTCACGGGGCATACTGACACAGTAAGCTCTGCAGCGTACAGTCCCGATGGGCGCAGGATAGCCTCAGTGTTAGGGGAGAAGACCGTCAAGCTATGGGGCATGGAGGATTGAACAACGGCAATGAACACGCCCAAT
>JAIRMT010000007.1 GCA_031258505.1 Treponema sp.
GGGAACGGGGACGGGGAAAAGAAGCAGGATTGCGAGCTTGTGGCGGCGAAGCGGTGGCTGCAAAGCTATGGACAGGAGTACGGATGGCTGAAACCGACGCTTTTAGGGGATGATTTGTATTCCCATGAGCCGTTTTGCCGGCAGGTGGTGGAAGCGGGGTATAGTTTCATCTTTACCTGTAAGGATACGACGCATCCGTGGCTGCACGAGACGGTGAAGAACAGCGAGATGGGGGAATGGAGCCATCGGGAATGGAACGGGCGGTATCATCTGGTCTACACCTGTCGGTGGGTGAACGGGGCGCCGATACGGTATACGGAGCAGGAAGGGGAGGCGTTAACGGTCAATTATCTGGAGATGAGCATCTGGAACGAGGAGAAGGGGAAACGGACCTATTATAACAGGTGGATAACGGACAAAACGATAGAGGGAGGGAATGCGAAACACCTGGCGGATTGTGGACGGGCGCGGTGGAAGATAGAGAACGAGCATAACAACGTACTGAAGAACCACGGGTATAATCTTGAGCATAATTTTGGGCATGGGGAGGAACATGCCGGTGAGAATTTCTGTCTATTGAACCTGTCGGCATTCTTATTCCATACGCTATTATTTCTGGGGGACGAGAATTACCGCAAGGCCCGTATACGTGCTGGGCGACGGGACAATTTCTATACGGCGCTGAAGTACATTTTTTGCCGGTTTCTGCATGAAAACGGGGAGGTTTTTATCCTTTTTGTCTGGGGAGATGAACCTGACGGGTGATACTTTGAATTGCTGGAGCCGCTTCGCCTCCATTTCATAACGCCTGATATATGATATACTCGTATTGGTATACTAGCTTGTTTCCAAACTCTTCGCTTGCAGCTTTGGAACAAGCTCATAGACCATACCATTTTGAAGGAGCGTATAGTGGATATAAAAGCAAAAGCAAAAGAACTCGTTTCCCAGATGAGCCTTGAGGAAAAAGTTTCTCAAATGCTGTATAACGCGGCGGCAGTGCCCAGGCTGGGGATTCCCTCGTATAACTGGTGGAACGAGGCGCTGCACGGAGTCGCCCGCGCTGGCGTGGCAACCATGTTCCCACAGGCCATAGCGCTGGCCGCGACGTTTGATGAGGAGCTGGCGCAGGCAGTGGCGGATGTGGTTTCAACCGAAGCGCGCGCTAAGTTCAATATGCAGCAGGAAGAGGGCGATCACGACATCTACAAAGGCATCACGTTCTGGACCCCAAACATTAACATCTTCCGTGACCCGCGCTGGGGACGCGGCCATGAAACCTATGGCGAAGACCCATACCTCACCTCGCGTATGGGTTTCGCCTTTATCAGAGGCTTGCAGGGACCAAACCGCGAACAACTCAAAACCGCCGCCTGCGCCAAGCACTTCGCCGTACATTCCGGACCAGAAAACGAGCGCCATCGCTTCAACGCCATCGTAGACAAGTACGACCTCTGGAATACCTATCTTGCAGCCTTTGAGGTTGCCGTGAAAGAGGCCGGAGTCGAAATAGTAATGGGCGCGTATAACCGCATACTGGACGAGCCATGCTGCGGCTCCAAGCTGCTTCTGCGCGACATCCTGCGCGATAAGTGGGGCTTTGACGGCCATGTAGTCTCAGACTGCTGGGCTATAAAGGACTTCCACGAAAACCACCGCGTTACCGCCTCGCCAGTCGAGTCTGTCGCGCTTGCTATTCAAAACGGCTGTGATATCAACTGCGGCAACCTCTTTCCTCTGGCAGTTGATGCTGTGAACAAGGGCCTGCTCACCGAGACGCAGATCGATGCCGCAGTAACCCGGCTCTTCACTACCCGTATGCGACTCGGCTTGCTCGGCGCGCCCGTAAACGAAGCCTATACCGCCATTCCCTACGAGGAAGTAGACAGCCCAAAACACCGCGCCTTTAACCTCGATGTCGCCCGTCGAACCCTTGTCTTGCTCAAGAACAACGGCGCCTTGCCCTTTAAGCCCGGCTCCCTCAAAACCATCGGCGTCATTGGGCCAAACGCTGACAGCCGCCTGGCGCTTGAGGGCAACTATCAAGGTACAGCAAGTCAGCACGTTACCGTGTTAGAGGGCATTCGGGAGCTTGCCGAGAAACAGGGCATCCGCGTTCTCTTCGCCGAAGGCTGCGCTCTGCTGCGAAACAAGCGAGAAGGTCTGTCCCAGCCAGACGACCGCCTCGCCGAAGCCCGCGCTGTGGCAAAACGCTCTGACGCGCTGGTTCTTGTGCTAGGCTTGGATAGCTCTGTCGAAGGCGAAGAAAGCGATCAGTTCAGCGAAAGCGTGGGCGGCGACCGGCCCTACCTTGAACTTCCCGCATCTCAGGGAAAACTGCTGCAAAACGTGGTTGAGGCAGCCTCGGATAAACCCGTCATTGTGATAAACATATCAGGAAGTACCATGTCCCTTGGCTGGGCTCAAGATAACGTGAGCGGCATCATGCAGGCGTTTTATCCGGGCGCCATGGGCGGCAGAGCAATCGCCGAGGCGCTCTTTGGCGAGTTCAGTCCCTCTGGTAAGCTCCCGCTCACCTGCTACAAAAACACCGCTGATATACCCGCCTTCACCGACTACAACATGGCGAACCGCACCTACCGCTATTACAAGGGCGAGCCACTCTATCCCTTTGGCTATGGCCTTTCGTACTCCACCTTTCGCCTGAGCGACGTCAAGGCAGACAAGACAACGGTGAGCGTAAGCGTTGAAAACACGGGCGCCATGCCAGCGCGAGAGACTGTGCAGGTTTATGTCAGCAGTCCGGGTACCAAAGAAATTCGCAGCCTCTGCGGAATCGGCAATGTCTTTCTCAAGGCTGGCGAGAAAACCACGCTAGCCATCAAACTTAATAAAAACGCCTTCTCCCGCTATGATGAAAACGGCAATATGCGCGAGCTTCAGGGGAAACACAGCCTCTCTGTCGGCTTCACCCAGCCTGACGCGCTCAGTGTCCGTCTATACGGACAAGCCCCACTCACCGTAGAACTGACAGTCTAAAATAAAGGGTCGGGCTTGCCTGACCCTTTACGCCTTCAATAACCAAGCGCAATAGATATAGAAGGGATAGACAACAGCCGCTTCCCTCTGAAAAAGAAACAGGACTATCAACCCTCATTTTGGGAGTTCCCATTCAGCGTTTGGGAGTTCCCATTCAGCGTCCGGGAACTCCCATTCGACGTTTGGGAACTCCCATTCGACGTTTGGGAACTCCCGGACGACGTCCGGGAACTCCCATTCAGCGTCCGGGTATACCAAACTGCTGAATTGGTACACTCAAAAAATCTGACAATATATCTAAAGATAAAAGGGGGAAGTTTCCCCCTCGCTCCAGCCCGCCGCTGGCGGTCTTCCGCTTCCCCCTCTGCGGGGGCGCTGCCCCCGCAACGCCCCCGCCAGCTCCCCAAAAGCTTGATGCCATACCCAAATGACCCGGCAGCACCAGGATATGGCGGCTATAGTGAGCGTAGCGAGCAGACGCTTCTAGTTTACCGAGAGCGCCATAAAGCCTCTAAAGATACTGCGAGACACCAGAGAATTGCGGCAACATTGCCGAACACTTGGGGAGCTTATGTTAGACCATTGCAAAATGGCAATAAACATTAAACTAAGAACCCCTCGCCTTTAGGCGAGGGGACTTGTCAACTTTTGACCTGATGCTGAAAGAGATGAAGCACATTCACAAAGTCGCTCAATCTCTGGTACACCTCGGCGAATCGCTGTTTCAATGGAGTACCGACAGTCTCAAGCGCATCCCAGTTTCGGATAAACTGGTTAGCCCGGTTTGCCTGGTCATCACAGAGTGATTTGAGCAGAACCTCTATCCCCGCGAGGGATTCGGTGAGGCTCTCAAGCAGCTTTCGCGCCGAGTCGTTGATGGTGCTGAGGACAATGGGCGCCTGATTTTTGTTTTTCGCCAGTGAGGAACGCAGTTTCGCCCCAAGTGAGCCTTCTATTGACAGAGAATCATCAAAGGCCAGAAAGTTTTCAAAATCAGTCAAGACTTCGTGAAAACTGTCGGTGAACTGCCGGTTCATATCGGTCTTGATCCATTGACCGCGCAGTTCACACATATCAAAAAGTTCCCTTAAATCCTTTTTATAAAAATCAAGGATAAAGGTTTTCAAATAGTTAAGTTCAAGGGCGTAGGTATAGCCCTCCAGACCGTTTTTTCGCAGGGCCTCATGCTCCTCCAACGTGTAATGGCGCATACGGTTTTCCACTTCGTTAGGCCCAAACACTGCGGTCAAAAGCTCGGTGATCTGTTTTTGTTCCCTTTCCTGTATAATGCCGTCTAAGCACGTTTTTGCCGCGTCAACAACCATCGCGCGATAGGTGTCGGTGATATGCTCCCGCGGGATTCGGGGAATGCTCTTCCAGACCGGGTCATGGTCAACATGTCTAACAATGAGTACCAGGATGCTCGTAGTCTGTATCAATGAAAGCTGTAAGAGGATTCTTTTCCATTCATCAAGCGTGATACCCAGGTTCTCTTTGTACTGGTTTGCCATGTTTAACATAGTTGCCCAGTCCTGATTCTCCTCAAGCGGGTAAGAGATTTCCAAGAAGTCTTTGATTAACTCAATAACTTTTTTCGCGCTAATCTGCCTGACTTTAGGCTGAAAGTTTAGGTCTCGTTCCGATATGAACGGGTCAAACTCTTTAAGCAAGGAGAGGAAGTCAAAAATAACGAACTGGCTAAACATGAGGATCAGGTTGTAATACCGGTCGGCGTTTTCGATGAAGGCCATGTCAAAGGCTGTATTGAACTGGGCAATGTCCCGCTCAACCTGGGTGCTTAGATCCTCATTAGTCAGGTTCGCTGCGTATTCGGTGATGACTTGAGGCTCCAAGCGTTCCTTGAGTATCAGTAAGGGATCATCCATGTGAAACTCCACAGCGAGCGCCTTGAGCTGTTCTGATTCAGCAGCGTTTTGCATACTGACTCCGGCGTGGACCGAAAGCCGGTATAGCTCATAAAAGAAATTGCCGACTTCCTCGGTAAGCTCCTGTTTCCGTATACGATACCATTTACGATGTCTGCTCCGGTTAAGGTCCCGCGTTACCATCGAAAGGAGTCTTCTTTGATTCATACTGGGAGAATCGAAACTCGGCATCAAAAGCGAACGCAGTGCCTCAAAAAAACTAATAGCCATATCATTTACTCCTATTCAAAATGTATCGGGAATTGACTGCTAAACAAAGCCCATAGTCTACCATGTTTCTACTCCTCCGTTGCGTTATTAGGGAATTATACTATTAAGAACGGGTGTTAAGGGCAATTTCATTATGGTTAGCAGCAATTCAAAGTATCGAAATTTCATGCTAAACAGAAGCATGGGACAGGGAATCTTTAAGAGACTTATAGAGACGTTTAGCCGGGTGTGCGAACAAATGCCTGATTCCAGGCGACCCGGACACAATGAACGCTGCAACATCGCCGATGTCGTGAAAAGCGCCTTCGGCGTATTTTTCTTTCAGCGCCAGTCCATGCTGGATTACCAGCGGAGGATGAAGGAACAACACGGGAGGAACAACCTAGAAACCGTGTTTGGGATCACGACACTGCCGTCGGACACCGGGATACGGGCGTGGATGAACCGGATAGCGCCGGAAAAGTTCAGTCCCCTGTTCGCGGGATTCCTGCGGATAGCCGAAGAGGCGGGGCTGCTTGCCGGTTACCGGGTACTGGACGGCGGGGTGTTGATAGCCCTTGACGGGATATGGTATCACGCGTCTGAAAAGATTCATTACAAACGGTGTCTGCATATCACGAAGGACGGAGAGCCCACGTATTATCACAGTGCGCTGGCGGGGACGATAGTGAAACCCGGCGAGACGTCGGTTTTGCCGGTGATGGCAGAGATGATAGGGAACGGGGACGGAGAAAAGAAGCAGGATTGCGAGCTAGTGGCGGCGAAGCGGTGGCTGCGAAGCTGTGGGGAAGCGTATGGATGGCTGAAACCGACGCTTTTAGGGGATGACTTGTATTCCCATGAGCCGTTTTGCCGGCAGGTACTGGAAACGGGGTATAGTTTCATCTTTACCTGCAAGGATACGACACATCCGTGGCTGCACGAGACGGTGGAGCACAGCGAGATGGGGGGATGGAGCCATCGGGAATGGAACGGGCGGTATCATCTGTCTACATCTGCCGGTGGGTGAATATGGTGCCGATACGGTATACGGAGCAGGAAGGGGAACGGGGACGGGGAAAAGAAGCAGGATTGCGAGCTTGTGGCGGCGAAGCGGTGGCTGCAAAGCTATGGACAGGAGTACGGATGGCTGAAACCGACGCTTTTAGGGGATGATTTGTA
>JAIRMT010000105.1 GCA_031258505.1 Treponema sp.
GCGGCTATGGCCGCGCCGGCTGTTCAGGCTGAGGAGAAGCCGCTCTTTAATACGCCGCATATCATCGAAGGAAAGTTTTTTGCATACCCGGGCAGCCCCGTGGCGCGGCAGGCCGATGCGATCTACTCCTCATTTTTCCTTGTTTACTCAAACCGCATTTATCAGGCGCACCCAACCCTTGATATCTTTTATGAACGTCAGGAACCTAACGGGGCGATTCGTAACGCCTACAGTATCGAGACTGGATTCCCTGTGTTTACCCCTGACAATCCAGAGGGCATTGGAATCCCTCTGTTTTCATGGGCTGAATTCAACCTCTATCATAAGTCAGCGAATAAAAAGCGGGTAAAGGACATACTGCCTGTTTTGCATAGGTATATTGAGTGGATTGACGCCACTTTCAAACGGCCTAATGGTCTTTACGAAGTACCTCTCAGCGCCACAGACATGGAGAACACCCCGCGTGAACAGGCGGTCTATCCCATGGACTTCAATACCATGATGGCTATCAATGTACTCTATATGTCAGCGCTTTCGGATATCCTTAACGATAAGGATGCCAGTTTTCACTATAAGAAAGTCTACTTTTCACTCAAGACGCGGATTAACAGCCTCATGTGGAACGCTGACGATGGCTTTTACTACGATATTGACAGGGACGAGAAACAGATTCCGGTAAAAACCATCGCGGGTTACTGGCCGCTCCTTGCGGAAATCCCCAATGATGATAAGGCTGAACGGCTCATCGCCAAGCTGCAGGACCCTCAGTTTTTTGGCGCTCCTCATCCCTTCCCCACACTGGCGGTGAATGAGCCGTGTTTTGAGGAAAACGGTTGCGGTTATCGGGGTTCGGTTTATCCTCACCTCACCTTCATGGTGATAAAAGGGCTGGAGCGTTACCAGCGCTGGGACATAGCGCGAGAGTGCGCCATACGCCACCTCTACTTTGTCCTTGATTCCATGACCGAAGGCCATGCCAATGGTCATCACAATTCGCACCGGGGCAATCTCTGGGAAGCCTATCTTCCCTTGCGGGAGGGACACGCCATCTGGCCTGATAACCCGGACTTCCCTCGCGCCCAGTATCTCACCTATGACGCGCTGTCAACAATCTGCCTTACTATAGAAAACATTGTAGGGCTTTTCATTTCCCTGCCCCGTAAAACCGTGGACTGGATCATTCCCAATCTGGAGATCATGGGTGTGGAAAATCTCTCGCTCAAGAAGAACATGATCACCATACTCTCGAACAAGAGCGGCAGGGGCTGGGAAATCCACATGGAAAGCGAAAAGCTCTACTATTTTACTATCAATATACTGGGGAAGAAGAAAAAGACCCTGCCCATCCCTTCGGGGAAATGCTCAATGCTTATCGACAAGCTGTGATCCAGCAGGAACTAACGGATGCCGGAGGCGGTGTATAGCCATGCGCCAGCCTCCTGCAGACGCGGCAAGAGTATCACTACGTGAATCTCGCTGCGCGCCTCAGAAACAGCTTTGTTCCAATGCCGTATACTGGGTAGGCGTTTCCGCGTTTGCCTGCGTCCACTCTCGGCAACGGTAAGAAGTTCAGCCTTGCGCTCGACCAGCGCCTTACTAAGGGTATCGACGAGTAAGAAGGCGGACAGGCCAGTGATGAGCGGGACAGGAGAAATTTCGTTTATCAGTATGATGAACTGCTCCGAGGCGCGGGGATACTGCCGGTCAAGCAAGAGGGAAAAACCATAGTACCAGCGGAGCCAACTACTTGTGTTGAGCGTGCGTTTACGCGCCGTACTAGGTACACGAACCGCAGCGTCAAGCCGTGCGGAAAAAAAAGTCGTTGCGTCCGTTATATCCTTGCTGAGAAGCCGCGCCACGCCAAAAACCAGCGCGTTTTCTTCAATAAGACTAGGACTCGCCAGCGCGGTTTTCTGCTCAAGCTCCCGCACTGCCACAGAATCAGCGAGCGTCAGATAGGTGTTAGCCAAGAGCCGCGTAAAACGGATGGTATAGCGCCCTTGCACAAACACACGCTGCTCAAGCCAAACACAGAGCGCCGGCCAGTCTTCCCGTTCCAGCAGCCGGAACATACGCCGGTTCGCCAGAAAATAAACGTCAACAGCCAGCGTGAAGGCGGCAAAGGCCGCGACAAAAGGCCAGCTTGAGCGCCAGAGTAAGAGCGCGACGGCTGACACGCCAATCGTGATACTGTTAAGAATGCACAAAATATACCTAAGTCTCAAGCCGCCACCTCATTGTTGCCAAACTTTCCAACACCATTTATAATCATAACATAGTGTCGAAACTATAGAAGATTAGAAAAGGATCCGTCAATTCGGGTAAGAAGGTGAGTAATGAATCAATATGTAGTAAAGGATATTCCAGTGGGAAGCGGATTCTCACGAGGTCTATATCTTGATAAGTGGTTTATCCTGACAACATCAGAAATACCGTTTTCACAGGAACTGAAATTCATTCTCCTTGAATGGGACTTCAGAGAGGTTTTCAGTATAGGTACCCCTAAAGCCATCCTGCCAGAGCCGACTGAAATCACAGTTGATGCGGACAGAATAAAAGAGGCTGAGGAATTTTTTGCGAATACTGAGAGATATATGAAAGATATCTTCAAACAGGTCGAGGGAAATGGCCGACTTGACTTCAAAGCCGTCGCGGATAGAGTGCAAAGCGTGTATCCGCTTATACGGGACGACCACTATTTCCTGCTCAAGTTCCAGAGAACCCGTGTTGTTGATGTAAACTATAGCACTTTTCATGCAGTTACCTGTATGCTCATTTCTATTATCATTGGTCTTTCCTTAAAGTTACCGGAGAACCGCCTTATTGAGCTTGGAGTTGCCGCGCTTCTTCATGAGATCGGCATGACCAAACTCAAGTCTCAAAGCTACTTTGAAGCAAAAAAACTCACCCTCGAAGAACGGAAAGCCTTATACATCCATCCAGTACTGAGCTATAATATGCTCAAGTCTTTTGACTTTCCCCTTCCGATATGCCTTGCCGCCCTGGAACACCATGAACGGGAAAACGGTAAGGGGTATCCCCAGAAGCTTTCCACGGATAAGATCAGTCTTTACGCCAAAATTATTAGCATAGCCTGCTCCTATGATGCGATTATGTCTCGCAGACCTTATAAACAGAATGAGGATAGCAATGCCAACCTCATAGCTCTCCTCAAAAATGAGAATAAGGAGTACAACAGCATTGTTGTTAAGGCATTGTTACATGCTCTTTCGCCTTACCCTGTCGGCATGTATGTACTTCTTTCCAACGGGAAAAAGGCGCAGGTTGTGGATGTACAGCCGGAAAGCCTCAATTTCCCCACTGTCCAGATTCTGGGAGAGGAGACGAACATACTACAGACTGCCGAGAACGGTATCTCCATCACGCGCCCCCTCAATCATAATGAAGTCGAAACTGAGTAGCAGCGTGTATGTCAATAATTCTAAATTAGAATATACATGGAAGACCCTTTACCATTTCTTTTATTTATTCTTATCATCGTCTTAAAAATTTTATGTACTCTGCTGGAAAGCGTTTTGTTTTCAACGCGGAAAACCGCGCTCCGTTCCAGGATTGAAACCGTCTCTGACCCCAGACAACGCAAGGCGCTGTCGGCGGCTCTCAAGCTACTTGAGTCGCCGAAGCGTTTCCCGCTGAGAAACTTTGGCGCTTTTCTGGGCATACTGGCTGGCGCAGTGGCTGGTATCGGTGTCGCCACGATAGTAGCTCCCACAGTAGTAGCGCATAATGCGTCAGAGACCATGCTGATAAGCCTGGGGGTTTCGCTGGCTACGCTTGTTCTGGGCGAAATTGGTCCCCGCCACCTTACCGGTATCATGCCGGAGCAGTTCATCATCACCCTGCTGACCCTCTTCGGCCTGCCGCTTACGCTCATTGCCCGCAGTCTTTCCCACGCCAAAGGCAGTAGCGTTGAGAGCGGCATGACTGCAGACGAGTTCCACATCGCTCTTATGGAAGGGGAGCGTTCCGGCGTTGTTGAAAGCAAAGAGCGGACTATGGTTGAGGGCGTTTTGTACCTGGGCGACCGGGAGGCTGGAACCTTTATGACTCATCGTTCAGAGATTGAGTGGCTAGACATCAACGCTGATGCGGAAACTGTGCGAAACTTGGTTCTCAACGTCAAGGGACAGCGCTCTTTTCCTGTGGCGAATGGGACGCTTGACGAGATTAGCGGGGTGGTTTCGGTTGAGGACATTCTTCGCGCCCTGCTTAATGGTAACTGGCCCGGCCTGCGGAGCATTATGAAAAAGCCCTACTTCATACCAGAAACCATGTCCGCGCTCAAGGCTTTTGAGGCGTTCAAGCAGGAAACGCTGCTCATGGTTATGGACGAATACAGCGGCTTTGTTGGTATTCTTTCCATACAAGACCTGATGGCTGAACTTGTCGGCGAATTCTCAACTGAGGCCGAAGACAAAGCCGCGATCCTTGAGCAAGCCGACGGTTCCTTACTTGTGGAAGGCAGCGCCAATATTGATGATGTCGCTAAAAAACTCAGGCTGGAAACGCTTGCCGGTGAACATCAGGAGTACCACACGCTCGCCGGTTTTATCCTCAGCCTCGCCGGTAAAATCCCTCACGCCGGAGAAACTTTTTCCTACAACAAATATCAGTTCACGATTCTGAGTATGGATGGCAACCGAATCGACAAGGTACTGATTAGCAACCGTAAAAAATCGGGGTCTAAGCCTTAACCCCGTCGGGGTCTAATCTTACACCCCAGCGGGGTCTAAGTCTGCACCCCGTCGGGGTCTAACCTTACACTCCAGCGGGGTCTGGCTTGCACCCCAGCGGGGTCTAGCTTACACCCCAGCGGGGTCTAACCTTAACTCCAGTGGGGTCTAAGCCTTAACCCCAACGGGGTGTAACCTTACACCCCAGCGGAGTCTAGCTTACACCCCCATCGAAGTCTAAGCCTGTGAACAGTT
>JAIRMT010000124.1 GCA_031258505.1 Treponema sp.
TCCCAAAAAGTGTTCAACTCGTCCTGAAATGTTTTCCACCCGTCATGGAATGTTCTCTGCAAGTTGTAGAAAGGTTTCTACAACTTAATGTTTGTGCTGTTACGGGAGGAGCCGTATGATAAGCGCCTGAGCGCGTTCCTTGTACTCAGGGTCTGCGGCGGCTTGTTCGAGAAACGCCTTTGCCTCAGCGCTACGGCCTGCGGCTATTGCGTTTAAGCCGCGCGCGTAGGAGACAAGGCCCTCGCCGCCCCCGTATTGCAGAGCCGAGCGGTAGTATTGCTCCGCCTGCTCGAAGTCTTTAGCCTCGTAAGCAAGCAGCCCCAAGTAGTAATACGGCGCGTAATGAGTGGGTTTTTGCCGGTGCGCGTTCAAAAATGCGGCTTCAGCCCTGGAGCTATCCTTGTTTTTATACGCCTGTTGGCCTTCGGTCAGCAGTTCGGCGAAGGTCTTACGCGAGTCAATATAGGTTTTGTAATCCTGCGTGAGTGTATCTACATCAGTCCAGCTCAGGATGTGGTTTAGCATCGCCTCGGAGTTAGCAACTGCAGATGAGGAGCTGGATAGCACCATGAAGCTCTCAAAAAGAATGCGCGTGTAGTAATAATCCTTTTCAGCGTTCATAAAAAATGAAACAAGGGACCATGCGAGGCTTGGAAAGTATTGGGTAGGGTTAGGTATGCCGTCAATGTCGGCGCGCAGAATAGCCTCAAGCGAAGGCGCTTTGCTCCCCAGTCCCTTCACCAGTTCAAGCCATGCTAGATTTTCCTCATAGGCGAGTCTACCGCCGGCAAGCGCCCGGGCTGGCAGATCAGCGCTGTTCGTCGTATTGGTTCCCGCTTCAAACTTCAGGGTATTGAAATAGATGGCAAAACCCTCCCGCAGCCACGCTGGTGGATACGGGATAAAGGCGCGCAGATACTGGATAAACGCCTGATGGGGAAACATACGCTCCTCGTCAGCGCTTCCCTGATGTACCACCAGCTCCCGCAGCTCCGCCTGATTGTAGTGCAGATAGACGGCGCCTGCTCTGGTTCCGTTGAGACGAAGGCTCACATAGTCATCATACGCTTTCTTGTCCTTATAAGCCCGGACTTTCAGGGGGAATACAACGGTCTGGCTGCTGAAGTGAAAGATGCGGTTATACAGGGCGAAGCGGCTTTCAAGCTCCTTTGACAGAAGCGCCGCGTCAATACCGTTGTCGGCAAGTACCTGATAATGCTCGCTGCTTACCTGCGCAATGCCCGGACTCATCCGATCCTGCGCAGATACAGAAAAAAGTAAAACCACAAAAACCGTAACGCTACATATAGCCTTCTTCATAAAAAGAGCGCTCCTTACACTAGCTTCTTTGCAATAATTTTATCAATAATAATATTCACTTTCTCGATAAGAATGCCGGTATAGCGCTCAATATCTTCAATGATATACTGCTGGAACGAATTGATGTTCCCCTCAAGCTGGGTTCCATCAGGTACATCAATGGTCATAACTACGCGGTATCCCACTACGTCATCTTTCACCAGCAGTTTCTTAATCCGTATATCCCCGTTGTACTCATCCACACAGTGGATAAGCATCTGCTTCAGCGCATCCTCAGAGATAGACACCTTCTTGGGCATGGAATACTGAGGGCGAACTACCGACTTTTCAAGCACAATGGGCGTAGGCCCGATTCTGACCGGCGCGCGTTCCCGCTTGAAGATCCGAATGGCGTCATAAAAGATATTGGGATAAGTCCGCTTCACTTCTATTGAAGGAACTGGAATAACGTGCTTCCCCTCTATACGCCGCACTCTAATCGCTTTTTCAATATCGGCTTGTGAGGCAATATCCTCAATCTTAATGATTCGGGAGGGTGGCGGCAACTGAAGCCGGTTGGCTATCTTGTTTACCATCTTCTCCGACGTACCGAGTATGAGTATCTTCCGCGATCGTTCCCCTTGCAGCTTGCGGGCAACCTCGTCACGGTGGGACTTTTCGTCAAACAGGGCAACCTTAACTGCTGATAGAAAGCTCTTCTCCATCTTGGCTGAGTGTCCAGCAAGGATACGGTCGTTCTTGATGAGCAGACCATCATCAATGATGAAGTCAATGCCATACTTCTGCGCAACTAGTTTCGCTCTGAAACTTTTTCCAGTACCACTTTCACCGACGAGAACATAGACTCTAACCTTGGGGAACAGGACATCGAACAACATAGCGCTATAGTTATAGTATAGCAATTCTTCTCTTTATATTTCAGGATAAGGCTATGAGCTAATGGTATTGCGCCTTTTGTTACCTATACCGTACTGTTGTTATAGAAAGAAACGGAGGTACGATTATGGAAATGACGGCTGATATGCTTGGGCAGATTAGGTCATCTATGAGGCACGCCCTGAACGGGGCGTTTTACCAGAAGCGCTTTGCGGGGATAAAGCCTGATGATATACAGAGTCGCGCTGATTTTGAGAAACTGCCTTTTACCGAGAAGGAAGACCTCAGAGACGCCTATCCTTTGGGACTGCTGGCAGTCGATGAAACGCAGGTGGTACGAATTCACTCGTCGTCCGGTACAACCGGAACGCCGGTAATCATCCCCTATACTCAGGCGGACATTGACGCCTGGACCCTGATGTTCGCCCGCTGTTACGAAACCGCCGGCGTTACCACGCTGGACCGGGTGCATATCACCCCTGGTTATGGGCTTTGGACAGCAGGCATTGGGTTCCAGCTTGGCGCCGAGCGCTTGGGGGCTATGGCTATCCCGATGGGTCCGGGAAACACGGATAAGCAGGTCAAGATGATGATCGATATGCGGTCTACTGTGCTATGCGCCACATCGTCTTATGCGCTCCTCCTTGCCGAGGAGATTGAGCGGCGCGGGGTGAGAAACAAGATATGCCTCAAAAAAAGCCTCATTGGTTCCGAGCGCTGGGGCGAAAAAATGCGCGCCCGTATTGCCGCAGAACTGGGAGTGGAATTGTACGACATCTACGGACTTACCGAAATCTACGGACCGGGCATTGGGATCAGTTGTGCGTGTCAGTGTGGTATGCATATATGGACCGATTATGTTTACTATGAGATTGTTGACCCCAAAACCAGCCAGATGGTCCCCGAAGGCAGCATTGGTGAACTAGTTATAACTACGTTACGCAAGGAGGGCGCGCCGCTTATCCGCTATCGTACCCACGATCTCACCCGCGAGTTGCCCGGCCCGTGTCAATGCGGCCTGACATTCCCTCGTATTGATACCCTCATTGGCCGTTCCGACGACATGGTTAAGGTGAAAGGTACGATGATCTTCCCCGGCAAGGTGGACGAGGTGCTTGCTTCCATAGCAGACGTTTCGAGCGAGTATCAGATCATCATTGACCACCTCAACGGCAGGGATATTCTTAACTTGCTCTTTGAGACTCAGCTTGACGAGCGGGGCGCTATGAGGAATCTTGAAAAGATCGTGGAAGCGGCGTTCAAGGAAAAAGTCGGTCTCACCCCTAACGCCAAAGCTGTGGGCATAGGAGAACTTCCCCGTAGTGAGAAAAAATCAACGCGGATTTTCGACAACCGGTATTGAGCTTTACGGCCAGCCTTTGTAATATCACCGCATGAATCAAGATCAGGTAAAAGCCACTCTCCTCTCTCTTGAGGATTCACCACTGGATTTCACGCTTGTCTACTCCGGGAAAGCGAGTAAAAAGGTAAACGGTTTTTATAAACCGGAAACCAGAGAAATCATCATTCACAACCGGAACTTCACGAACCCGCCCAACGATAACTTGCTCTTATATACCGCGATCCATGAGTATGCTCATCACCTGCACGCCTGTTCGCGTGGCGGAAAGCTCTCCAACCGCGCTCATACCGCAGAGTTTTGGGCTATCTTTCATGGACTACTCGAAAAAGCCGAGTCCAGGGAGATTTACAAAAACGTCTTTAGTCTGTCCCCAGAACTAAATGAGCTGACCGTAAACATCAGGCGCTATCTTTTTGAAAACGGCAGTATCATGAAGGAACTGGGAACACGGCTTTTTCAGGCGCAGGAACTCTGCGCGAACATAGGCGGGCGTTTTGAGGATTATATCGACCGCGTGCTTCGTATCCCGCGCCAAGCTGCAACACTGGCCATGAAGATGCAGCAGTTCAACCTGAATCCCGCACTCGGCAGTGATAATATGCGCTTCCTTGCCGGCATCTCCAACGAAAGTGAGCGGGAAGCGGCGGAAGCGGCGCTGCTGGGCGGCAAAAGTCCAGACACGGTCAAGAATGAAACGCGCAAAAAAGTGGACGAAGAACCAAAAGTCCTGCTTGAAAAAGAACGGGCGCGGCTTGAGCGTACCATCGCTTCGCTTTCCAAGCGGCTCAGTGAGGTTCAGAAGGAACTTGAGGGCTTATAGCCAGAGATACATACGGTGCAGACGGGCGCAGATGAACCATGTGCCCACAGTCAGCGCCGTAAGCGCGGGAATGGGCGTGATCCAGGTGTCTGAACTGAAGAGCAGGCTCCTTCCCAGCGCCACAAGCAAAGAGCCCACGCCAATAAAGACATACTCGACGGAATTACGGGAATACGCGGTAATGAAAAAGCTGAACGTGGTAACACAGACAAGGCATAGCTCAAGCATATTAAACAGTGCAGAGTAGGCGCGGATCATGCAGAGACTAGAATCCCACGAAAGGCTATCAACCGGTATGCCAGATACGATGAGCAGTGTGGTAAGAATGATGATCGAGAGAAGGATACGCTGCTTCTCCACCTCAAGTCCGGCAGCGCAGGCGCTGACGGTGAATAGGGAAAACAACCCGAAGTAACGGCCAAACAGCATGGCGCGCGCGCCAACAATAAGATAGAAGCTGGGAAAGGTGTAGTGCTGGCTCAGAGGCGGCAGGATACGGCAAGCTTCAAAGGCAAACGAGAACGCGAAAAAGCTAAAGAACAGAATCTCCTGACAACGAGTTTGCGCAAAAGAACTGTAGATCAGGATGCTGGCCACAAAGGCATAGATCACCGCGCAAGCCATAGAAAAAAGTGGTACGTAAGAGGCTGGCTCCAAAAAATGACTAATAAGCGATTGGAGCAGGCCAGACACGCGCCTTGTCGCGCTAGCCACAGCAATCGGATACGCCGGCATGACGACAAATGAACCTACAATGCTTAAAGCCAGAAATAGCGAGGAAAGTATGATAGCGGCCTTGAAAAATTTGTTTCTTCTACTAAGAGTCATACCCTAGCATAGATCGGTTGGGGCGTACGTCTCAAGACGGCGCATCTCAAGACGGCGCGTCTCAAGACGGCGCGTCTCAAGACG
>JAIRMT010000138.1 GCA_031258505.1 Treponema sp.
ATGAAAACGTACATATCCCTGTCTTATCCATATTTTTTCAAAAGGCTGAACACTAATTTCTCTGGTTATTGTGTCTCCATTACTCCAGACAAAAGAAACAATAGACACGACAAAAAACACGGAAATAATAAACTTTTTCATACACCAATTCCTCCTGAGAAATTTCTTCAAATATTTTTAACAAACGTTAGCCCCATGTCGCATAACTCCTTATATACGACATCCGTGTCGTATAACGTACACACCTGTACAAAACGATATACTTATACTATAGCCATCTTTACAAAGATTGTCAAGTAGTTTTGACAAAAATTTGAAAAGTTTATATTCTATCAATAGTGATAATGATAGAAAGGGGCCACCCAAACTGTATCAAGTGGGCTTGGAACCTTTAGCGCCTTCTTCATGGCTGCATGAGTGCAACGTACAGTCGTTCTGCTCGAAACATGACCAGTAGTTCCTGTGTAACGCACATCTGTACCGCCTTCCCATGAGTCATTGGCCGTGACGGATGGCGCATTGGCCTTAGTACATGAGTCATTGGCCGTGACGGATGAAGCATTGGCCGTAGTACATGAGTCATTGGCCGTGGCGGATGGCGCATTGGCCGTAGTACATGAGTCATTGGCCGTGGCGGATGAAGCATTGGCCGTAGCACATGAGTCATTGGCCGTGGCGGATGGCGCATGGGCCGTAGTACATGAGTCATTGGCCGTGGCGGATGAAGCATGGGCCGGGGCCGTTTATATCAGCGTGTAGAAATATCCCTGAGCCAGGCGTCCAGTTTGGCGTTCAGTGTTTGGACGTCCTGTTTGCTTGCGTTAGGGAAATCAATCTCGCCCAGAATGGTGTTACCACTGAGCGCGTCCCGCAGTTTAGAGAATGTCCTGCCTTTGCCGCCGCCATGACAACAGAAAAGCGCGACCTTTTTACCACTAAACTTGGTTTGCTGGAGAAAGTTCATAAGCGCAGGCGCAGGGGAGCCAGCCCACACAGGCCCGCCGAGTATGAGCAACTCGTACTGGTCAACATCAAGCCGGTAGGGTTTGAGCGCGGGCATGTCTCCGAAGAGCGCCTGTTTCCCGCCTTGAAACATCTTCATAAACCCTTGTTTTGGCATACTTTTGACAGGCTCCAGTCTCAGCGTATCCGCGCCCAGGGTTGTCTTGATCCGTTCTGCAATCAAATGGCTATTCCCATTAAGGGAATAGTAAACAGCAATAGTTTTCATAAAACCTCCTTATGAGCGTGCTGGATGTAAACGTATTTTATATCTTTTCATATTTAACTTTTGCATAGAGCAAACCTGTTGAACAAGAGTGCGTGAACCAAATGTTCGGTTTACACACTCAATGCGTTTTTGGCAGGGGCAACATTCGTTCAAGCAGTATGCTGTACACAGGACGAGACTTGATGAGTTTGGACATTCCAAAGGCGCTCAGACAGGCCAACACAAGGTTCCCCATATCGCTAAAATTGCCGCTCATTTCAAGAATCAGTACTATACCGATGATTGGAGTCTTGACCACGCTGGTAAAAAAGGCCGCCATGCCGAGTATGATGAAGTTCAGCTTCTGGCTATCGCTGATAAAACCGCTCAGTTCCAGCGCCTCGCCCATTGCCGCGCCAACAAGCGCGCCGCAGGCAAGCAGGGGAAAAAAGATGCCGCCGGAAGTACCAGAGCCATGACAGATCGCAGTAAACACGAGCTTGCAGGCAAAAAACAGCAGGAGCAAACGCAGCGAATAGGCGTTGTGGGCAATCGCTTCAATCAGGCTATGGCCGCCGCCCAGCACATCAAGCAGACATAAGCCAAGCGGAATGGACAAAAGCAGCGGGATAAGCGGACGTAACATGAGCGGAATGTTAAAGCGCGTATATGCGTCCATCGAAAGATAGAGGGCGCGTTTAAACACATCGCCAAGAATCGCGCACGCTATTCCCAGAAGAACCACCCAGTGCATATTCTGAAGCGGCAGCGAGATGATGCTCGTGAAGGAGAAGACAGGTTCTAAGCCTAAGAAAAGCGCGACTGTAGCTTTCGCCGACAAGGACGCAGCCATGGCGCTGGCGATAAGCAGGGGCGAAAATGATGGCCACAGTTCCTCAAGCGCGAACAGAACGCCGGCCAGTGGAGCGCTGAATGTCGCCGCAATCCCTACGGACGAGGCAGCGACAAGCAGAATTTTTTCTTCCTCTTTGGAACGGTGGAATAGAGGAAACATACCCAAGCCAACATACGAAGCAATCTGAAGGGACGGACCGCCGCGTCCCAGTGAGAGCCCCGCGCCCAAGCCAAGCGCGCTGGTAAGGATTTTGAGCGGCAGTTCCTTTATCCAGCGCATCTGACAATGACCAAGCAGGACGCCTTTCACCTGTGGTACGCCGCTTCCCCTGATCATGGGCATGACTTTAATAGCCCAGCCGAGAAACAGCCCAAGCAGCGTGAGAAAAACAGCCCAAACCACAAGCCAAAGCGGGGAAGCGCGAAAAACATTGGTATACAAGTGGACTCTGAGCTTTTCAGTCTGACCCAGCACATAGCGGAAGGCGACTGTTACCGAGCCGGCGACAAAGCCGATAAGGACGCTTTCCAGCACAAGCAATAGGTAAGAATGATACCAGTGGTGAAGCGCGGCGTACGCCAAACGCGCATGGCGCGTCTGCTTGTGAAGCTGCGGTTTCTTCATACATCTTGCATATCAGAAAACACTGTTCTTGTCAAAACCAGATTTTTTGACGATGATTCTTTAATGACTCTTTCTGAATTTGATACTTGGTATCGTGTGAGGTATCATCGTACCAGTTCCGCTATAATCGCCATTGCTTTTGTCTTTTCAGACCTCATTGCGGTCATGCTTTCCTTTGGCGCGGGTTTTTTTGTTGTCAATCTCTACGACCTTGCTGTCATTAACTTCAAATCCTTTGTTACCTACTGGCCTTATGTGCCGGTGTTTCTGTTTATTTTTTGGGTATGCAACCTGTATCCTGGGGTATCGCTGGCGCCGTCGGAAGAGTTCAAGCTCTTTACCACCGCATCGTTCATGACGCATGGCGGCATCATCCTATCGCGCTTCATAGAAAACCAGCAACTTGACGCCATATCAGTCGCCTTTGCCTTCAGCTTCGTGTTTTCTACCTTTATATTGCTTATGTGCCGGAACGCTATGCATTATGTTCTGCGGAAGAGACGCTGGGGCGGCATACCAGCGGTTATCTACGGAAGCGGCGCTCTGGGCAAGCTGGTGATTGACCGCCTGCTTGACAGCGTTAAGATCGGCTATGTACCGGTGCTGATTCTGTCTGAACAGTCTGAAGTTAATACATATCGTGAGGTGCCGGTTTTGCATGACATAAGTCTGGGGCCGGAACTGGTGCGGCGCTACAATATCAAGATGGCGATAGTGGCAATGCAGGACATTGGCGAGCAGGAGCTGACGCGCCTGCTGAACTACTCGGTATCGGCGTTCAGGTATAACGTGCTGATTCCCGACTTCTTTCGCGCCACGAACATCTGGATGACTGTGCGAGACTTCGACGGGCTTCTGGGTTTTGTTACCAGTCATCGTTTGAAAATGGACTGGAACCTTGCTATGAAACGTTTTATGGACATCAGCATCACGATAATCGGTGGTCTGGTCATACTGCCAATACTTTTAATACTTGCTCTCTTGGTCAAAGTAAGCTCGCCGGGGCCAGTCTTATACGGCCACAAGCGACTTGGGTGTAATGGCAAGCCCTTTAAGGCATACAAATTCCGCTCAATGGTGATTGACGCTGAGGCGCGTCTGCAAAAACTGCTTGCTGAAAATCCCGCCATGCGAGAGGAATGGGAAGCAAGCCACAAGATCAAGAACGATCCGCGTGTTACCAACATAGGCCGCTTTCTCAGACGCACCAGCCTCGATGAGTTCCCTCAGCTTATCAACGTACTCAAGGGTGAAATGAGCCTGGTGGGGCCGCGTCCCATTGTTGAAGATGAAGTGCCGAAGTATGGCGAAGACTTTAAGCGTATCTTTTCGGTTAAGCCGGGCTTGAGCGGACTGTGGCAGGTATCCGGGCGTTCTGATACGGACTATAACGAGCGTGTCTTGTTTGACACCTATTATCTGCAAAGCTGGTCAGTGTGGCTTGATATGTGGATACTGTATCAAACCATTGTTGCAGTGATTCGGGGACGAGGAGCGTACTAATGAAGAACCTTTTGTCGATCTTATTGGCTGGCTTGGTATGGAGCGTGTTTCCTGTATGGAGTCAGAGCCGTTCTTTTGTTGAACTATGTCAGGTGGATGAAGAGCAGCGCGCTAAAGTCTTTTCCAGCGAGGGTCTGTTTGTTTTCAGCGATCAGGCGTCTGGTCTGCGTCTGACACCCGCCTCGCAGTCAGGCATACTGCTTAGTGAACCGATACTCAGCGCTAAGCCTGCGTTTCTGGCGGAATCACTGCGGGTACTTCCTCTGGATAAAAGCGCTGGGCTTATCCGTGTGTACAATGCCTTGTCTCAGGTGCGCGGCCTAGAGGGGCGTTTGTATCATTCGTTCACCCGCGACAAGTATATCCCGCTGTTTGAGCAGGCAACCCGTATTGAAAGCGAGCGAAAAACCACCGCGATTCCTGACCCGCCTCCATCCGCCATAGTTCCTGTGTCAGAGAACGTGTATATGCGTCTCAAAGACGCCAACTTTGGTAATTCCTACTACGAAGGCAGTCTTGTTGCCAACGAAGCAGGTCTCCGCTATACCCTGAGCAACTTCAGGAACCTGACTTACCTGCTCATACCGGTTATCAAGGAACGGCGCTTTATTGCCCAGCTTTACTTTGAGTTCATCGACGAAGGCTTACTGGTGTACAGTGTTGCCGCCGCCGATGCCTCAGACTTTATTGCCTCAATGATCGACATTCCCTCAGCCATTGAGAAACGCCTTGTGGTAATCATTGACTGGGTTATTGACGGCATTCAGCAAGCGCCGTGAGCTGTTTCCAACTTTCAACTTTCCCTGAGGCAAAGACAATTTTCCCTGAGGCAAAGACAACTTTCCCTGAGGCAAAGACAATTTTCCCTGAGGCAAAGACAACTTTCCCTGAGCCAAAGACAACTTTCCCTGAGGCAAAGACAACTTTCCCTGAGCCAAAGACAACTTTCCCTGAGCCAAAGACAACTTTCCCTGAGCCAAAGACAACTTTCCCTGAGCCAAAGACAACTTTCCCTGAGCCAAAGACAACTTGCTTTGGGGCAAATACAATTTGCTTTGGGACAAATACAATTTGCTTTGAGGCAAATACAACTTGCTTTGGGACAAATACAACTTGATTTGGGACAAATACAATTTGCTTTGGGACAAATACAACTTGATTTGGGACAAATACAATTTGCTTTGAGGCAAATACAACTTGATTTGGGGCAAAAAATTTGCTCTATCTTTTATGCTTAACTACGAAGGCGAAAAGGGATATTCAATACTTACTTTTTCGCCTTCGCAGTACATTGCTTAGTATAGGGTGTTTCTAAACCGCCGCGCTAAAGGCTTCCACGCGGCTGGCGATAAGGGCGACGCCTTTATCCCAGAACGCCTGTTGCTCAATATCGAAACCAGCTGAACGGGCTACATCTTCGGCGCTGGCGCTCCCTGTGGCTTTGAGTAGGGCGCGGTAGCTTGGCGCGAAATCCGCGCCGCCGCTGTCCCGCGCTTTGGCATAGAGACTTAGCGAGAAGAGCAGGCCAAAGGCATAGGGGTAGTTGTAGAACGCCAGTGAAGGACTGTAGTAATGACTCTTTACCGCCCACATATAGGGGTGCTGTATCGCAAGCGCGTCGCCATAGGTGCGTGTCTGGGCGTCAAGCATAAGCTCGCAGAGACGAGTCGGGGAGACTTCAGCGACGCGGCGTTCCTCGAAAAGGGCGCGTTCAAAGTAGAAACGGGAAAGTATGTCCACAGTAACCTGACAAGCGTCCTTGAGGTTGCTTTCGATGAGGCCAATCCGCTCTGAAGGTTCAGCGTTGTTCAGGGCGCTCTCGAACAAGAGGGTCTCGGCGAAGATGCTGGCTGTTTCCGCCAGGGTCATGGGATAGCGGGCAAGGCTTGACGGCAGGTCTTTTATCAGTTCGTGATGCCATGCGTGTCCCAGTTCATGGGCGACTGTGCATAGCGCGTCAAAGGAGCCGTCGAAGTTGCAGAGTATCCGCGATTCACCGGCGAGGGGGAAACCCGTGCAGTACGCGCCGCCGACCTTGCCGGCGCGTGGTTCCGCGTCTATCCAAGCGGATTCAAAGGCGCGACGGGCAAACGCGCCCATATCCGGGTCAAAGGTGTCAAAACGCTTGGGGATATAGTCAGCCGTTTCTTCCCACGTCCACTTTCGGCTTTCAACGCCAAGCGGGGCGAACAGGTCGTAGAAGGCGCACTGCTTAACATTGAGCGCTCGCGCCTTATCCTTGAGATAGCGACGGAACAGGGGCAGAGACGCTTCCAGCGCGGCAATGAGCGCGTTCAGGGTTTTTTCACTGATACGCGACTGAAACGCCGACTTTTGCAGGAGCGAATCCCAGCCTCGTCGCGTGTCCAGCGAGATACTCACGCCTTTCACGCCGTTAAGCGCTGCGGCAAGGGGTATCTCAACAGATTTCCATACCTCGATTTCTTTCAGAAAGGCTTTTTCACGTACGCTCCGATCAGGATCAGTGGCAAGATTACGCAGTTCGATAACGGTTTTTCGCTCGCCGCTCTGTTCGTTCCACAGCGCCGAAGCGCTTGAGGAGATTGCCTCATGGAGCCGCGTCCATGCGTCGCCGCCGGAGCGGGAGAGGTCATTGGCAAGGTCTTCCATTTCAGGGGAAAGCTGGAAACGGGCTGCAGTAATCTCTTTATTAACAAAGAAAGCGTATTGCGCAAACTTTGAATCATTAAGCAGATGCGGCATTGAGTCAGCGGCTTCGCTTAAGCGCTGCCGGAAAACGACCACCGCCTTTCTCAGGGGTAAAGAAGCCGCTTCAATGGCGTTGACTTCGGCAAGCGCGCGTGGTGCGCGGGTGTCAGTCGTGTAGACCGCCTCAGCATAGGCGAGGAGGTTATCTGCGATATCGTTTGCCTGCTCATACGCAGTGATGAGGCGCAGCAAAGCGTCCGGCTTCTTATCCAGCGGCTTATCCAGCAGGGCAAGAAGCGCGTCAATGCTGACTTGAAGCCGCGTCAGGTCGCCCTTATACTCCGGCGAGTCAAATGCAGGGTAAATCGAATTCAAGTTCCAATGAGGAACCTTAGAACCACTGGGCATTATTATCCTCCCACTCACAAATATCTTCGGCTTTGAAGAAAAGCGCTATTTCCCGCGCCGCACTCGCCGCCGAGTCAGATGCGTGGACGATGTTCAGCCGCGTTCTGGCTGAAAAGTCCCCACGTATGGTGCCGGGCTGTGATTCGTGGAAATCAGTAGGCCCGGCCAAACGGCGCGTTACGCCGACGGCTTCCTCGCCTTCGATGACCATAGCGATTACGGGTCCGGACAGGGTGTATTCCACTAGTTTGTCGTAAAAGTCTCGCCCCTTGTGTTCCGCGTAATGTACCTCGACCATAGCCTTGTCCATACGCAGTATCCTGAGCGCGACAATCTTGAGTCCCTTGCGCTCAAAACGACTGAGTAGTTCCCCGACGATTCGGCGCTGTAACACGCCGGGTTTCAACATAACAAGGGTTCTTTCCTGTGTTGTCATATCATCCCCTATGAGAGTTCGCTGCGCTTGGTGATGACTCTGGAGATGAGGCCGTATTTGACAGCTTCATCGGCGTTCATCCAGTAATCCCGGTCAGTATCTTTCTCGACTTGCTCAAACGGCGCGTTGGTTTCTTCGGCGATGAGATGGTTAATCTTGTCGCGCAGTTTATCCAGTTCGCGCGCGTGAATCTCAATATCTGTTGCGACACCCCGTATGCCTGAAAGCGGCTGATGGATGAGGTAGTGGCTGTTTGGCAGGCCAACTCGTTGCTCTTTGGGGCTGGCAAGCTGGATAATGGCCGCCGCGCTTGCCACAAGGCCCATGCCGACGGTCCAGACCAGCGGCTTCACAAAGCGGATCATGTCGAAAATCGCGTAACCCGCGTCCGCATCCCCCCCGGGCGAATCAATGAAGATACGGATAGGCTCATCGCTCATATCTTCCAACAGCAAGAGTTGCCGAATCGTCCGTTCAGCAAGCTCTTTCTTTATCTCTCCAGAAAGCAGAATCGTTCTCGTCTTGAGCATCTTGCTCAACAGCGGGTCCGCGCCCGTCGACTTTTCCGCTGCCTTCTCGTCCTCTTCCTCATCGTCTTCACATCTATTCATTATATAATGCATGATTTCATTTCCTCCACTAATCTATCATACACAGGGACAGGGTAATGGGGAATAGCCCCAGCAATTCAAAGTATCGAGATTTCATGTTAAACTGTGGCATGGGCAGGGAATCTTTAAGAAACTCATAGAGACGTTTAGCCGGGTGTGCGAACAAATGCCTGATTCCGGCGACCCGGACACAATGAACGCTACAACATCGCCGATTTCGTGAAAAGCGCCTTCCAGCGCCAATCGATGCTGGATTACCAGCGCAGGATGAAGGAACAACACGGGAGGAACAACCGGGAAACCGTGTTTGGGGTCACGACACTGCCGTCGGACACCGGGATACGGGCGCAGATGAACCAGATAGCGCCGGAAAAGTTCAGTCCCCTCTTCGAGGGGTTCCTGCGGATAGCCGAAGAGGCGGGGCTGCTTGCCGGTTACCGGGTACTTGACGGCGGGGTGTTGATAGCCCTTGACGAGGTATGGTATCACGCATCTGAAAAGATTCATTGCAAACGGTGTCTGCATATCACGAAGGACAGTGAGCCCACGTATTACCCCAGCGCGCTGGCCGGAACCATAGTGAAACCCGGAGAGGCATCGGTTTTGCCGGTGATGGCTGAGATGATAAGGAACAGAGACGGGGAAAAGAAGCAGGATTGCGAGCTTGTGGCGGCGAAGCGGTAGTTACAGAGTCATGGGGAAGCGTATGGATGGCTGCAACCGACGCTTTTAGGGGATGATTGGTATATTCCCCTGAGCCGTATTGCCGACAGGTGGTGGAGACGGGGTATAGTTTCATCTTTACCTGCAAGGATAGAACGCATCCGTGTCTGCACGAGACGGTGGAGCACAGCGAGAAGAGGGAATGGAACCATCGGGAATGGAATGGGCGCTATCATCTGGTCTACATCTGCCGATGGATGAACGGGGCGCTGATACGGTATACGGAGCAAGCAGAGGAGGCTTTAATGGTCAATTATCTGGAGATGAGCATCCTGAATGAGGAGAAGGGGAAACGGACGTATTACAACCGTTGGATAACGAACAAAAGGATAGATGCGGGGAATGTGAAACCCCTGGCGGCTTGCGGACGGGCGCGGTGGAAGATAGAGAAGGAGGATAACAACGTACTGAAGCACCACGGGTATAAGCTTGAGCATAATGTTGGGCATGG
>JAIRMT010000157.1 GCA_031258505.1 Treponema sp.
GATCTTGCCAACCAGTACCTCACCCTGTTCTGCAAGAAGACTGACACCGCTCGCCAGCATGTGGAGAAGTGGATACCAATAGTGTCTGCTTCCCAACTCGTGAAGGGCAAACCAGAAGAGCGCGATGTTCTTCTCAAGTGGGCAACCGTCGTAGACTACGTATAGTTCCATGGCGCGGGGCATTGCCAGTCAATGCCCCACACGCGGGGCGGCGCGTTGGTCAGCTGGTGGTGTCAGAGACGTGGCGGCTGACCAGCGGCTCCGTGTGTCAGCTGTTGGTGGTAGAGGCGTTAGGTGTTTAAGGTATAAGGTACTGGGTTAGCATACCTGCCTTCCCTCCGAAAACGTAAACGCCGATGCCCTGGTGGGAAGCGGCTTGTCGTATTTCATGCGGTGGGTTAGCATTAAGCAAGTAGGGGATGTGTAATGAAGCTTTTTATTTCGAGCGATATGGAAGGAACGTGCGGGATCACGCATTGGGATGAGACTGATTACGACAAGGGCGGGCGCTGGTATGACTACTTTCGGGAGCAAATGACACGGGAAGTTGCGGCGGCGTGTGCGGGCGCAACAGAGGGCGGCGCGGATGACATACTCGTGAAAGATGCGCATGATAGCGCCCGTAACATCATTCCCACGGAACTGCCGCGTGGTGTGCGACTGGGGCGGGAATGGAGCGGCGGCCTGTATTCCATGGTTGACGGCTTGCAGGAGGGCTTCGACGCGCTGGCGTTCACTGGCTACCATTCGCCGGCGTATGCCAACGGGAATCCGCTGGCGCATACCATGAACACCACCATCGACGAGATTACGATTAACGGCGTCAGGACTAGCGAGTTCCTCATATTCAGCTACGCGGCAGGGAGCCTCCGCGTACCGGTTATCTTTCTCAGCGGAGACGCAGCGCTCTGTGAATTCGCCCGCCGTTTTATACCGGGCATAACGACTGTGGCTACTAATGAAGGCGCGGGCGCAGCGGTTGTCAGCATACACCCCAACGACGCCGCTGCTTATATAAAAGAAGGCATGTGTTCGGCGGTGAAGAAGTTCATTAGCGACGGCATGAAAACCTGCGCTGTATCCATGCCAAACAGCTTTGATGTACGTGTGCGTTACTCCACACACAAGAAGGCGTTTCGGAACAGCCTGTATCCTGCGGCCCGCGCCATTGACGAAAAGACCATCGGCTTCTCAGCTGCGGACTACCGTGAGGTACTGCGCTTCTTTAAGTTCGTGCTGTAGCCGGGACGCCTAGCGAATGAGCATGGCATCCCCATAACTGAAAAAACGATAGCCGTTGCGCGCCGCTTCAGCGTAGCTCTCAAGGATCATCTCACGGCCTGCAAAAGCGGAAACCAGCATGAGTAGGGATGATTGTGGTGTGTGGAAGTTTGTGAACAGGGCGTCAACAGCCTTAAACCTATAGCCGGGATAAATGAAGATCGAGGTTGCGCCTTCTCCAGCCTGAAGATGGTCAAACCTGTTGCTGGCGGCGCCAGACACCCACGCAGACTCAAGCACGCGCAGGCTTGTCGTTCCAACTGCCACAAGCGGACGCCCTTCTTGTCGCGCGCGGCTGATCTGTCGCGCAGTGTTTTCTTCTATAAAATAGGCTTCTTCGTGCATACGGTGTTCCTCAATGTATTCACTACGTACCGGCAGGAAGGTTCCCAGTCCCACATGTAAGGTAACAAAGGCAATCTCAATACCGCGCTCACGTAGGGCGTCGAGGAGCGCTGTAGTAAAGTGCAGACCAGCGGTGGGCGCGGCGGCTGAACCGATGTGCCGGGCGTATATGGTTTGGTAACGCTCGCTATCGGCGAAACTGTCTTCGCGCTTGATATAGGGCGGCAAAGGGATATGCCCATAGCGGTCAAGCCATTGTTCATCAATAGGTTCATCAAAGCGGAGCAGGCGTGTTTCAGCGCTATTACCATTGGCAATGATTTCAGCTTCACGAGTATCGGCAACAGTGTCAGCGGTAAACACATAGCGGCCATGGCGTCGTTTGGCGCGCTGAACAAGGACCTGCCATGTATGCGGGTCAACAGCCTTGATAAGGAGAAACTCAACCCGCGCGCTGGTTTCTTTTGAAACAGCGAAAACCCGGGCCCTGCGTACCCGCGAATCGTTGAACACAAGGAGAGAACGCGGATCAAGCAATTTGGGTAAATCGCTTACCTTGTGATGAGCGCACGCGCCTGTTGCGCGGTCAAGGGTCATAAGCCTGCTCTGTCCCCGGATTTCTGGCGGGGTCTGGGCGATTAGAGACTCCGGCAGGTCAAAATAAAAGTCCGTTGTTTTCATGTTTATAAAAAAAATCTTCCTGTTGCTGACGCAGATTAAGATGACGATATGCAAGGTCAGTAACCAGTCTACCTCGCGGCGTGCGTTGCAATAAGCCTGCCTGAATCAGGTACGGCTCGTAATAATCTTCGAGGGTATCAACCGCTTCACCAACACTGATAGCGAGGGTTTCCGCGCCGACTGGCCCGCCGTTGTAGCGTTCAATGATGACGCGCAGTATCTCGCGATCCTGCTGTTCAAGACCCAGCGCATCGATCTCCAGCCGTTTCAGTCCTTCTTGTACCACCTCAGTAGTGATGGACTCTTGTCCCATAAACAAGGCAAAGTCCCGCATCCGGCGTAGTAAGAGGTTTGCCACACGCGGGGTACCACGCGATGATACAGCAAGCAGGGCTGCGGCATCGTTGTCTATCCTTGTCTTGAGTATGCCAGCGGAACGGCGCAGTATGGCCTCCATATCAGCCTGTTCGTAGAATGAGAAGCGACAGTTTATCCCAAAACGGTCGATGAGCGGGCTTGAGACATTGCCTGCTTTTGTTGTGGCGCCAATGAGCGTGAATGGCGGTATGGAGATACGCAAGGTACGGGCGCTCGCTCCCTGGCCGATGATCCAGTCAAGCTCATAGTCTTCCATCGCTATATACAGCATTTCTTCAATAGCAGGCTTCAGACGGTGTATCTCATCAATAAAAAACACGGTTTTTTCGGTAACGGTTGTAAGAATACCGGCGAGGTCTTTGGGCTTATCCAGTGCTGGCGCTGAAGTTTGCTTGAAATCGACATTCAGCTCATGCGCCACCACCTGGGCAAGTGTGGTTTTCCCCAATCCGGGCGGGCCATTGAGGAAGAGGTGGTCGAGGCTTTCGCCGCGCTGTTTCGCCGCATTGATAAAAATGGCGAGATTTTCCTTGAGCTTTGCCTGGCCAAGAAAGTCCTTGAGGGACTGGGGACGGAGCGGCATATCCATATCCCGCTCCTCAGGCGCAAGAGGATGCTCCGAATGTACGATACCTGTCTCTGGTGTAAGCGCTGGTGTTTGCGCTAAAGGCGTGGCGGTACCAGACACTGAGTTGGGATTGGCGGTGTCAGACACCAGCTTTCGTTTTGCCATGCCTTATCATAGCCTGTGTCTTATATCAACTCAAGCATTGTGAATCCTCTTGCTTCTGCTTGACTACGCTCTTCACACAGTTATAAACTTTTCGTAATGGAATTGGATGATAGTATAACCATTGTATTGGATAACCATGAATTGCTTTCTAGCGTGTGCGGTGCGAATGATGGAAATCTGAAGCTTATCGAAAGTGTTTTAGGGGGACGTATCACGGCGCGGGGGAATGAGATTCGTTTGCAAGGCGCTGGTCCCAATGGCCGGGAGCGTTTCAAGTCAGTGATGGATAACCTTATTGCGGTGGTACGGGACGGGGAACAGCCTTCCCCTGCATACATCCGTACGCTGGCCAGTGCAACTGGTATCGCTGCGGCTGCCTCTGACACTTCGGCGCGGGAAGCGACACCGGTTTATGAGACAAGCGCCGATTTCTTCCGCGATGCTATGATTCAGATTCCTCATGGGTTTGGCCGGGTCTACCCGCGGGGCAGAAATCAGGCGCTCTATGTGCTGGGAATGCGGTCTCACGACATAAGTTTCTGTATCGGGCCCGCGGGTACGGGTAAAACCTTTCTTGCTGTGGCCGAGTCCCTGCGTCTGGTGCTGGCAAAGGAAGCGCGGAAACTGGTGCTGACCCGTCCTGTGGTTGAGGCTGGCGAAAGTCTGGGCTTCCTGCCCGGAGACCTCGCCCAGAAGATCAACCCGTACCTACGGCCGCTCTACGATGCTATGGAGGCGCTTGTACCCTTTGAAGTGATTCGGCGCATGGAAGAAAACCATGTTATCGAAATCGCGCCGCTCGCGTATATGCGCGGGCGTAGTCTCAACAACGCTGTGGTGATCCTTGACGAGGCGCAGAACACCACCAAAGAACAGATGAAGATGTTCCTCACACGCATTGGCGAAGGTTCGCGGGCGATTATCACGGGCGATATTACCCAGATCGACCTGCCTCGCCGTGTTGATTCAGGGCTTATGCACGCTGTTTCAATCCTCTCAGACGTTGAGGGACTCTACTTCGCCTACCTGCATACCGGCGATGTAGTACGTAACCCGTTGATTAAAAAGATTATACAAGCCTATGACAAGCAAAAAAAAACCGAATAAATTAATTCTCCCCCGATTGCCCCAATTTCGCCTTCTGCCTTTCCTGATAACGCTCTTTGCCTTTCTTATTACCGCTGTTTTTATCATCAACAGTCTGTATTCAGACGGGGTAACCGAAGATTTCCGTGACTTTGAGGAGGGACGAGTCGCGGAACGGGACGTGATTGCCGAGAGCCGCATCTCTTATATTGACGAGGAGGCAACCCGTCTCCGCAGAGAGGCCGAGCTGCGACAGATTCCACCGGTGTTCAAGTATTCCCTTGAGATAAACGATGAAGTTCAGAACGCTTACCAGAACTTCGTTGACTTTTCAAAAGCCATCTTCGATACCGGCATATCGACCAGAGACTATCTTAGTCAGATAAACGCCAATTTCTCCATGCAGTTTCACGATGAAATCCTTGATGTGCTGTACAATGATGAAGAACGTCTGCAAATTCTTGACGCAAGCATAGCTACGCTGAAACAGGTGCTTGATACGGGTATCTTTGCGCTGCCAAGCGCTGCCCTTGAGCGATTCAGCCCAGAACAGGTTGAACTGCTCCACAATTACGGGAATCGTACTGAACGGGAGCGGATCGCCTTTTCCCATATCCTTACACTGGCAAACCTGAGCAACGCCATAGACCGTTACATCGCGCTTGACGCGCCTTCGTCGTTCAAGGTAATTGCCTGGGACTTGCTCTCGCCGTTTATTAAAGCAAACGTGTTTTTCTCTGAGGCTGATACTGAACAGCGGCTCACTGAGGCAAACATTCAGGTTGAGCCAGTGGTGAAGTACATTGAGCCAGGAACTCGAATCATCAAACGTGGTTTTATTATCAGCGCGGAAGCCATGATAGAACTCGAAGCCCTGAAATCAGCCATATCAGGCAGAGACCCCCGCAACATTGTGGGGCAGGTCATCATCCTCCTGCTCCTCTACGCGCTGTTCATCTTCTTGGGAGCCATAAAACTGATTGGCCGCGTCCTGAGTAACGAAGAAATCTATCTGCTTGCCATACTTTCAGCCCTGTACTTGATCGGTGCGGTGCTTGTGAAAAACCTTTCTTTTAACACAGAGTATTTTCCAGTATCCATTATTCTGCCAACAGCGCTGGTAGTTATGCTGCCGGCGATTCTCATTGACGCGCCGCTTGCACTGCTTATGGCCTTTGCCCTGCCTTTGAGTGCGTTTTTCTCCGACTCGTTTGACACCTGGGCATACCTCTTCGCGCTGGTATCCGGGATTGTCGCCTCATACCTCTTGAGGAACGCCGAGAAACGCATGGACCTGGTGCGTGCCGGCCTCATCATCGCCATCGCTAACGCGGTGGCCACGATTGCCATCCTGCTTATCCAGCGCGCCGCGCTTTCGTCGTACCCCATCGTGCTGTTCTGGGCAGCCTTTAACGGCGTCGCGTCAGGTATGCTCGTGCTGGGGCTGCTGCCGCCGCTGGAACATGCGCTTGATGCAGTAACAACGTTCAGGCTGATAGAGCTTGCCGACCTTAACTCCCCTACGCTCAAAAAACTGTTCACCATAGCCCCTGGCACCTATACCCATTCGCTCATAGTGGCGAACCTTGCTGAGAGCGCCTGCCGCGAAATCGGGGCTAATCCTTTGCTGGCAAGAGTCGGGGCTTATTATCACGACATCGGGAAGATGGAGCAGCCGGAGTATTTTGTGGAAAACCAGACCACCCATAACAAGCACAATGAGCTTCCGCCCCGGCTTTCCGCCACTGTGATTCGCAGTCATGTGAAGCTGGGCGTGGAAAAAGCCCGCGCGCTGGACCTGCCGCACGCGGTCATTGATATCATCGCTCAACATCACGGAAATTCAGTGATAACATGGTTCTATAACGAGGCGTTGAAACAAGACCCGCAGGCGCGCGTGGAAGATTTTTCCTATCCAGGCAGTCCCCCGCGTTCCCGCGAATCAGCAGTAGTGATGCTGGCCGATGTGTCAGAGGCCGCGTGCCGGAGCCTTGAGAAGCCGACCGCCGCAAAGATAGAGAAGTTCATTCAGGAGCTTATCACCAGCAAGGTTGAGCATGGCCAGCTTGCCGAATCAGAACTCACCTTCCGCGACCTTGAAATCATCAAAAAAGCCTTTGTGCGCTCGCTTGCCGCCCACTATCATTCCCGCATTGAGTATCCCAAACTGCCGCCCAAAGAACCGGCGCAGGGAACAGCGCTTAAAGAGGCTATACAATGAACCATGTTGAAATCAGCGCCAAAGGAATTGAGCTTCCTTTATGGGCGGATAATGCCGAAGTTTTTATACAGAATGTGCTTGCTTATCTTAAACATGACCAGTGGGACCTTTCGCTTGTGTTTTGCGACAACGCCTGCATCCGCGATTTCAATATGCGGTTTCGGGGCAAAGATGAGGCCACGGACATACTTTCTTTCCCCCTTGGGGAAAGCATAGATGAAAACGGGGAAACGCGGTTCTTGCCAGGCGACCTGCTTATATCGCTGGAAACCCTTAAAGAAAACGCGCGGTATTTTGCGGTTTCTGAGGATGAAGAGTTACGCCGGCTCTTGATTCATGGTATTCTACATTTAGACGGTTTTGATCACGCGAGTAACGCGGAAACCGAGCCGATGCTGCAATTTCAGGAGACTATCGTGGCTGAACTAGCCGGAAAGCGGGTTATCCCATGAACTTAAAGTCCATTTTCAAGAAAGACGGTGAACTGCACCGCAAGATATTTCAGTCGTTGGAAACCGAACAACAAACAATGATTCAGGGCGTGCTTGACCTGCCTGAAATCGTAGTCAAGGAGGTTATGGTTCCCCGCATTGACACGGTGTTTCTGGAAGCCGACGCATCCAAGGCCGAACTGCTTACCTGTATGGCTGACAGCGGCCATTCCCGCTTTCCCGTTTACGAGGAGACGATTGATAACGTGATTGGGATTCTCTATGTGAAAGACGTACTGAGCTATCTGCTCAAGGACGCGGAATTCAACCTGCGAAAGATCATCAGGAAACCGTTCTTTGTCCCTGAGTCAAAGCACATCTATGACCTCCTCAAGGAACTACGCCATAAGCGTGTACATATCGCAGTGGTGGTTGATGAGTATGGCGGCGTGTCCGGCATTGTCTGCATGGAAGACATACTGGAAGAAATCATCGGGGACATTCAGGACGAGTTTGACAACGAGACCCCTGAGATACTCAAGTTGAGCGAAGGAACCTTTCTTTGCGACGCGCGTGTGAATCTTGATGCCCTTGCCAAGACTCTTGGTATAGAATTTCCTGCCGATGATTTTGATACACTGGGTGGTTTCGTCTTTGATCTGTTCGGAAAAATTCCAGTAAAATACGAGAAGATCGGGTACAAGGGACATGATATTATCATTCAGGATATGGATGGCCATAAGATTAACACCGTTAAACTTATCTTAAAATCAGAAACTCCGGAGAGGGACCAATGAAAAATTTTTGTACAGCGTTATTATTTTGTGTTTTTTATATGCTGATATTGCCAGTTCATGCCCAGACCTATGTCAGCGCAAGCTCCTACTACGAGCAGGGGCGCGTGTTTATGAGCGAGGAGGACTGGTACTCGGCGGTGGAATCCCTGCTTGAGTGCCTGCGCCTTAACAGCGCCCACGCCGAGGCAAGCGCCGCTCTTGCCGAATGCTACTATGAGCTTTCAGAGTTTGATGAGGCGCTGACCTGGGTACGGAAGGCGCGTTCCCTGTCCCGGGGCAATCTTGCGCTGACGAACCTTGAGGCGTTCACCCTTATTGCCCTAGGCCAGCTCGACAGCGCTTCATCTGTGATTAACGATGTGCTGGCGCGTGAGCCGTACAACCGTGAGGCTTTGTTCGCCGCCTCAGAGCTGGACATTGCTCGCGGCCATGCCGGAGACGCAGTAACGCGCTTTCAGGACGCGGTGCGCCGCTACCCTGATGACCGGCGGCTCCTGGTGTCTCTAGCGCTCGTTCTCGGCTCACTGGGCGAAACCGAGAGCGCCCGCACCTATATTACACGCGCCATAGCCCAGCATCCAAACGATTATCACGTTTACTACTACGCGGCGTATCTTGAATCCCGTGCAGGCAGTCTCAGTACCGCAACCCGTTATGCGGAAAGCGCCCTGTATTACCAGCCTGGGTATGCGCCAGCGCGTTCCCTGCTTGCCAGCCTCCGTTACCGCTCAGGCCAGTTTGAGGATGCAAGCCGCCTCGCTGACGAAGCTATTGCTGCGAACCGTGAGGACATTGGGGCATGGTATCTCAAGGGCATTTCCTACATAAGGCTGGGTCGGAATGCGGACGCCATCACGATTCTCTCAACTGCCGCGCTCATTGATCCAAATGATGAGTTCATCAGGGCAACGCTTGAGGAACTGCTTATATCTCACACCAGCCTTGAAGACCCCCGTCGCGCAGGCTGGGCTGCTTGGCACTTTAACCGCGCGCGTGATTTCAAGAACCGCAACTTTATTGAGCAATCCCTCTTTGAGTACCGCAGGGGTTTGCGGCTCAATCCTTACGCAGCAGACCGCCGTGAATACGCCGACCTGCTGCGGGTGCAGGGTTATCCGGCTCGCTACCTTGAGGAACTGCGCTTCATGCAGGGACTGGGGCTGGGCGACCGTTCCCTGAACGATGCAGTCGAAGCCTATGATAACCTGCTTGAAGGGGCGCTTTATCGCCGCTGGAATGTAGACCCAGTGGATGTATCTGAACCTCATTGGAAGCTGGGAGTGTTTTCTATTGTATCCCAGTCGAGCTTTTACCATGTGGATGCAGGTGTTACTGCTTCTTCCTATATAAAGGACATACTTTTGCACGAGCGGAACATCAGCCCCATGGAACTTGAGCCGCGTGAGGCTTCCTACTCACAGGCGTTCAGGCACGCGCGTGAGTCTGGCGCTGATTACTTCATCATTATCTCGGTTATGGAAAACGAGCGGGACATTGCTGTTACCGGCGAACTCTTTGTGGGGAGAACCGGCGCGCCAGCAGCCACCTTCACAGCCTACCGCACAGGTTCGGATCGGCTGCGGAGCGCAGCCCGGGGCATTGTAGACCAGCTTGCCGCGGTCCTGCCTTTCCGTGCCGAACTGCTCCAGTACCGCGCTGGAATTGGCCTTATTGATAAGGGCCGTCTTGACGGCGTTAAAGCAGGAACTGTCTACGACCTGGTGAAAAAAGACGCGCTGACTACCCGCAGCGAAGGCGTGGGTCTTTCTTATGCTCAGGAAGAGGTGGTAGGAACCCTGGTGATTAACACTGCTGATGAGGAAGTCTCGTCAGGAACCATCACGCGAAAGGGCTTTTTTGACCGGATTAGCGTCGGCGACGAGGTTATCCTTCAAGTACCAGAGCCAGAGCCTGTCGTTGAGCCTGACACGCGCAACCCGATACAGCGACTGTTTCAGGACACGGGCAACCAGATACAGCGACTGTTCCAGCAAACCTCGCCAGCTTCAGACGCGTCCACCGTAACTACGCCCGCCGCTGATCCTGAGCTGCGCGCCCTACTGCGTAACCTGCGCTGAACATGGAAGGGCGTCTGGCTAAAAC
>JAIRMT010000080.1 GCA_031258505.1 Treponema sp.
GATCGCTAACAACGTTATGTATAACGATATAGGAGGATGAACGAATGAAAACAATCAGGCTGACTACAGCCCAGGCGCTGGTGCGGTTTCTGGACCAGCAGTATGTGTCTTTTGATGGGAAAGAGAGCAAATTTGTCGAGGGCATCTTTACGATCTTCGGCCACGGCATCGCCGTTGGACTGGGACAGGCTCTGGACGAAAATCCCGGCGGCCTCAAGGTGTTCCAAGGGCGCAATGAGCAGGGCATGTGCCACGCGGCTGCCGCCTTCGCCAGGCAGCATAACCGGCGGAGGATCATCCCCTGCGCCTCTTCTGTTGGTCCCGGTGCGGCAAACATGGTAACGGCCTGCGCCACAGCGACGGTAAACAACATCCCGCTGCTGGTCTTTCCGGCGGACACCTTCGCTTCCCGCCAGCCCGACCCGGTGCTCCAGCAGCTGGAACAGCCCTCAAGCCTTGCCGTAACTACCAACGACGCCTTTAAGCCGGTATGCAAATACTGGGACCGGATTGTCCGCCCCGAACAACTGATGACCGCCCTGATCAACGCTATGCGGGTTCTCACTGATCCCTCTGAAACCGGCGCGGTCTGCGTGGCTTTGTGTCAAGATGTTGAAGGGGAGAGTTACGATTACCCTGATTACTTCTTCCAAAAGCGCGTTCACCGGATCGTTCGGCAGAGCGCGGTACGGGAAGAATTGGAAGAAGCGGCTGCGGTGATAGCCGAAGCGAAACACCCCATTGTTGTTGTGGGCGGCGGCGCGCAATATTCGGAAGCCGGAGAAACTCTGGAAAACTTCTGCGCTGAGTTCGGCATACCCTTTGGCGAGACTCAGGCCGGCAAGAGCGCCTGCAAATCAGGACACCCGCTATGTCTGGGCGGTATCGGCGTAACCGGAACATCAGCGGCTAACACCATTGCCGAAGACGCGGACATGGTTATCGCGGTGGGAACGCGCCTGGGCGACTTTGCCACTGGTTCAAAGAGCCAGTTCAAACACACGGAGGTTCGTATCGTAACTATCAACAACAACCGCTATCACGCATCCAAAATGGACGCGGTAAAGGCGGTGGGAGACGCGAAAGCTACCCTGGAAGCTCTGTCAGTCCTGCTGCGGGAGAAAGGCTACAAAAGCACCTATCAAAATGAAATCCGCGACGCGAAAGCCGACTGGGACGTGGAAATGAAGCGGCTGGGGAGTTACGCCTACGGGGACGACTTTGAACCTATCATCAAGAACCGCGATCCCCGAACCATTCCTGAATTTGTCGCCCTGTTTGGCAACGGCCTCACGCAGACGGCGGCTATCAGCGCGATACGGGAGAGTATCGGCGCGGAGGACATTATCATCACTGCTGGCGGGAGCCTGCCGAGCTGTCTCCAGAGGATGTGGACGACGGATCGGCGGGGCGGCTATCACGCGGAATACGGCTATTCCTGCATGGGCTACGAAGTGGCAGCCGCTCTGGGCGTCAAGCTGGCTGAACCGGGCTGCGAAGTCTACGCCTTTGTCGGGGACGCCAGTTTCCAGATGCTCCACAGCGAGATCATGACGGCCATGCAGGAACGGGTGAAGATCAACATCCTCGTATTCGACAACTGCGGGTTTGGCTGCATCAACAACTTGCAGATGAACCACGGCGTAGGGAGTCTGGCAACGGAATTCCGCTACAGGGATGCCAACGGCGAGATCAAGGGCGGCCTTATCCCGGTGGATTACGCGAAGGTGGCAAGCGGCTACGGGCTTAAAACCTACACTGCCCACAGTATTAAGGAACTGAAATCCGCAATCGCAGATGCGCGTCGGCAAAGCGTCTCCACGCTGATAGACCTGAAAGTGATTCCCAAAACCATGACCGACGGGTACAACACATGGTGGAATGTCGGAGTTGCCACCACGTCAGAGAAGCCGGAAGTCCGGGAAGCTGCGAAGCGTGTGTTGGAGATGCGCGGGAAAGCGCGGAAGTATTAAACCGTTCAGATTTGTGAGCAAACACTATTATTATAGAACGTTGTTATAGGAGAAGTATATGAAAGAAGAAGGAATTCTATTGGGTATTGCCCCAATAGGATGGACTAATGACGATCTTCCCGAACTTGGCGGGGAAATCCCTTTTGAACAGTGTGTCAGCGAAATGGCGCTGGCTGGTTTTACCGGAAGTGAGGTTGGGAACAAGTATCCCAAGGATACTGAAAAACTCAATAAAGCCCTTGAACTGCGAGGACTGACTATCTGTAACGCATGGTTCAGTTCTTTTCTCACCACAAAACCATATAACGAAGTTGAAAAAGAATTTATCAAACACCGGGATTTTCTTTACGCCGTGGGCGCACGGGTGATAGGCGTGGCGGAACAAGGACATTCTATTCAGGGGCAGGATAAACCTATTTTTGACGCAAAACCCTATTTTACTGATGACGAATGGCGCCGCCTCTGTGACGGACTCAACAAATTGGGGAAGCTGGCTGCGGATAAGGGCATGAAGCTGACCTATCATCATCACATGGGAACCGGAGTACAGACTGCCGCAGAAATTGACCAGCTTATGGAAAATACCGATCCTGATGTACTAGGGCTGCTCTACGATACCGGGCACTTGGTGTTTTCCGGTGAAGATTATCTCGCAGTCCTTCATAAATGGATAGAACGAATTCGTCACGTTCACCTTAAAGATGTGCGCCATGTATTGAGGGAAAAAGCACTTGAAAAGAAGTGGTCATTTCTAAAGGCAGTAAAAGAGGGCGTATTTACGGTACCCGGTAACGGAAATATAGATTTTGTTCCTGTTTTCAAAGCCCTTAAAAAAGCTGGTTATTCCGGCTGGTGGGTTGTAGAAGCTGAACAGGATCCCGCCAAAGCAAACCCGCTGGAATATGCAATCAAAGCGCGGCGTTATATCAGGGAAAAAGCCGGGATATAACAGCTAAGGGACTTGCTATCTAACCGGCATTAATTACATTAGGAGGAAGATTATGAGTAACGGAAAAGGTCCTTTACATGAAATGACCTTGAAAACACCTACCGAGTTCTGGAACGATTCCTGCTCGGTTGCCGAATTGTCGGATGCGATTAGTTACGGCGCGACAGGAGGAACCAGCAACCCTACCATTGTCTCGCAGGTTCTCAACAAGGAACTGAAAATCTGGGAACCGAAAATTGCGGAACTGGTCAAAGACAACCCCACGGCAACGGAAGACGCTATCGCCTGGAAGACCATGGAAACCATCACCATAAGCGCCGCGAAACTGCTCAAGCCCATTTATGACAAAAACAACGGCAGGAACGGGCGGCTTTCGATCCAGACCAACACCAAATTCTACCGGGACGCGCAGGCAATCGTGGAACAGGCTGAGTATTTCGATTCCCTTTATCCAAACAACAACATCAAACTACCGGTTACCCGCGCTGGGATTGAGGCTGTTGAGGAACTGTCCTACCGAGGGATCAGCGTGAACGCCACCTCGTCATTTACCGTGCCGCAATGTATCGCTGTCGCTGAGGCTGTGGAACGGGGCATAAAACGTCGCCAAAACGAGGGGAAGGACGTTTCCCGCATGAGTCCGGTGTGTACGATTATGGCCGGACGCCTTGACGACTGGCTCAAGGTGATTGCTTCGAAAAAGGGGATAATCACAGATCCGGGGTATCTGGAATGGGCCGGGGTGGCGGCGACGAAAAAAGTCTACCGCCTTTACCGGGAACGGGGATACCGGACCCGGCTGCTTGTCGCCGCCTACCGGAACCATTTCCACTGGTCCCAGTTTATCGGCGGGGATATGTCCATGACCATTCCCTATGAATGGCAGCGCAAGTTCAACGCCTCTGATGTGGAAGTGAAAAACCGCATGGACGATCCAGTTGACCCTGCGCTCATTGCTGAACTGGAAAAGAAGTTTCCTGACTTCCGCCGCGCCTACGATGAGCAGGGCATGAGGCCAGAGGAGTTTGACGGCTTTGGCGCCACCCGGCGGACTCTGCGCGCCTTCCTGAAAAGCTATGATGACTTTGTAGCGGTGGTGCGGGGGATCATGGTTAGCGATCCTGATGTTAAAGGGGAATAAGCGGTTTTCAAACCGCTTTCACAATACAAGGAGTATATATGAACGAAATAAAAGTAGTAAAACCGTTTATCAACGGGCAGTTTGTGGAATCGGAAACACAAAAGTATACAGAAGCCTATAATCCGAATACCGGCGAGGTAATTGCCAAAGTCCCCTGCTGTACGAAGGAAGAGGTGGAGCGGGCAATCGCGGCGGCAAAGGCTGCGTTTCCGGCATGGTCGGGAACGCCGATTATCAAGCGGGTGCAGGTATTGTACAAACTGCGGGACCTATTGATCGAGCGCATGGACGAGCTGACATACATGGTGGCGTTCGAGAACGGCAAGGCATGGGAAGAAGCTGCTGGGGACGTGCTCAAGGCGAAGGAAGCGACGGAGCAGGCAATCGCCGCGCCCTCCCTCCTGATGGGGGAAAGCCTGATGAACGTCTCCTCTGGGATTGACACCGTACTCTACCGCGAACCCTTGGGGGTGTTCGCGGGAATAGTCCCCTTCAATTTCCCGGCGATGATCCCGATGGGCTGGATGACGCCGATGTGCATCGCCTGCGGTAACACCATCGTGATTAAAGCCGCGACCTTTACCCCGCAATCGTGCCTGCGTATCGCGGAACTGTATAAAAAGGCAGGGCTTCCCGATGGTGTTATCAATATTGTAACCTGCTCCCGGAACGAAGCGGAAATTTTTCTCGAACACCCGGATATTAAAGGGGTCAGTTTTGTCGGCTCTACGTCTGTGGGCCTTCACATCTACGAGACAGCAGCCAAAAACGGCAAGCGGGTACAGACACTATGCGAGGCAAAGAACCATGCCCTGGTATTGGAAGACGCCCCTATTGAACGTACCGCTGCTGGCATTATCAACGCCTCTTTTGGCTGCGCTGGGGAACGGTGCATGGCCCTGCCGGTTATAGCGGTTCAAGAGAGCATTGCCGACAAGCTGGTTGCGGCTATTGTGGAAAAAGCGAAACAGATTAAGGTTGGTCCGGCTTACGAAAAGAGTACGGGTATGGGTCCAGTGGTGAACGAGGGGCATAAAAAGTTTGTGGAGGACTGGATACAGAAGGGAATCGACGAAGGGGCAAAGGTGGTACTTGATGGACGAGGCATCAAGGTACCCGGTTACGAAGGCGGGTTCTACATTGGTCCCACGATTCTTGACCATGTAAAGCCCGGCATGACGGTGGGAGACAGCGAGGTATTCGGGCCGGTACTGTGTATCAAGCGGGTTAAGGATTTTGCGGAGGGGCTTGCCCTGATGAACGCCAATCCATTTGCCAATGGTTCGGTGATCTTCACGCAGAACGGCTATTACGCCCGCGAGTTTACCCGGTATACAGACGGCGGCATGGTAGGGGTGAACGTGGGGATACCGGTTCCAGTGGGCATGTTCCCGTTTTCCGGCCACAAGCGGTCGTTCTTCGGGGATTTGCACTGCCTGGGGAAGGACGGATACCGGTTTTACACCGAAACAAAGGTGGTTACCAGCCGCTGGTTTGATGAAGCTGAGAAGAAAGTAGGTAAGGTGAGTACCTGGGACGGGACAATATAGGTAACATCTGGAAACCTCGGTTGGGTTTCCAGATGTTACCCGATATGTTCATTGTTTCCATCCACGCGCTCACATGAAACGCGACAGCGCCCTTACCCCGCTTGGGGCGTAAAACCGAGGGCGCGGGAGATTTGTTCCCCCGCATACAATACGCTTTCAAAGGGAAAGCGTTGATTCCTCTAGGCCTGAGGCGTTGATTCCTCTAGGCCTGAGGCGTCGATTCCTCTAGGCCTGAGGCGTCGATTCCTCTAGGCCTGAGGCGTTGATTCCTCTAGGCCTGAGGCGTTGATTCCTCTAGGCCTGAGGCGTTGATTCCTCTAGGCCTGAGGCGTCGATTCCTATAAGGAATGGAAGCTGTATATGTTGCTGGCGTACCGGGAGTATCGTTTATGAATCCGTGGGTCAAGTTTAACATTCATGGCGGGGATGCTTTATTAACTCACCTTACGCACCGGAAAGAAAAAGATCATCGAATTACGCGAATGAACGCGAATCTTCTTTAGAGAACTGAAATATTCGCGTATATTAGCGTCCATTCGATGACAAATTCTTACCGTTTTTCCTTCCTGCGTAACATGAGTTATTA
>JAIRMT010000167.1 GCA_031258505.1 Treponema sp.
AGCGCCTTGGGCGGCGACGCCGTGATTGACAATGGCCGCATCCACCATTACCCGCGCAACCTTGTCCACAAGCTTAGTCGTAACGCGGACGCCCCAAGTCTTGATACGCAGACGAGGCACAAGCCGCAGGTACACATTCCGGTACAAACCAGAGCCGGAATACCAGCGGTCGGGCGGCTCACAGCCGTTGTCGAGCCTAAGCGCAACAATGTTCTCCCCCGCTTTCACGAAGCCAGTGATGTCAAGCTCAAAACTGGAGTAGCCATAAGCCCGTCCACCTGCTTTTCTTCCATTAACATAGACCGCGCTGTTCCGGTACGCGCCGCCGAAGTACAAAAGCGCCTCGTTATCGCCTAAACCATCCATATAAAAAGATTTGCGATACCAGCAGATTCCTTCCCACGCAAAGTAACCCTGCATATTCTGCGGCGTATAGCCCTCAGCGCCACGCTTGAATGGCTGGCTAATCACCCAGTCGTGCGGCAAGTCAACACGCTTCCATGTGCGGTCGTTGTAATCCGCTGATTCGGCGCGGATAGGGTCGCCCAGCAGGAACTTCCAGTCGTTGTTAAAAGGTATGGCGTTAGGGTCATTCATATTTTTTCCTTTTTGCTTTACAGCTTTGTGTGGATGCAGTAGAGCGCCGCAACAAAGAATATAACGCATCATGTTACAATAAGGTCTATGTTCCTTTGACTTGGCTTTTCTTGCAATATACAAATTATGAAACATTAGGTATAAACTTTAGATAAGGAGCGAACATGGCTGACGAAGAAGCGTCTTTCCTGCCGGAGATTCAGTATCTTGTGTTTCGTGAGTGTACCCCAGAGTGGCGTTTGAAGCCTCATGAGTCCTCTTGTTATGACATGACCTACCTCGTTGCTGGCGCTGCCCGCTATACGATTGACGGCGTTCACCATGAGGTGAGTGCAGGCGACCTTGTCTGTCTGCGCGAAGGTATGCAGAAAGAAGCCCGCACCTATCCGGGACGGCCCATGCGCTGTTTTTCGGTCAACTTTCTGGCGATAAACCGGGTCGGCGAATCAGTGTATCCGCCATTTCCCGATGTGAGCCATGTTGATGTTAAAGACGACATTGTTAAGCTCTTTCAGGAACTGGTGTATACCTGGCGCGATCAGCAAGCGGGTTATACCATCAAGAGTCAGGGGCTATTACTGTTAATCCTACACCGGTTTTTTGAACTAACGGTGTATAAAATTGACTCGGCGATTGGTGATTGCCGCATCAAGATGGCGATTCGGTACATTACCCAGCACTTTACTGAACGTCTGACTGTTGAAAAGCTGGCTAAACTGGCAAACCTTAACGCGGCGTACTTCGGCGCGCTGTTCAAGCGCGAAACTGGTGTTAGCGTGAGCCGTTATGTAGCAAATACTCGCGTCCGTAACGCCGAGAACATGCTGAGGAGCGGCGCGTACCGCGTGGCTGAGGTGGCAGACTACTGTGGATACAGTGATATGTTTCATTTTTACAAGCAATTCAAGGCAATCATAGGCGTTCCTCCGTCGCGCTGTATCCCCATTTCCACATCACGTAGGGTATAGACACGTGGAAAACTCACGTGCTATAATCAGTTATGACTATTCGTGAACAATTAAGTAACCTCGCCTCACAGCGCATCCTTATCCTTGACGGGGCAATGGGTTCCATGCTTCAGCGCCATGCGCTTACTGAGGCTGAGTTCCGGGGCGAGCGTTTTGCCGCTCATGCCGGCAAAGTTCTGGGCTGTAACGACGTCCTCTGCCTGAGCAAGCCGACGTTGGTGTCAGATATTCATGAAGCGTACCTCAAAGCTGGCGCGGACATTATTGAGACGTGTAGTTTTAACGCAACTGCTGTGTCCCTTGCTGGTTTCGGCATTGCTGATTGTGCTTATGAGATCAGCTTGGCGGCGGCGTCCCTTGCCCGAAAAGCAGCGGACGCATGGTCAGCGCCGGAGAAGCCGCGTTTTGTGGCCGGAAGCATGGGACCAACGGCAAAATGCGCTGGCATCCCCTCAGACTTTGCCAATCCTGTTCAACGCGCCGTTACTTGGGACGAGTTATCGGCAGCCTATTACGACAACGCGCGTGGTTTGCTGGATGGCGGCGCAGACCTGCTCCTCGTCGAAACCGTGATCGATAGCGTCAATGCCAAAGCCGCGCTCTACGCGATTGGCCGTCTCCGTAACGAGCGTGGTATTGATATACCTGTGATAGTTTCAGCAAGCATTGCCCATGGCGGACGCATTCTTTCCGGTCAGACCCTGTCAGCGTTTTATGTGGCAATGTCCCACGCTGACCCCATAGCAATCGGCATGAACTGTTCTTTTGGCGCAACAGCGATGTTGCCTTACCTGCGGCAACTGGCTGCTGTTCCGTGTATGGTCATCGCGTACCCCAACGCTGGTACGCCCAATCAGGCTGGCGATTACGATGAAACGCCAGCGCTCATGGCTGAGGCGGAGGCAGACTTTATGAGCGAAGGTCTGGTGAACATCGTGGGCGGCTGTTGTGGTTCCACGCCGGAACACATCGCTGCTATTGCGGAAAAGGCTGTACACTATCGCCCTAGAGCCTTACCGAAGCCAAGCCGTGTGTCGCCGCTGCTGTCTGGCCTTGAACCAGGCGCCCTGCCTGCGCAAGTGGCCTACGACGACCGTGTTGAAACGCTGGTCGCTGCGGGTGATTACGACGAGGCTGTGGAACTACTGTGTTCAGCGGCTGAAACAGGCGCGTCGTATATCGCGCTCCGCCTTGATAAGGAGCTGCCTGACGCGCCCCTTGCCATGCGGACCCTGGTCAACCTAGCGCTCTCCTATCCTGACATTGCCCGTCTACCCTTTGTCATTGGCGGTTCCCGCTGGCCTGTTGTGGAGGCGGCGCTGAAGTGCCTGCCCGGTCGCGGTCTTGTTGACGCCAGCCGGCTTGTCGGCGCTGGCGAGGCGCTGATACAGCGCTATGGCGCGGCGTATCTGACAAATTTATAATATTTTGTGGTTTGCTTGACAAAACAGTTGGGAAGGGATATACTATAGTTTATATGTTGGAAGAGAGTACATACTACGCGGTGGACCGTATAGTGAAAGTTTGCGCATTGCCATGTGCGGTGCATTAAGGAGGAAGGAGGATGGGTGATAGGCACACGGAGAAGATTTTATATTTATGCAGGATTAATCTACCCCCCCCCCCCCCCCCCCCATATATATATATATATATTATAAAATTAGGTGTAAGTAATGTTTTGTCGGGAGATTTGTTTTGTCAGGAGGGTTATGTTAGGCTTAAAATTTTGAGTCTTGCTATGATCTGAAAATATGATTCTGACGATGTTTCGGCTCGCGGCATAAATTCAGTGGTAATGGGTATATATGGGATCACGCCTGTAAGTCATGGGTGTGGGCAAAGCTATGTCTATGCAGTAAGTGCTATCGCCCTCCGTGTAGAGCGCATGGATTGAAACAATTACCGGAAGAAAAGAGATTTGTTATCGTTTGAAAATAAGGTTTTGTTTGTGCGGTAAAAATCGCTGGAGTCTACTATGAAAGAAATTCGCAGAATCTGTGAAGATGAATGTTCGCTTGTAGAGCGCATTCATACAGTTGTATATAACCAAAGGTATGACTTTTGCAAAGAAAAAGATGGAAAAGATAAATCGCTAAATAATCCGCCTGAGTGGACATGGGCAGTTTTTGAAAACGGGAAAATGACGAGCTGTCTGAATGAAATTCCCTTTCTGATGCGTTTTGATGGA
>JAIRMT010000046.1 GCA_031258505.1 Treponema sp.
ATGGATTTTGGATTGAATGGGATGAAGTGGGTGAAATTGTGAGTACAGAGGAGGTAGGAGGAAAGAGAAGGGAAATGTGATGCTGAATGGAAGATGCAACACTTTTTAAATTGCCAATAGTGGCATTCGCCTGGTTGAGGATTGCTGATTATCTCGTAATTCACGATTCAAAAGGTCTGAAAGTTCCTGATGTTCATTGAAAAAGCTATGCTCGGGTGCTTGGACGAGCGAATCCCGCGATTTTATTCAGCTGGCATGTGAAAGTTTGATGGACCTTGTCGGGGATTTAAAAAGTCGAAGTTGGATTGGGATCACCGCCTGCGCGGAAAGCGCGGCTGCGCTCAACACAGCCATAATCGCAGCCATACATAAGCATCTTTTCATTATAAAACCTCCTTAAACGCGCCGAGAGAGCGGGCTTTGGTTCCCGCCTAAGCGCTATTAACAATGCTTTCTCTTGTTACCCTTTATTATATTGTATTTTTCGAGAAATTCAATGGACATTGGTTCTTGGCCAGGATAAACGTATATGTACTCGTCGCTGAGAGATGCCAGCAATTCAAAGTATCGCAATTTGATGCTGAACAGAGGCATTGGACAGGGAATCTTTAAGAGCCTCATAGAGACGTTTAGCCGGGAGCGCGAACAAATGCCTGATTCCAGGCGACCCGGACACAATGAACGCTGCAGCATCGCCGATGTCGTGAAAGCGCCTTCGCGGGCTCGCACTTTGTTATAGTGTCTGACACCGCTGGCTGGCGAATCTGCGCTAGACGCGGGCGCTGCGGGAGGGGAGCTGTGAAAGCCCACAAACAACAATCTTCCATTCATCCCCGCTAAGTCTTAGAGTCTCACCTTACGCACCGGAAAGAAAAAGATCATCGAATGACGCGAATGAACGCGAATCTTCTTTAGAGAAATGAAATATTCGCGTATCTTAGCGTCCATTCGATGACAAATTCTTACCACTTTTTCTTCCTGCGTAACATGAGTTAGATGGTCTCTTAAGCGTAGTTAAGATGGTCTCTTAACCATAGTTAAGATGGTCTCTAAGCCATAGTTAAGAGTGTCTCTTAAGCGTAGTTAAGATGGTCTCTTAAGCGTAGTTAAGAGCGTCTCTTAAGCGTAGTTAAGAGCGTCTCTTAAGCGTAGTTAAGATGGTCTCTTAACCATAGTTAAGATGATCTCTTAAGCGTAGTTAAGATGGTCTCTAAGCCATAGCTTAGAGACGCCTAAGCCCTGCTTCCACGAACCGGCTGATTCTATGCGTTTATCCTGTTCTTGGCGCTTAAGCATAGCGCGATACTCTCAAAGCATATCGCGAGGGAGGAGAAGAATAGGTGTGTCCTTATCATCAGAAAAGTTTTTCAATCGTCATGTATGCCCAGGGGATAAAAATCGCGGGAATGAGGTTTGCCACCTTGATTTCTTTGACTCCGAGGAAGTTAAAGCCAATCGCCGCCACGACAAGGTTTCCCACAGCGGACATTTCCGTGATGATGTCTGGGGTCAGCAGGTCTTTTATGGACAAAGAAGCAAGAACAATGCCGCCTTGATATACAAAGACTGGTATGGCGGAGAAAATCACGCCGATACCCAGAGACGCGGCAAATACGAGCGACATGGAAGCGTCGAGTATGGACTTGGCGAAAAGCGTTTCGTGGTTTCCGAGTAAGCCGCTCTGCATGGAACCAACAATGGCCATGGAACCAGTGCAGAACAGAATAGTGGCTGAGACAAAGCCTTTGGAAAAAGTGCCGCCTCTCATGCCGAGCTTTTTCTCAGCCCATGAGCCGCAGCAATTCATCAGCCTGTCGATGTTGATAAGTTCACCGATGATTGCCCCGATAACCATGCTCATAATGAGTAAGAGGACGCGCTCGTTGTCGAACGCGCCCTTTATCCCTACATACACGATTGAGAGGCCGATAGCTTTTTTGATGATTTCCTCAAAACGCGCTGGAATGCCTTTGATTACAAAACAACCGAGCAGACTGCACACAACAATGGCCAGCGCATTGACTAGCGGACCTAACATATTCTCTCCCTCTCTTTATGGCAGGATGTTCCCTGCGGCCAAGTATATCGCGTACCACTCCTCGCGGGAAAGGGTGATGGCGGCGGCTTTGACGCAGTCGCTAAGGCGCGAAAGGTTCATGGTGCCGGTTACGGGCTGGAACTTTGCCGGATGACGGAGTAACCAAGCCATAGCGATAGCGGTGTTGGAGACGCTGTACTTGGCGGCTACTTCGTCGATTTTGGCGTTGAGCTTGGGGAATTCTTTGTTACCCAGAAAAACGCCTTTGAAGAAGCCGTGCTGGAAGGGCGACCATGGTTGAATAGTGATGTCGTTGAGCCGGCAGAAGTTGAGTATGCCGCCGTCGCGGTTGACTGCCGCGTTGTCGGTCATGTTGACGTGAAGCCCTTCGGTGATCATGGCAGCGTTGGTGATACTGAGCTGAAGCTGGTTGGCGACGAGAGGCTGGCGGACAAACTTTCGCAGGAGCTGTATCTGTCCGGGGTTTTGGTTAGACACGCCGAAGTTCCGCACCTTCCCTTGCTGTTGGAGCGTGTCGAAAGCCGCAGCCACTTCTTCTGGTTCCACGAGCGCGTCAGGGCGGTGGAGCAAGAGTACGTCGAGGTAGTCGGTTTTGAGCCGTTTGAGGCTGGCGTTCACAGAGGCGAGGATATGCTCTTTTGAAAAATCAAAGGCAATTCCCGGCTTTATCCCGCACTTGCTCTGGATAAAGATGTTTTCCCGAACTGCCGGCGTCATGCTGATGGCGTCTGCAAAGATGGATTCGCAGGTTCCGCCGCCATAGACGTCGGCGTGATCAAAGAAGTTTGCGCCTAGATCAAGCGCGCCCTTAACAAACGTCTCGGCCTCGTTCTTGCCAATGTTGTTGATACGCATACAGCCCACGGCGATAGTGGGAACTTGTATGCCTGATAAACCAAGATTGATGGTTCTCATAAACAATACTCCTTAAAGCGTATAGATAGGAACATGCTAAAAGTTGTCGCAAGCATTAAGTCAAGGGGGAGAATGTTTATAGGGTATTATGTTCGCTAAACTTAAAATGGAACTGAGACAGTACCGGCGCTGAGGTTGCGGCCGCCTTATTTTCCATTTTGATCGCGTCGAATACTTCCTGTCTGAATATCTTTATGTTTTTGGGCGCTTCTACCCCGATACGGATATGATCACCCTGTATTTCGATGATCGAAATAGATATATCCTCACCGATCATAATCTTTTCATTGATTTTTCTGGATAGTATTAACATGGACTTGCCTCTCGCGCATTGAATTCCGCGATGATGTCATGTTTAATGGTCCAGCGTGGGTCTTGCAAGATTACCTGTTTCCCCAAGCGGGTTTCCCGATTGATGATAAGCGGTCCTTGAAGATTAGCGGTCATAGAATTGCTGTTAGGAATCGTAACAATAGAGAGAATCAGGGCTTGTCGCGGTTCGTCGATACCAAGCTCCTGAAGATCATCATCATCGAGTTGTACCTCGTAATCGGGTCTGAACAGAAATGGGTCGATGAGGGTAAAGGCAAGGCTTTCAATATCAACTGATTGGAGGGAGTAAAAAGGCGGACACTCTGTGTCCAGCAACGCATAGTCTTTCAACACCTCGAACCCGAACAATCCGTGGGGGAAATTCACTATCTGTCGCTCGTCGATGTCAATAGTTTCATGCGTTTTTGTTGTTATTTTCATCTTGTCTCCGTTTTTTAGATTCAAGAAAAGCTCACCCGGAGTTACACGCGCCTCTGGGTGAGCTTTTCTTAGCGCAGGTAGTCCAGCAATGTTGTTGACAGCACCTTTGACGCGGTTTGGAGCGCGGCTTTATGCGCGAAGTCGAGCATACTCAGGTCAGTGGCAGCGGCAGCGAAGTCCAGCCCTGTTTCCCGCGTGAGCGAGGCGGTAACATTGGGGATTTCCTCGTTGATACGTCCCCAAGTCTGTGCCGCGCGTTCTGCTCGACTACCAACTTCGGTAAGGTTCTTCTGTACATTGTTCAGCGCGAGGTCAATGCCGCCGATGCCCTGAGTGCCGATGAAGTCTGTGTCGCCCCGGAATAGCCCATCGCGCAAGCGGATCACCATATCAAAGATCGAGCCGCCCGAAACTTTGGCGCTGCTGTTCCAGTTTGGCGCGCCAGCCTCAGCCGATCTTGTTATGACGCCGAGGTCGCGCATGACTGACGATCCGCTGGCATCCTCAACGCGGATCAAATGAGCGCTTGTGCCTTCAAGGGCAAGTCCATTGGTTTCCGGGTCAATGTATGCCTTGACCGGGGCGGAAGATTCGTTGATCTTGGACGCGATTACCCGCGCAGTATCACCGGCGTTGACCGTGATTTCCTGGCCATCAATGTAGAACGCGCCCGCGTTTGCCACGCGGTAGTCTGAAGCGTCAAAACTTGAAAACACCTGCATCTTCTCAGCCCAGAACGCCTCACCGCCACTGAGGTCAAGCTCGGCATAGACGCCCTCGCTGATCTCTGCCTTACGCGACGCGCCCGCGCCCCGATACTCAACCGCTGCAATCATCGGCTCTTCGCTGCCTTCGACAACGCCTTCGATGGTGCGGAAGGGTTCACTGAATGTTCGGTCGCCCGCAAAGAGCTGCCGGCCATCAGGACCTAATGCGTTAGATATTGACACAAGTTCTTTCAGCAGCTCGTTGGTTTCTACCGCCATGTAACGCATATCCTGCTGAGTATAGACGCCGTTAGCGCCCTGCACCGAAAGGTCTCGGAGACGCTGGAGTATGTCATTCGTCTGGCGTAGATAGCCGTCGGTTAGGTTGAGGTGTTCCTGCGAGTAGAGCGTGTTGCTCTCAAAGCGCTCAAGCCGCGCAAGGTAGGACTCGTAACGCACCGCATGAGAAGCGGCGAGGGGGTCGTCGCGCAGCTGCAAGAGCCGCGACTGCGCCCCGATCTGAGACTGGACATTGGCCAGCCGCTCTTCTTGCCGGCGCAGATAGTATTGACTATCAATGCTCGGCATATTCGTGGAAATTCGTGTCATTTATTACGCTCCCATTTTGATAAGGGTATCAAGCAGTGTGTTCATGGTGGTGATGAACCTCGCCGCTGCTGAGTACCCGTGCTGGTACTTAATCATGTTGGTCAATTCCTCGTCGATGTTGACGCCGGAGACTGACTGCCGCATATCGGTAAGTTGCTTCATTACGAGGTTTTGCGTCTCAAGTGCGCGCCCGCTTTGCTCGCCCAGAAGACCAATGCGTCCTACGGCGTCGGCGAAGTAGTCGTCGAATGTGCCGAGTTGCCCGACCATAACGTCGGTGTTTCTGATAGCGGCGATAGCCAGTGCCGCTTCACCGTTACCCACGTTGGCGGCTCTGCCGTTCTCGCCAAAACCAGCGGCAACTGAGGCTGGATCGCGAGTGAGCGCGGGGTTTATTTCGATCCAGCCGGACGGGTGAGCAATGGGCGCGGTTGCGACGCTGGCAGTCGTCATGCTCAAGCTGTTTATCGCGTCGGCGTGTCCCCAGTCAAAAGCGCCATCAGCGCCAGACGCGCTCAACACACCAGCGTAGCCTTCGAGGAAACGACCGCTGTCTTCAATATGCCGGATCACGAAGTCAGGGTTGGAAGGGTCGGACGCTGTTGTACCTTTGAGCGAAAGCCGTCCCTCGCGGTCGAGACGGGCTGTAACTTCCGCACCGGAGTTGTTGATGCGGGTAACAATGTCCATCACGGTATCAGTTGCATAATACGGCACATCGACATTACCTTTGCCGGCTGAGAGACTGATATTGCCTTCAAGCCCTACCTGAGCGCGGCTCTCCAGCGGATTGGCGCCGGTAACGCGAAAGATATAGCTTGAGTCGTACTCGCCATCGCCATTACGATCATAGTTACCACTGACATTGGTAACGAAACGATATTCAGTAAAAAAGTTTTCGCCCGTACTACCGTTTAGGCCATACCCCGCGCTATGAACCTCGTTAACGAGATCAACAAAGTTCATGGTCATGGAGTCGAGATTCTGAATCTCGTCATTGATCACGTTATCCCGCAGGTCGATGAGCGCTGCGAGTCCACCGCTCTGAAAATGCGCGTCCTCGCCAGTATCGCCCCACACGATCTGGGCATAGCCGTCAACGCTGGCCTCCATCTCAAACTGCCTACCGATATGCCCCTGCACCAGCGCCTTGCCCCCAGTGTGAATGATGAACTCGTCAGGGTCGCGGTTTGAAACTTTGATATCTATAATAGAAGAAAGTTGATCAACCAGCAGGTCTCGGCGATCCAGCAAGTCGTTAGGCATATCCCCCTGAGCTTTTACTTCCTCAATGGTATTACTCAGCGCGGCGATCTGTTTGGACAGTTCGTTCACCCGATCTACCGTAAGCTGTATATCCTCATTCGCCATGTCTTGTAGCCCCTTGAGCGACTGATACCGGTCATGGATGCTGTCGATGAGTGTCTGTCCCCGCTCAAGTACGGCTGTACGAGGCGCTGTCTCACTCGGATAAATCGAAAGTTCCTGCCATGAATCCCAAAAGGCGTCCATTTTACTACGCACGGAATTATCGCCGGGTTCAAGGTAAATCTGTTCCAGCGAACGGATATACGGGTCTTTGGTGGTCCAGTAACCCTCGCTCGAAGCCTGTTCAACGATGCGCCGGTCAAGCAACTGGTCGCGTATCCGCTCGATCCGCTCAATGACGGTTCCCTGCCCAATCTGGCCGGGACGTTCCTCGCGGTTCAGGCCGGGCAGATACAGCGGGTCCATTGCCGAGAACTCGACCCTCTGGCGCGAATACCCCTCAGTATTGGCATTTGACAGGTTATGACCAGTGGTATTGAGCGCTATCTCATGGGCTGAGACCGCCCGTTTACCCATTTCGATACCTAAAAAGGTTGATGCCATGTTTGTAGCTCCTTTGTTGTTTGTTTCAATCCACGCACTCACGCGGGAGATTCTTTGCTAAAAGATTCGATTCAGTACCATACACCGCATATCAGCGGCGATTTGCATTCCCCTGCGGGAATACAGCTTACTTTTACGCTCCGGAAACGCGGCATCAATAAAGCCATCAACTGTGGTTTTCGCCTCATTCAGGTAAAGCAGTAAAGAATCACTAGCGGCGCGTAATTTCATTGCCCGCAACCTGAGTCCGCGATACAGGTCGGTGAACTGCCTGCGCTCAGTTTCCGGCAGGCGCGAGGCAAAGGCATAGAGGCGGGCTTCTGGTGGACGAGCTGTGTTTGGCATGGCAGTATCTGGCACTGTTTGTTCAACGAGGTGTCTGACACCAGTAGCGCTCATATCTGACACTACCGGCTCGGTGATAGCAGGGCTAACAGCCGCTGGCGTGTCTGACACTACCGGCTCTACCGGCTCGACGGTCATTTGCGCGAAGAGTTTAGCGCGTTCCGCGTCAAGTTCTTCAAAACGGGCGCTGTAATCCTGCATAGACTCAACGAGGATTTCAAAGTTGTCCCATTGGCGGTTCGTTACCGCATTCTTGATTGAATCTTGAACGCCAGCGATCTGATCCATGAGTTCGGTTTGTATTCGCATCAGCTCAAGACTTTTTTCAGTAGCTTCCATTGTAATACCTTTGCTTTTATATCGGCATATACACTGGTCTGATTTACGCTTGTTTCAAGCCATGCGCTGTGATGGGCTGTAAAAAAAACGTCCTGACATAGGCTTAACGTATGTCAGGACTTCCTAAGCGGGAAACGGGAGTCGGACCCGCGACATCCACCTTGGCAAGGTGGCGCTCTACCACTGAGCTATTCCCGCACAATCTTACAAAACTTGAGCCGCGCAAGGATCGAACTTGCGACCCGCAGATTAAGAGTCTGCTGCTCTACCAGCTGAGCTAGCGGCCCTACTCTCACCTGCGCCCGAAACTTCGTCTACGCAGTTGGTATGCTTTGACCTTACCAAACTTAAAAACAAATGTCAAGTAGATTTAGAAAGATTTGTGAGTTTTCTTTAAAAGATTTTGACAGCATAGAACCGTTTCGATTGACTTAACTTTTTGTTATATTTGCTAATTCGTATTGCTCAAAGGGAATGGCGAGGCATATAGTCAGACTATGAAGGGAAACGTGTTAATCATTGAGGACGTGCGGGAGCTTGCCGAGCTTATCGCCCTGTACCTGCGCAAGGAAGGGCTGGAAGTGAAATATACTGAAAGCGCTGAGGACGCGCTGACGCTCCTTGATGGCTGGAAAAGCGACCTCATCATCCTCGACCTCAATCTCCCGGGCATGGACGGCTTCGAGTTTCTGCAAACATGGCGGAAAAACCATGACACACCAGTCATGATCGTTTCGGCGCGAAACGCTGACGAGGACCTTATCACCGGACTCGGCTACGGCGCTGATGAATTCGTTACCAAGCCGTTTTCGCCCAAGGTGCTGTCGGCGCGGGTGTGCGCGCTACTGCGGCGGGCGCGCACTCAAGAGAGCGTCGTCGTCTCTCACGTCTTCCGCTTCGGCGCCTTCACGCTAGATTATGACTCCTGTACCCTGAAAAAAGGCGATGAAAAGATCGCGCTGTCCGCGAAAGAGTACGAAGTGCTGGCGTTTCTGTGTAAACAGGCCGGTCATCCCGAAGGACCGGAACGCATCTACTCCGAGATATGGAAAAACCAGTACGGCGATGTTACCACTATCGCGGTGCATATACAGAGGCTGCGCAAAAAAATCGAGGACGATCCAACCAATCCCCGCTATATCGAAACCGTTCATGCCAAGGGATACCGTATAAACCCTGATTATATAGGAGAGAATGGCTCATGAAGATCAAGGCTCAGTTCCGTTTGCTCACCGCCGGCATCCTCATCGCGCCGATGCTGGCAATATTGGGACAGATGATCTTCAGCGAAATGCGGGAGACGGAACAAGCGGTCCCAATGTACGAAGAAGTAGCGCCGCTCATCGGCAGCTTTGCAACATCGCATGAATGGCGGATTATCTCGATGTTTCTGCGAACAATCCGCACGAATACCGTCGTCGCTATTTTCAGCACGGACCTTACGGTGATCTATTCAACGTTTGACTTCTTTGTTGCTGGTGAAACCGTAAACAGCGCTAAAATCTTTGACGCAGTTAGCAACATGGATAGCCGTTACAAATACTCGTTTGAGTCGTACCTGCTGCCGACGGCAAGCAAACCGCTCTACCTTTTCCAGCGTATAGATCGCAACGTTAAGACGCCATTTCCGTTTATAACACTGGGCAGCGCGTGTATCCCGCTGTTTATGATCTTTATGTCGTTAGCGATTGCCCGCTCGGTTACCTCGTCTATGTCTAAACTGGAGGAAGCCACGCGCCACATCGCGTCCGGCGACTTAGATCAGCCTGTTGTCATCAAAGAACAGAAGTTCCTGCGCCACAACAACGAGATCACCTCACTCGTCAAGTCCCTGAATCAGATGCGTCTGGCACTCAAGGAAGATGGACAGCGCCGCGCCCGCTTCATCATGGGCGTTACCCACGACCTCAAGACGCCGCTGGCGCTAATCAAGGGTTACACCGAGGCTCTCGAAGACGGCATTGCCGATGATCCTGAATCGCAGAAGCGCTCGCTCAGTATCATCGTCAGCAAGGTTGATCAGTTAGAAGGCATGATCGACGATCTCCTGAACTTCGTGCGCCTTGACACCGGCGAATGGCGGCAAGCGCTTGAGCCAGTGAACCTGAGCGCGTTCCTGCGCGCCTACGCCAAGCGTATCATTGATGACGCGGAACTCATGCAGCGCCGCGTAGAGACCTGCATCAACATACCCAACGAACTTCTGACGCCTATGGACGAGCGCCTTGTCTTGCGCGCCCTTGAAAACCTCACCAACAACGCCCTGCGTTATACCCCGTCTGACAGCCTTATCGCGCTCAACGCCTATACCGAAGCAGACCACGCGGTCATCGAAGTACGCGACAACGGTCCGGGCATTGCCAAAGCAGACCTTCCCCACATATTCGATGCTTTTTATCGCGGAAGCAATTCCCGCCGTGAACAAGGCATGGGACTGGGGCTTTCAGTGGTGAAAGGCGTGGCCGATTCACACGGCTGGACAATCACAGCCTTCAACCGACCCACTGGAGGAAGCGTATTCGCCATCACCATACCCCTAGAAACGCATTGATGAAAAGCAACAATGAAAGTTGGCGTCGATCAGGGATTCAAGTGGAACCGCCGGCAGGGTTCCGGCCTGTTCGCGCAGGCTGTGCATGGTTTGCAGTGTGAGCGACAGATCAGCATAGCGGGAAAAGGCCGCGCTTCTTAGCGGCTGATAAGGCGCGTCGGTTTCTGTGAGCAGGCGCTCCGCCGGAAGGTGGGTGCAACAACGCATGGCTTCCTTGTGATTGAGCGCAATGGGAGCGCCAAACGAAAACCATGCGTTGATCCCCCGCCGGAGCAGGGACTCAGCCTCATGCAGGGTTCCAGACCATGAATGAAAGATCAGCGCCGGAGCGCGTCTCAGTGCCTTTGTATAAGCAAAAACCTTGTGCATGGCACGGCGTATGTGTAACACAAGCGCAAGCCCATTGCTGATGGCAAGTTCCAGATGCTGGGCAAAAAGCTCATCCTGAGCCTTTTCCGTACCTTTGAACGATTCGTTATAAAGATCAAAGCCGGTCTCGCCTATCGCATCCAGCCGCTTCTCCCCGACAAGCCGGTACAGCGTATCAAGCGACGCCTGAACCGCGCCCGCGTCCATTGCCGCAAGCTGAGGATGAACAGCAAAACAGAGCCGGAACGTTGCTTTATCGGCAACGGCAAGCGACTCATGGTAGACAAAGCTGTCAAGATTCCACGCGCTGGTAGCACAGGCCACGTTTAACTGCTGCCGTTCAGCCTCTGCTCCGGGAAAACGGGCGGCCAAGTCAAACGGGTGGCAATGAGCGTCCGTCATTTGATAACCCCGCGCTCCCGCAGTTGTTGTTCCAGACTATCGACACTATCCACCCAGATAGCCACGCCGCCCTCGCGGTTTACAGCATCAAGCCACGCGCTCTGCGTCGGCGATAAACGCCCGCCAGGACGCTTTACTTCCACGCTTAAAAACTTTCCCCCCGGACAGATTCCCAGAAAGTCTGCCGAACCAGGGAAACCAAACCTGACAAAGGTTCCCCGCGTGGTCTTTATCGCGCCTGTGTTGTTCCTGAAGTGAAAGATACCAAAAAGAGACAGCGCCTCGTCAATGGCCTTGATTACGTCCGCCTCGAAAATACCAGTGTTTAAGCTCAATGAGTCCGCGCCCAGATATGCTTTTGTGTTTGTTCAGTCATTGTGTCTCGCCTTGTGGCTAATAAACAGTAAAGGCGGACTGCCTTAAGCGTCCGCCTTTGTCTGGCGCTTAGTCTGCTGTTTCAAAATCTTCAGGAATATCGATGTTTGAGTAGACATTCTGCACATCATCATCATCCTCAAGTTTCTCGATCAGTTTTAATACCTTACCAACGTCATTTTTATCAAGGGTAACCGGCGCTTCAGGAACCATGCTGATCTCCGCGCTTGTGGTTTCGTAGGACTTTTCTTCCAGCGCCCTTGCCACGGCCTCAAAGTCTTCCGGCGCTGATGTAACTTCAATCACCCCACCGGAAAGGCTGACATCCTCGGCCCCGCCCTCAAGCGCGGCTTCCATAACCTCATCTTCGGTGTACTTCTCGCCATCCAGGGTGATAAAACCCTTGCGCGTGAGAAGCCGCGCAACAGAGCCTGATTTGGCCAGCTCCGCGCCACTTCGCGTTAGAATGTTGCGGACATTGGCCGCCGCGCGATTCCGATTATCGGTTAATACCTCAATGAGAATGGCGGCCTCGCCCAGGCGGGCCTCATAGGTCAACTCCTCATAGCTGACCCCTTCAAGCTCTCCTGTACCCTTCTTGATGGCGTTTTCGATGTTACTCTTGGGCATATTCGCGGTACGCGCCTTGAGTACCGCTGTTCTCAGTCTGGGGTTACCCTCTGGATTGCCCCCGCCCATTCTTGCGGCAATGGTTATCTCTTTGATTAGCTTGGTAAACATCTGTCCGCGTTTAGCATCAGCGGCGCCTTTCGCGTGTTTAATAGTCGCCCATTTACTGTGGCCCGACATAGTGAACTCCTTTTAGTATGAAAAATACATAACTTATAGAAACATCATAGCTAAAACGGAAACCTTAGTCAATCAAGCGCATCTCCAAAATACACATTGTACGCACCTCGGGGATAGAGACCACGCTCACCCTGCGGGGACACAGACTATAACACTGCTCACCTCGGGGACAGACACCAAACCACCCACTCCATCACGAAGAACAAGGCGGACTTGCAGCGCATTATCAAGATGGTGGATAAACCCTTGAACGGCGTTACGCTCTGCACCGGCAGTCTTGGCACAAACCCCAGGAACGACATCCCTGACATCATCGCCTCGCTCAAAGA
>JAIRMT010000087.1 GCA_031258505.1 Treponema sp.
ATGGTATGCCAGTCGTTGCGCGGCTCTTGGGTATGCTGTTTCTTTGTTTTCGCCATAAAGTCTCTTCTAATCTGGTATCATACAGGTATTGCTCGCCTTAAGCAAGCCTCACCACCATAATGGTAAGCTCCTTGTCGATCGTGATTTCCACCGGAATATCTTTACTTTCAATGATTTCCACAGATTTCAGGTTGACCTTGCCGGTCCACTCCAGTGTGGTGTTGAGAAAGGATAAAAGTTGGGGTTCGTCGCCCCCTTTCCATCAGGCTCTTCTGAAAGGCGAAATCGTTCATGATGTTCAGTCTATCCATATCCATACCCTCCAACCAGTCTCTGTTGTCGTATTACTATCATTATATTATAAATCGTCTTTCTTGCGAGGTACCGCGAGGCATATACCAGCATTTTTCAGTTTAAACTACTAATCATACTCCCCTATCAGGCTCCCCAGATTGATATTAGTATGCCGCAGGAAGCCTTCTGCCTTATAAGTGGAACCTTTCAGGTTATAACCATGACTCCTCACAGTATACCACAGTAAAAATGGTTATTTTCCCGGTAAGACCTGTACCGAAAGGGCAAGCTCAAAACCATGCTCAGTCTTGCCAGATTCGTGATCGTAGTTATTGATTATGCGATACCCGGGCTGAAGCATGAGATGTATCCACGAATACGGCGACCAGGTTCCCTTGAGGCTGATGGTTGAGGTATAAGTCGGTGTGCCGGTTAGCGGCTTTACCACATCAGCTACTTCCGGGCTGCTGCGGTATTTTTCGGTGTTAAAGATGTCTGTACTGGAAAGTTCGCCCTGCGCCGCGAACAGGAACGACAGAGTCAGAGACCACGAGCGCGGCACTTCATAGCCAGCCCAGAGCGTACCCGCAATGGAGTCAGGCCCAAAGGGTGTGCCGGTCCATTGCCTCAGAGTCATATTGTCTACTTGGGTACTTTCCTTGTAATACGACCAGCCCTTATCCCACTTGAGGTACATATACGGATAAGTATAGACGCCCTCCAGCCCGAAACGCCAGTAGCCATCCCAAGCCGGAAGAGAAGCCTCGGTTCCGAGCTGAAACGCCAGCGCATCCGGCGTCAAATCATCCTCCCAATGCTCACGTTCTATGGGAAGCTGTAGCTGACTCAAGCCCAAGAGTCCATATAAGCGGATATACTTCCCCAGTTGATACTCAATCTTCGTGCCGAAGAACGCGCCTGCGCGGGTTTCTCCGGTCGGTTCGGCTGGCGTATCGCCATTGCCCAGGTCTTCGTTGTAATCATCATACGTTTTCCACGGTTCGAGGTTATGAAAAACCATGAGCGGGTTAAGGTAACGCAGTTCAAGCGGCGCGTTAACCATCATCCCTTCGGTAAAGGAAAGCGTAAGGCGCTTAAACAGCCTGAGTTGGAGATAGTGCATGTACAGGTACTTTGTTGCCTCAAGCTGCATGATTTCCGCACCATAGCGCAGGTTGGGCGAGAAGAGCGACAGGCGTCCAAAGCTCACGCGGTCCATGTAGTCTGATAACAGGATACTGCCAGTGCGGGTTCTACCGTAAAAGTTCTCGCCAATACCAATGGAGAAATACACGCCAGACGCCTTACCAAAGGGTATGCCAATGCTCAGGTAGGCGCGTTTAGGAAAGTGCAGGTCAAATTCCGGCGCAAGGTCTATGGGGATATTCGTATAGTTGTCATTCCGCAGCGTGGTTTTTTCATTTTCAGCGAACTGCGGGTCAAGGCCGGCAGTGAGCCATGAGCCAAAGGATAGAGTGAGCGGCGCAACAAAGAGAGGTCGGCGCTCATAGTTGTCGTGAATCCATGGAACCGCGCTGTTGCTTTTAACAAAGGCTTCTGTGGTAACTTCAACATCGACGCCCGCCTCAATCGCATCAGACTGATAGGCGTATAACGGCGGAGCCGCAAGGTACTCGCGCAGCTGTCGGCGCAAGCGCTGGCCGCTGGGGGATAACGTTTCATCATCAATCTCGTCAAGCATATTGTTAAGCTGGGAAACCGTGAGCGTTGAGTCAGCGAAAAAGACAAGACCCTGTTCCTGCGCCAACACCGCAAGCGCGTCATAAGCCCAGTCGCCCGGATACAGGAGCTTCTGCGCCGGCAGCGCAACTGCCTCTGCTGCGGCAAGCAGCGCGACAAGGAGGCTGATAATAATTTTGTTCATAAGCATACCCTTGTTTACTTTTGCTGTTTCGTCAATACTATTTTTTGTAAAAGTGATGGGTATTCTTGCGATATGCTCTGAGAGTATTACGATATGCTCCGAGAACCTCGCGGTATGAGATAAGCGGGTGTGCCTTTGAGCAAGATTATAAAGTTGTAAAGGATATTGTAGATGAAAGTTAAAAATGTATGCGTATTGTTGTTGTTCGTGGCGTCGGCGGCGTTTACCCAGTCCATCATAAATCCGTCAGATTCGTTTTACGATGATTTGCGGGTGTGGGAAACCCTGGGGCTGGTCTCAAACCTGCCGCCCCTGCGTCCATACCCTGAGCCTTTGGTCAGGGCGCTTTTGGAGCAGGTGATACAGAGCGGTAATGCGGCGCAAAGCGAGAAGGCGCGTGTCCAGCAGGAGCGCCTCTTTGGGAAAACCATCCACGTTGGCGCTGAGTCAAGCGCCAACATCGGCGCTGGCGATAATAATGACGCGCAGCTTGATATGAGCCTGCTTTCAACAGGGCATCTTTCCTTAATGGATGTATTCTCAGTCAGCTACGATATCAATCTGCTTGCGTCAAACAAAACACCCGATGAAGAAGTCCTCCCTGCATATTCCGGGTATCGTTATGATACCTACAAGGACAACACAGCGGTCGGGCCTGTGGATATATTCGCAGCGTTTAATTCCGCCGCAGCTATTGGTTCGGACAAGATGTGGTTTCAGGCGGGAATGTCGCGTTCTTCGTGGGGCAATTTTTACGATAATGGCGTTGTCATAAATCCAAGCGCCTTGCACACAGGCAACATGGCTTTTGTACTGAATCAGCCAACATGGAACTATACCCTCGCGCTCTTTATGCTCTCCGCGTCAACTGACGCCGGCGATTACCCATATCCTGAAAAATTCATGGCAATGCACGCGGTTAAGTTCGCGCCATTGAAGTGGCTTGAATTCGCTTATTACGAAAATGCGGTGTATGGAAAACGCATTGAACCGCTCTATTTTTTACCCATATCGCCGTACATGGTGTCTCAGCAATTAAACGGTTATGCCGAAGACAATATCCAAATGGGGCTTGAGATAAACATAAAGCCGTGGACCGGGTTTTCATGGGCAACAAATCTGTTTGTTGACGACCTCGAATTCGCCGATGTAGTTAAATTCGACTTTGATACGAAAATACGGGTCGCAGCCCAAACCGGCGTTACCTGGATTCCGCCGCTTCCGCTCGTCTCGCTCTTGTCGCTGGATTACACGCTGGTAACGCCCTACACCTACGCTCACTACGATTACTCTGATGTGAACATCGGTGAAGATATTGAACGGATAAATTACCAGAATTACACCCATAATGGAAAAAACCTCGGCGCAACAATCCCGCCGAATTCAGACCGTGTTACGCTTACGGCGCGTTTTGAACCCCTTGCCAGCCTGCGCGTAAACACCTCGTTAGCGTTCATCCGCCACGCCAACGTGAACGAGTCGCTCCCCGCGGAGTATATCGCAGAGTATCTCGCCGCAGAGAAGGAGGACAATCCTCGTACTGATGGAAGCGTCATGGACTCGCCTAACGCGGGAGATGGGCAGTTCAGTATTTCACACGAAAAGCTCTTGTTTATGGAACAGGAAACCAAACAGTATGTTTTTCAGTTCGGCCTTGACGCCACATGGAACCTGCCGCCTTTCAAGTTTGGCCGGCTCAGTTTTTCCATAGCTTATACGTTTGAATATATCAAGAATAATGGCATTGACCGCGATATGTTCCCCATTCCTGATGACCATGACTCCACCAAGCAGCTGGAGCAGAAAATTGACGACGCTAAAGCAGAATGGAAAGCCCAGCTGCGCGATACCATAAACAACTATATCTGGATTGGCGTACGGTTTACCTTTTAGCGCTTTTATCTTGACTATTTATTACACCCGCCTGCGTTCAGCGACAATGCGCGTGATGCGTTCCTTAAACGCCTCGCGTGAAAACTGCTGGACATGGGCGGTGAATACCTCGCGCTTAGAAAAACTTTTTTCGCTTGCCTCAAACTTTTCCATAGCCTGCATTAAGGCCGCTGGCGTCTGTTCGTCAAAAAACATACCCGTAACACCTTCCTTCACCGTATCGAGAACCCCGCCTTTCCGATACGCGATTACTGGACAGCCCGCTGCGTTTGCTTCAATCGGAACCAGCCCAAGGTCTTCTATGCCGGGAAACAGCAGCGCCTTTGCGCGCGAAAACAGACCCGCCGCTTCGTCGTCAGAAATCCTGCCGGTGAAGCTGATCAACCCACATTTTTCGTAACGCCGGACATCCTTTTTATCCGCACCCGAACCGGCAACCACCAGCTTCCTTCCCAACGCGATGCAGGCATCAATCGCAATATCCGCCCGCTTATAACCCACAAGTTGGCCAAAAAACAGATAAAAATCTTCCGGCTGACGTTCAATGTTCAGAAACTTCTCAATCGCCGCAGGCCCATAGACCACCTCAGCGTCCCGCCTATAATACCGTTTAATCCGCTTGGCAACATAATGCGAATTAGTGATGAAGCGGTCAACAAGATTCGCGGAACTCACGTCCCAAAGCCGCAGTCCCGGAACCAGCATTTTCATAAAAACACGGGTAACAAACCCCGCGCTCCTGAAATACTCGTGATACATATCCCAAAGATAGCGCATTGGGCTGTGGCAATAGCAAATATGGTAAGCGTCAGGATTAGGAACAACGCCCTTCACTGGTCCCGCCTCACTCGAAATAATTAAATCATAGTCCTGAAAGTTAAATTCCTTGAGCGCGTTAGGCATGAGCGGCATATACTTCTGATACAAACGCTTGGCAAATGGCAATTTGTTAATATACGACGTATACACGCGATGACGCTTGATAAGCGCGGAGACCGCCTTTGGATTATAGACATGGGTATAAATGTCAGCGTCAGGATAAAGCTCCAGCAAGGCTTCCAGCATCTTCTCCCCGCCGCGCATATTAACAAGCCAGTAGTGAATAATAGCCGTTTTCATGAGCTCAGCTCCCGCAAAATAATCGAAGCCGTTTTCTCAAAGGTATAACGGCTGCGCAGGGAATCCGGCAGCGCGACACGCGGCATCTCCCTGTCGCGCAAGAGCAATACCAGCTTCTCTTTCAGGCTCTCGCTGTCGCCCGCATGAAAAAAAGTTACCGGAAAATCAGCGTATATTTCCCTAAACACCGGTATATCTGACACAAGCGCCGGTGTGCCAGATACCATAGCCTCAAGCGGCGGCAAACCAAAGCCTTCGTATAAAGACGGCTGAACCAGTAAAGCAGCTTCGCTAAGTAATGTTTTGAGATGTTCATCAGAAATAAAGCCGGTAAATTGTACCAGCGAATCATCAGCCGTCTCAAGCTGCTTGAGTGATTCAGTGTCAGCCGACCGGAACTTATTTTTTTCGCCAACAATGACGAGTTTATGTTTTAAGCCCTCTTTTCGCGCCTGAAAAAAAGCCTCAAGCAGAAGCCACAAACCCTTGTGCCTTTTAATATTGCCGATAAACAGAATCGTATTTGTTTTATTTACCGGCGCTAATGGTTTGAGTAAATACGGTTGAATCGCGCTATGGGTAACAATGACTGGCGGCAGCGCGCCCGCATAGTGCCGTATTCTCGAACAGGAGAATTGCGACACTGTAAAAATCTTTTTTGAACGGCGAAAGGCGCGGCGATAAAACCACATCCGCGCCATAAGCCCCAAACGCGATGTAAGCTCCGGCATATCAGGAAAAATAATGTCGTGGATAGTCGTATAAACAGGAACGATAAGTCCGCATGGAATGTTGAAATACGGGGAATAGAATAAATCGGTTTTGTTTATTCTTTGTAGCAGCGCAGGCGGGAATAGAAAAAGTTCTTTTATTGAAAAAGGCTTTACAGCGCAGGCAAGAACTTGTACGTTACGCTTATTTTTGCTTAAAGCCGTAAGCTGTACCGGTTCTCCCAATAAAACAAAGCTATGAGACGACGCCAAAAAATACGGCAGACATTCGCGCAAGTACACGCCAACGCCGCTGGCCTCAAGCATACGGCAGTCAATGGTGATGGTCATTTTTGACTCATGCAGTACCTACCATAAAGTAGGCAGTATTGCGCTCAACTCAATCGCTAATAGTTTTTCATACTGGTCTTGGTCTTCTTCCATCATGTTAGGCTCCTTAATTCTATCCCTATTAGGAAGGGAATATAATTCTATATTCGTGAAATGATATTTGTAACTTTATCAATGCAAATAAAGTCAGGATATGTGCTTTTCACGATTATAATTTTCGACATAGCGCCGGTACTTTGACTCTTCCATAAGAGCCGCATGGCTGCCTTCAAGAACGACTTTGCCGTCCTCGAAATAGTAAATATAGTCAAACCGGTTCATATCGGTCATATTGTGGGTTATTTCCAAGATAGTCAGATCATACCGCTTTTTATAAATCGCGATATTTGCATACATTTGACTACAACCGTTGGCATCCAGCGCGGAAAAAGGCTCATCCATCACCAAAAGCGATCCCGGTTTTACATGGTATAAACCTCGCGCAAGGGATACGCGCTGCTTCTGACCAGCAGACAACTCATCAGGGCTTTTCGCCTTGAGTTCCTCATACATATCAAATAACCCAACTGTTTTAAGCGCTTCCATATACAACCCGTCATCCATCGCCTTGTCCAATATGATATTTTGGTCAAAATCATCAAAGAGGGTACAAGAAGTATCCTCAATATATACAATTTTATTATCTTTCCTGATATCTTGAAACCGCAGCATAGTATACGCATAGTCATTTGCCAGAATAGCGCCGGAATCAGGGGATAAAAGATTAAGCAGTAGTTTCATAAATGTTGTTTTTCCACTTCCATTTTCCCCAATAATCGCGTAATGCCTGCCAGAATTAAGCCACAGGTTAAGATTATCAATAATAAACCGCTCATGATACTTAAACCGTACCTGATCAAAATGGATCGACTGTATGACTTCGGGGGTTATCCGTATATGTTCAGGTAAATCATTATCGCCTCCCGAAACCGTTAGAATATCGTTCAGTCGGTCAAATGAAACCTTTGTCTGCTTATATTGAAGCAAAATCATATTAAACCGGGTAAAGGGAGTCGTTATGCTGTTCAATAATTGCAAAAAGAGCGTTAAAGTTCCAACCGTTATATGCTGGCTCTGGAACAGTACCGCGCCAAGTATGAATACCACCGTGTATGGAGCTCCCATGCAAATATCGATAACTCCAGAAAACAATGCGTTATATTTTACCTGTTTCTTTTCAAGTTCGTATTTATCGGCGGTAATCTGGTTAAACTCATGCTTGATTTGTTTTTCCGACGCATAGGTTTTAATCACATTGATCGCCTTAATGATTCGATTTATAATTTTTAACTGACTGTCATTTCTTGTTAGATACTTTCTGTTTATTATTTCAAGGGAATTCCCAATCTTTCTGCCAATCAAGGTAACCGGCGGAAGTAGCGCTATGATAATAATCCCTAAAACTGGATTTGTATAAATCAGGTATGCTGAAGCGAGGAGCATATCAAGAGGTATTCGAATAAGCTGAATACCGTTTCTTATCATATCTGAAACCGAATTTATATCCGTGGTAAAATTGGTAAGTATTTTTCCCTCTCCCAATTCCGCGACTTTTTGCGCCGAATGTCCCAGCAGAGAGTCTATAAAAAGGTAATTTAATTCAACTGATATTTTTTTAACAAAAAGGTCAATAACTAGGTTTCGCAGCGCGAGGCTGACCCCGCCTGTTATAAGAATAATAATTCCGATAGCAACAACTTTTATGACTGAAACATCCGCGTTTCCAATAGAATCAAATACATACTTTGAGTATGATGCCCAAACAATTCCCCAAATGCTATAGAGAACCATGGTAAACCCAATGAACAGAATCCATCTTTTCTTTGTTTTCAAGATTGAAGAAAACATACTCCGTGACATAACTTAACCTCTTTGCAATTATAATAAATATTTGCTAATCTTGTTATTTTCAATAATTGTATATATTTAGAATCACTATATCAGCGCCTATGCTGTCAAACATTCTGTTCACAGCTTCACTTCCAACCAATCGAATCAAGATACTTCCCCAAAATGCCGGTAAAACGCCGCATTTCATCGCGCTGAATATCCCCGATATTGGCTATACGGAACGTGTTTATCTTCCCCAGCTTCCCCGGATAAATTGTGAATCCAGCTTTACGGGCAAAATCGTGCAGGGCGTCAAAATTGTATGCCGGCGTTTCTGGATCATGGATCGCTGTAATCAAACGGGACTGGTCCTCCTCTCTTACCAGCATGTTGAGCTTGTATTTCTTAACCGCCTCTACAAGAATACGCCAACATTCGCTGTACCTCTGGTAACGAGCCTGAACAGTTTCCTGCTTAGTTTCCAAAATTGCCTGCCTGAGCGCATAAAGCGTCTGTACCGGCGGCGTAAAGCGCATCTGACCAGTTTTCATAAAATAGGCGTACTGGTCGTAGAGGTTGAGATAGTAATTCCGCATAGGGATAGCGGCGGTTTTTTCCAATTCCTCCTTATTACAAATGACAAAACCTATTCCCGCCATGCCTTGAATGTTCTTGTTGGATGTTGAGGCCATGAAATCTATGCCCAGCTTCTTCAAATCCATAGGAATTCCCGCGTACGCGCTCACCGCGTCAACAATCGTTACCATGCCGTATTGTTTTGCTATGGGACAGATGCGGTCCAGACGATTGAGCAGGCCCGTCGTGGTTTCATGGTAGACAATGCCCAGGTGAGAATAAGCGCCGGAACCCAATTCCGCCTCAAGTTTTTCCATATCGATTGCTTCATATACAGAACTTTTGAATACCGTACAGGGCAGCTTGTACACCGAGGCAATTTTCGCCATCCGTTCCCCATAAGAGCCATTATCCACAATCAGGATGCGGCCATTCTCAGGCACACAGGAGGAGAGCATCACCTCGTCTGCGGCAGTTCCAGACCCACCGAACATTACCGTCTTGTATTCCGCCGGATTCGCAACAAAAGAGCTGAGTTCCTGGCATATCCAGGACATTACCTCGCCAAATTCTTTTTCCCGCGGACAAATATCCGGCGCAACTTGGGCGTATTTTACCGTATCACTCGTGGTTGCCGGACCAGGATTAAGCAGAACCTCACGCCGGACAGCGCGAAGAGACTCGTTCTCAGCTATACGGGGAAAAACCTCAGTTTCCGCGCCTCTGAGGTGGTTTTCATCATCCACCTCCCGCCAGGCATAGTATTCGATTTTCCGTACAAAAACAGGAAAATCTTCCGTCCGCGCCCTCGCCACAGCCGCGATTGCCTGTTCATATTCCAGCATGGGGAGCGTTTCATGATTCAGCGCGGCATACTCAATCATAGCGTGAAGAAAAGGCGCTGTTAGTTTGGAAATACCAACCAATTCGCCCAACACCGAACCAAGCGCTGCCCTGTTTTTGGAAAGACCGCTGAGAAAATCGCCCTCCATGGTCTCCAGATATACCTCATCTCCAGAATGAGTCGCGCCCGAAGCCAGAATCACGTTGTCATGCGTTTCGTTGCGCAACACATGGAGACCTATGCTGTCGTAAATCAGGTCTGATTCAAGGAGCAGGAAATCGCCCGTAACAAGAGGCGCGCATACCGCAAGAGTTCCCATGCTGCCCGTAGAAGCATACGCGGCGTTGTACACCGTCTGAATCGCCGGATATTTCTCAGCAAGCGCGTCGTACATCTCGCGGCAGTGTCCCGTCCCAATGATGATCTGTTCCACACCCGCGCCGAGCAGCTTTTGTACCGACCACTCAACCATAGGTCTGCCGCCAATTTCCAAAAACCCCTTTGGCATTGCCTGAGTTCTATCTTTTAAGCGGGAACCCAGTCCCGCCCCAAGAATAAGCGCCTGTTTTATCATGAGAGACCCCTTATATAATTCATCAATTCCACCTTATTTTCTTGCGGCGTTGACTTTGGTCGCCCCAAATCTTTCCGCGCGCCTTTTTTTACCCGAACTTCGATAAACGTAAGCGCATCGAGCTTTGCCTCAAGCGCCGCCCGCAGTTCCGCAACAGTCCGCGCTGAATACACATTGACATACCCGCAGGCGCGGGCAACACCGGGCAAATCAATATCCAGCGCGATAGTGGGCTGACCGCCCACAGAATCATGCGCGCCGTTATTCAGCACAATATGGCAGAGATTGCGCGGCTTTTTGACGCCTATTGCCGCCAGCGTTCCCATGTGCATAAGAACAGCGCCATCCCCATCAAGACAGATAATCGGCAGTTCCGGCTTTTGCAGCGCAACACCAAGCGCAATACTTGAGGCGTGTCCCATAGAACCAACCGTGAGGAAGTCCCGACCATGACCCTGATTATATTTATCACGAAGCTCGTACACTTCCCGTGAAGCCATGCCGGTAGTGGAGATAAAAACGCTTGATTCAGGCGCGGCGCGGAGAATTTGCTCAATCGCCTCTTCCCGGCTCATATCCGCCTCAACCGTCTCAGTGTTTTGCAAGGTATAGGGCGCGAAAATGTCTTTTCGTACCACAAAGGCAAAAGGCGACTTGGTTTTCGCCATACGGCGAAAAGCCCTCTCTATTTGTTCCAACGCTTTATCCTGTTCATCAGAAAGAGCAGCATAATGAATTCCCATATCCTCAAGCAGGATACAGCTTACCTTTCCCTGTTTTATATGCTGCGGCTCATCGTGTATACCAGGTTGGCCCCGCCAGCCAATAACCAGAATCATCGGAATACTGTACACTTCAGCGTCAGCAAGGGAAAGCAGGGGATTAGTGGCGTTCCCCAGACCAGAATTCTGCATATACACCAGAGGAATGTTACCACTTGCCAGATGATAACCCACCGCGAGACCTATTGCAGCACCCTCGTTCACTGCAATAATGTGCTGCCTAGCCTCTGTATGGTCAGTGATATAGGCGCAGAAACTTTTCAGAAGCGAATCCGGGACACCGGTAAAAAAACTAACCCCTTGCTTCGCCAATGTTTCGTAAAAAAAACCAGCTTGAATCATACCTTATCCTCTTTACTTTCCTCCGGGAATCAATTCCAGTATCTGCTTAATCGGCATACACAGTGAATCCGCCTCAAGGCAGCGCTCATTTTCAAGTATCGACTTAGCGACATTCATCATCGCGGGATATGATGCGCGCAGCAGGTGATTTGCGTAGATAACGATGTTTGCGCCCCAGGAGAGAAGTTCCTTTTCAGTAAACTGATTATAAGTGGTAGGTACCAGCACAATCGGAACGTGAGCATATTCAGCACGGAAAGCAGTACAAAACGTTTTGATGTCCACGCCTGTTGCTTCTTTACTGTGAATCATAATCCCGTCTGCTCCGGCTTCCGTATATGCGCGCGCTCGTTCCAAAGCATCTTCTACAGGGAAGCCCGCGATGAGGCTCTCAAGACGGGCGATGACCATAAAGTCATTTGTAACCTGCGCCCGCTTCCCAGCGCTGACCTTTTGACAGAAGTCCGTGATTGGGCTGAGTTCCTGGTCAACCTCAGTACCAAACAGGGAGTTCTTCTTCAGCCCCACCTTGTCTTCAATAATTACCGCAGAAACCCCGTTCCGTTCCAGCGTGCGCACCGTAAAGACGAAATGCTCGCTCTTACCACCAGTATCGCCGTCAAAGATGATAGGCTTAGTGGTACATTCCAGAATGTTGGTCAAGTCTTGCAGTCTGGTGGTGAGATCAACCGCCTCAATGTCGGGCTTTCCCTTATTGGTAGAGTCGGTGAGGCTAGATGACCATATACCGTCAAAACTGTGAAGACCATCGGGCTTCGTGATTTCAAGATGTTCGATAATGAGACCCGAAAGCCCTGAATGAGCCTCCATGATACGCGCCAGAGGCTTTGCGTCGAGGAGGCGGCGGAGAGTTTTAAGCCGGATGTCCGGTGTTGTACCGATAGAACGCACAGCTTCGTTGAGCGCTGAGGAATTAATACCAGACGTATAGGGAATCTCGATGACCTGACCGCCGAGTTCTTCCATTGCCGCATACACATCATCCCGTTCTTTTTGCAGGGGGCCGCTTTTCCAGTCGTCCCCGTGTATGATAGCGTCTGGTTTATACTTCCGCAAGTTTGGTACATAGCTCCACTCTTCCTGCGGCACGACCTGCGAAACGCCCTTGATATTTTCGATGACCTCCTTCCGCTGTTCATAGGTGAGATAGGGCAGTCGTTTATGAGCCGCAATCGCCTGATCAGTGAGAAGTCCCACCAGCACATCTCCGCGCCTTGCCCCCTCGCGAATGATGTTGATAATACCTGGGTGAATGATGTCGCCCCTCATACCAAGATAGATTAGCATCTTTTTCCTCCTGTTACCTTTTCTTCTCTGCGCTGTACCGGCTGTTCCCAATACTTATCAAGGTAAGCATATAATCCTTCATTAGCTTTACAAACTTCCCCTCAAGCCTTCCGTACATGTACGGAGACTTCCCGTACATGTACGGAGACATTCCGTACATGTACGGAGACTTCCCGTACATGTACGGAGACTTCCCGTACATGTACAGAGACATTCCGTACATGTACAGAGACTTCCCGTACATGTACAGAGACTTCCCGTACATGTACAGAGACTTCCCGTACATGTACAGAGACGCTTCAGGCTTCACTTTCTTTCTTCTTTCCCTTCCACATGCTTCATCATAAAGTCCGCGATCCGCTTACCGGCTTTGCCGCGATACTGCCACGCCTCATCTTTTGCCTTCTGTCGTGCAGCTTTGAGTTCCGCGCTGTCCGCCGCGTTTTTTATAACATTGTCTATTGTGGGGAAGAATTCTTCCTTTAACTCAATGCCGATCTTCTCAAGCGTTGTGAATTGCCAAAGTTCTTCCACGGCGTTTTCGCCGAGATCGTCAGCGTCGTAGGGACGCAGGTCCATACCCTGCTTGACATAAATAATAGGTTTGTCGCACAGAAAAGCGTAATCAAAAATAATTCCAGAGAAGTCGGAAATCATAATATCAGCCTTTTTAAGGGAAAAGATGTTTTCCCGCTCATAATCCCACTCAAGATTGGCGCTATTCTTATATTTCGCGGTGAGCGCGTCGAGCATTGCCGCTTCTGATTTCTTTGACTGCGGGTGTGGGCGTACAATAATACGCCAGCGGCTTTTTACCAGCGGATCAAGCAGCTTTTCCCCGTAGCGTGAAAGCAGCGCCGAAGGCCCCCACGACGGTGAAACCAGCACCGTAAACGGATGCTGTTCCTCTTGCGGAATTTGTTTAATTCGTTCAGCATATACATCAAGATATGGACACCCCACTGTTACCAGTTCTTTTGCCGGTAATCTTCTCTGCTGTTCGAGCGCGCGA
>JAIRMT010000112.1 GCA_031258505.1 Treponema sp.
CTCGGCTTCCTGCTGTTGCTGACGCGCCAGTTCCGCGATACGCGCCCGCTCTCGCTCGTCCTGTAAACCGGTTAGTTTGTCCGATATTTGCGGCATGAGCGTTAAGCCTTCCGTGATAGTATTATATTCGCGGTCATCTCCGGTGAGCATGCTGCCGTCTTCAACATTCAGGATTTGCACGAGAAAGAGTTTTAAGCTGCCCAGATTCGTTACGGTTCCGGTAAGCGCATAGTCCGCGTTAGTAGCTTTTCCTATGGCTTTGATGCTGTTCGCGTCGGTCAAGCCGGAACGCTGTATGTCCTGCTCTTTCATCGCCGCTTCAATGGTGCTGGTACGGGGAAGGACCGCGTACTTTCCGCTGTTCGCAAGCTCTGTGGCCAGGATCTGGGCGAGTGTCTCCGCGTCATGGAGATTCACTGATTCGGGAATGTCAAACGGCAGTACCGCCAGCTTAGGCAGGTTTATTGTATCAAGGTTTGCGGCAGTGGTGGCCACCAGCTTGGCGGCCATTGTGGGTAAAAGGCCGCGAATCTCTTCAATGCTGCTGTATTCCTGATACATTCCGGCTATCTGTTGCAGGCTTTCCACTCCCACGATGGTGATATGAACGAGGTCCCGGTCTCCTAAGCGCTGGATGTGGCCTGATACCACGAAGTCCGCGTTTAATTGCTTACCGAGTTCAGCAATGGTGTCCGAGTCGGTTAAGCCTGAACGCTCAATATCATGCTCTCGCATGAGTATTTCGATGTTGCTTGTCCGGGGCAGGACGGTGAATACGTTACGGAGTGCGGGCTGATTCGAGAGTACCATGGAGATGGTATTTCCATCGCCTTCGCTCCCTCCTGAAAAGGGCAGTACCGCAAGCCGGGGCTTGGTCTGCGCTTCAGCCGTTACGCTGAAAGCAAACGCGCAGAACACGAATAGTAATACAGGTAAAAAATGTTTCATTGGATTCTCCTAAAGTTTGGCATAAAGAGTTATTCGCTCAGGGCTTGCGTCAGTTCCTGATAGAACGCGCTGTTGTCGCGGATGAAATTTGCGGCGCGGTTCATAAGCAGACTAGCGTTTGTCTCGGCGATGGCGCCTTTTTCCGACTGGTGCAGAACTATCCCATTCCGCGCAAACGCGACTGATACTTCCCCGCGAATGATCTTACGGTTACCTATTGGCAAGGCGGCTTCCTCAGTGGTCAGCGTGATGATGAATGAAAATGGGCTGTCATCGTTGGTCATCTGTACTGGTACGCGGAAGCGTTGTAAGGCTTGTTGCAGACCGCCTCGCAGGGTGTTTTGCTCGGTGTCAGACAGCGCGTCTCCATACCATTCCAGATAAGCGCGTATGGGAATCAACTCACACGAAAACGCGCTTGTTATCTGCGGCTGAAAGCCTGTTATGAGTTCAAGCTCTACACGGTAATTTCCTTGTTCGAGACGTGAAGAGGCAAGCTCAAGGGTGAAGCGGTTCTCTGCGTCCAGCGTGTACAAGTGATCTACGACGGGCTTTTCATTCGCGTCTACAAAGGCGACGCGGCATTGTAAGGGACCAACAGAGCCCATAAGCGAAGAATGTACCTGTACTGACACTTGCAGCGTTTCGGTTTTGTGAAGGGTCTGGGAGCTTATCGGCTCAAACGAAAGGCTGGAAGCAAGGCTGCTCATCTGTACTGAGAGGTACTCATAAAGACCAACTAGCCGGCCGTCAGGCATCGTGTAATAGGCGACGCTCCTGTGGAGCGGGTTTTTGTCAAGGGCGGCGCGTATCTCGCTGTATGAACGCAACGCGGCGAGGAGCGTGTTTTGGGTATCAAGCAGATTAGCGTAGCGTTCAGAGGTATTTTTAGCAAAGTTTTCGATTTCCCACATGACCCGTTCACGAGGGAGCTGGCACAAGGCGTATACGACATACTGTTCCTTGTTATCTGGCGTGAGGTATATCTCGGTGTAGTATTGATCCGCGCTGACCTGTGAAACGATGGCTTGCGCGAAACTGGTGATTTCGCTCTCTGCCTGAATGAAGCTGGCAAGGGTCTCACCAGCGTTGCTGCTTGTTGAGGTCTTTTCAGACGCCGTGTTTTGAATGAAGTCGCCGTAGAATTTCACCACTTGGTTAAAAGCGTTTTCGCGTGCGTCAGCCCGCGCCTCTGACGCGCTGGAAAAACCGCGTGAGACGCCGACGAAGAAAATTTCTGTATCGCTTTTGGGAATCATATCGACCCACACGGGTTTTATGGCAGGCTGCGTTCTGAGCAGGGTTCTGTTGCTTTGAGCCCAAAGCGTGTTATCTATGAGAGAAACCAATGAAAACGCCAGTAACCCAATGAGAAAAATCTTTTCACCTTTTACCATCTTCATTCACCATTTGTTACGTTAAGCGGGGCGATGCGTGTGTACACGCCGCCTCCGCTGCTTGGGTGATTATTGGACTAGGTCTGTGCTGAGACCTTTTTCCATCATCTCAGCGGCAAGCTCAAATTGTCTCCTTACCTCTTCATCTGATGAAGCGGCAGCCTTTGACCGCAGGTCAGCGGCTTGTTCGTTGGTGTAATCGTCAATGACCCGTTTGAGAATCCTTTTGGGAATTTCCATCCAGACCCAGGCGACAAAAGCTTCTTTATTGTTGTCATCAACATAGACCTCAACATAGAAGGCGCGAGCCTCCAGCGCTTGAGCCGTGTTTTGTGAGATACGCGCCTGAAGCCCCTGTGCCACTTGTGCGGGGTTTATGGTATCACTGAGAGTACCGGCGCTCACGGTTTTGGTGATGGCTGAATTCACCATATCCGTACCATAGTAATCAACCAACTGTCGCCGTCCGTCCTCCAATGCCGCGTTACGAGCCAGCGCCTCAGTCGCATACCGGTTACTTGTACCAGTGAAACTGAGCGTATCCTCATATCTGGGCATAATGTCCACCCACTCAGGACGCTGCGCTGGTATGGTACGGATAGGCGTATAGCGTTCCGCCCTCAGTTCCCGCTCTGTCTTAGCTGGTGGCGCAGGTGTGGGCGCAGGCGCAGACGTCGCGCAGCCAATGATCGCCATAGAAGCAACCGTAATGAAAACCAAAAAACGTTTCATAAAAACTCCTTTTGCATCGTATATATTTTCATGGCCAAGCCATGATGATACCTATACAAGGTTTTGGTCGTGCTGGACTCGTGTTGTAAAAAGTACAGATAACAAATCTATTTTTATGTCTGTTCTAACAAATGTCAATAAGGCATTTGGTATATTAACCTAATTTGGTAATATGGGATTTAAGGAAAATTTAAAGAATGAGTTAACATTTTGCGGAATGGTAGTGAAAGAGTTATCAGTGAAAACAGGAATCAACAAGTACACGCTCGACAACTACCTGAGTCGGCATGGTTGTATCCCGCCCGCTGATGTTGCGGTTAAAATTGCGCAGGTTCTAGGAGTGTCAGTTGAATACCTTATTACTGGTTGTGAAGTTGTTTGTGAGAAAACCCTGGCATCCCTGCCTCCTGATGTTCGTTCCTTTATTCACGTAATCGATCAATTAGAAGAGTATGACCGGAAGATTGTGCTTAAAACCGCCATTCATCTGGCTGAAGCTATGAACCGGCGGGAAAAGGAAGTGGATATAGAGCGGACGCTTTTGAAACACCGCAAAACTTGACCATAAACTGGACAAGATAAAGTCGCTTTCTGGTGTAGATGTATCTATAATGAGATGAATCAAACCAACAGGAGTTTAGCTATGGAAAGATTTAGCAAGATACAAAAAGAAGAGTATTGCCTTTACGCAAACAAGGGCGGCCCGGTTATCGGCGCGGGGCCGGCAATGGAGAAGTATATTCTTATAATAGAAGGATTCGCCTTCAAAGACCTGAACCGTAACGGCAAGCTCGACCCTTATGAGGACTGGCGCTTGCCCATTGAGGAGCGCGTCGCCGATCTTGCGGCGCGCATGAGTATTGACGAAATCGCCGGGCTTATGCTTTACAGCGCACATCAGGCTATTGCCAAGGTGAATCCGCTGGCGGCAATGATGTACACCGGACAGGATCAGAAAGATACCCGTGAGCATATCTGGGACCTTACTGAGGCGCAGAAGAAGTTTTTAATAGAAGATAATCTGCGTCATGTGCTGGTTGCCATGATCGACGACGCGCCGTCAGCAGCCCGGTGGAACAATCAGGCGCAGGCGCTGACCGAATCCCTGGGCTTAGGTATTCCTATCAACATCAGCTCTGATCCGCGTCATACGCCCGTGGCCACAGCCGAGTTCGACATGGGTTCTGGCGGCGACATTTCAGTATGGCCGGATACCCTTGGGCTGGCCGCCACCTTTGATCCAGCGCTGGTCAGGCGCTTCGGCGAAGTCGCCTCCAGAGAATACCGCGCCATGGGCATCACCACTGCGCTGAGTCCCCAGATAGACCTGGCCACTGAGCCGCGCTGGTGGCGCTTTGCCGGAACCTTTGGCGAAGGCGTCAAACTCAGCGAAGACCTGGCCCGCGCTTACTGCGACGGGTTCCAGACCAGCGAAGGCGAGCGTGAGATTGGCGGAGGCTGGGGCTATGACAGTGTGAACGCCATGGCCAAGCACTGGCCCGGCGGCGGCACGGGCGAGGCAGGACGCGACGCCCACTTCGGCCACGGCAAGTATGCAGTCTATCCGGGTAAGGGTTTTGAGGAACATCTAAAGCCGTTTATCAACGGAGCCTTCAAGCTGGAAGGCAAAACCGGCAAAGCCGCGGCAGTCATGCCCTATTACACTGTTTCATGGGGCATTGACCAGAAATATGGCGAAAACGTCGGCAACTCCTACAGTAAGTACATTATTACTGACCTTCTGCGGGAAAAGTACGGCTACGATGGCGTGGTTTGCACTGACTGGCTTATTACCGCTGATCCTGGACCTATCGATCTGTTCATTGGCGGCAAGTGCTGGGGCGTAGAGAACCTTTCTGTGGCTGAACGACACTACAAGGTACTCATGGCTGGGGTTGACCAGTTCGGCGGTAACAACGAAAAAGCGCCGGTGCTGGAAGCCTTCGCAATGGGTGTCAGAGACCACGGCGAGGAGTTCATGCAAAACCGTTTCCGCACATCCGCAAAACGCCTCCTGCTGAATATCTTCCGCACTGGTCTCTTCGAGAACCCATACCTTGACGCGGAGGAATCCAGAGCCATTGCCGGCAATGCCGAGTTTGTAAAGGCTGGCTATGAGGCGCAAGTGAAAAGCGTTGTTCTGCTCAAGAACGCGGACAAGGTACTGCCATTGGCCCCTAGTACAAAAGTGTATATTCCCAAGCGGCATATAAACGCGGGAACCAACTTTCTGGGCTTCCCCATGCCGGCGCAGGATATAGACCCCATTGACCACAGGATCGTGGCCGAATACTTCCATGTGGTGGATGAGCCAGAGCAGGCGGACTGCGCGTTCTGTTTCATCGCCAGTCCCAATGGCGCGGCTTATAGCAAAGACGCCGGCTATCTCCCCCTGAGTCTGCAATACCGGCCATACACAGCGCAAAACGCCCGCGCAAAAAATATTGGTGGAACCGACGACCGTTCCTATCAGGGCAAAACCGGAACCGTAAGCAACGAGCCTGACCTTGACCTAGTGCTGGATACCAAGAAAAAGCTGGGGCAAAAGCCTGTTATCGTTTTTGTTCAAACGAGGAACCCCTTTGTTGCGGCTGAGTTTGAAAAGAGCGCTGACGCTATTCTGCTCAACTTCGCAGTGGAAAGCCGCGCTCTGATGGACCTGGCCGCTGGCAAAGCCGAGCCTTCGGCACTTCTGCCGTTCCAAATGCCCCGGGACATGGAGACTGTGGAAACCCAGTCTGAGGACATAGCCAGAGACCTGATCCCCTATACCGACGCTGTCGGCAACTCATGGGACTTCGCCTTTGGCCTGAACTGGCAGGGCGTAATCAACGATGAGCGGGTAACAAAGTACCGATAGAGCAGGGTAAACAGAGCAAGATGAGGTTCCCGGCGCGAGAGCCGGGATATAATGAGGAATGAACTAGGAGGTAGCAATATGAAAGTAGGCATTCAGCTTTTTTCATTGCGTAATCACATGGCGGAGAACCCTATCGCCGCCATACAGACGGTTGTAAAGGAAGGGTATCGGTTCCTGGAGGCGGCTAACCATAATGTGTCTTCTGTCTACCTTTTAACGCATACTCCCAAGAGCAAAAACACGCCAGAAAGCAAGATCATCGCTGTACTTCATAGCGGACCTCCAACACGTTTTTATGAGACACACGGCCGGGGAATCAAACAGGGGAATTTTGGTTTTGTATACGTGGTATAAGCACATCAGGGTATAAGGCGCGATAGACCGTAAAGTACGATTCGGGGGCGTCGGTGGAAACGGCACTTTTCGCCAGCACTGCAAGGCGATGAAGCCCATAAACAGAGGCAGAACCGGTGGCATCAATACGGGCGGCGCGGTACTGCTTGTCGTTGGCAGCGGGAACGTAGTCGGTTTCAGCGCCATTTGCGTAGGCAAAGCCCCAGAGCAGGGACGACAACGAGTATTTCTTGACGCCAAAGGGAATGTTTACGTTGATAGCCTCGACAATGCGGATGCCTTCGGGTAAGGCGCAGTTCATCACTTCAAGAAAACGGGCAGCGTCATAGAAGCCAAACGTCTCGATAGCGGCAATCTCGGCGGAGGCGCTCACGCCAATCGATAGCGGCGCGGCGATTTCGAGCTTAGGTAAGGGATTAAAACCCTGCGTGTAGAAGACAGGGACGGCGGCGCGGGTCATCGACATGGAAAACAGCTCAATCAGCGCGAGATGAGGCTGAAAAATCGCGCTCCCGGTCTTGGTAAAAATGAAAAGAAGCCGATGAGTAACAGGAGATGAAGGCAGATTAGGAATAGTTGAAGGTAAAACATCCACAAGTGAAATATCATGCTGTATGATATTTTCAACAGTATGAGTATCATAGGTACAAGTTCCACAAAAATGTGTACATTTTTCTATACATTGTGAAGTTGATCCTTGCACAAACGATTTTTTTCGTTCCTCTTGCATGAAATCCGGCAGAATACCGCTATCGATTACGTTCCACGGTAATGGCGCGTCGCTTGGCCGCTCGCTTAGAAAGTCTCGCGTCAGCACCTCGTGTTCCGCGAAAATGCTGTACCAGACGTTTTTCTGGATATACTCATTCCATGCGTCAAGGCGGCAGCCTCTGCGGTAGGCGGTCTCGATGAGCGCGCCAGCGCGTTCGTCCCCGCGGCTGATTATACCCTCCAGCGTCGAGATAAACGGGTCCTGTATGCCGACCTTGTGTCCACGCGACTTGAGTTCATAGCGGATGTATTCCAGCTTGACACGAGCGGCGGCTTCGTCAATCTGTGCTGCCCATTGGTAGGGCGTATGCGGCTTCGGTATAAAAGTTCCTACATTAACGCTAAAGTGCATACCCGCGCGTTTAGCAAGCTCAAGGATAAAACCGATGATGGCGGCTTCTTCGGTGATTTCGTCAATGTTTGGCAATGGAAGCCCTACCATGAAGTAAAACTTCGCGCCTCGCCAGCCTTGTTTACGGGCTTCTTTGAGGATCGCGGTAACATTATCGAGAGAAACCTGCTTGTTTATGGCTAGTTGCCAAGCGTCAATCGGCGTTTCTACTGCAAATGTCAGCCCACTCTTACGCACTTCGGCGAGTTTCGCCAATAGCGGCAGTGAAAACGTAGATACCCGTAACGATGGCAACTGAAACGATACATGTTCCTGCCTGAATTTGCTGTTCAGCCGGTCAACCAGCGCCTCAATACCCCGATAGTCGCCAGACGACAGAGACGACAAGCATATTTCCCGATAGCCGCCACGCCGGACAAACGCGGCAACTTCGCGTTCGATGGCGTCGATGCTTTTCTGGCGCATGGGGCGATACCAGTAACCGGCGTGGCAAAAACGGCAACCATTCGGACAGCCGCGCATGATTTCTACCGCGCCGTGATGCTGGATTACCCGCATGTTCGGTATCGGGAATACCGCTACATCATTGACGCGCTTGGTAAACATGGTGTCAATGGCGCGACGAGCGCTTGTCTTGCCCCGCGTCCATACCGAAGGATGGTCGATGATGTACGCGAGCAACTCACCGCGACTCGCGCCCTGTATTTTCATGGCAACCAGCGCTGTAAACATTTCAAAGAAGCCGCCTTCAGCTTCGCCAATCCAGAATGCGTCTACGAAATCCTGATATGGCAAGGGGTTAGATACGCATGGACCGCCCATAAGGACGATGGGGTCGCTGTCTCCACGTTCCGAGTTGTGCAGAGGTATTGCCGCGAGGTCGAGCATGGCGAGAACATTGGTGATGCCAAGCTCATAACCAAAGGTGAAAAACAGAAGGTCGCGGTCGCGGAGGCTTATGCCAGTATCAAGCCCATAGAGCGGCAGGCGGCGTTCCCGCAAGAGCCGCTCAAAGTCTGGCGCAGGGGCAAAAGCGCGGTCGCAGGAGGCGCCATCAATCGCGTTAAGCTGGTTGTATAGTATCTTGAGCGCCTGATTCGACATACCGATTTCATAGAGGTCGGGAAACGCGATCAGTGTCTGCAGCGTGGCGTCGCGTCTGGCAAGCCGCCCGTATTCACCACCAACGTAACGGTTGGGCTTCTCCACCGATAGAAGCGCCGCGCCTAAATCCTGAACCGGATCAACAAAGTGAACCATGTTTTTATATCGGTCAATGAGATAAGCTGCAACAGCGTTCGCACTCGTAGCTCGCGACGCAGATAGACTTGTTCGGGAAGTCCGAACAAGTCTATATTTTAACGATGTTTGATTTAACGCGTTATGTGTTGAAACGGGCGCTTGCCCTCATTCCTATACTGCTGGTGGTATCGGCGGCGGTGTTCTTCCTCATCCGGCTGACGCCATCCGACCCTATCGCAGCTCTTACCAGCGGGCGACGAATCAGCGACGACACACGCGCCGCCCTCATCGCCCAGTACCACCTGGACAAGCCGTTGCCGCAGCAGTACCTCCTCTGGCTGGGCGGTTTATTTCAGGGCAGTCTCGGCGACAGCATCCGCCACCGGCAACCCGTCGCCAGCTTACTGGCAGCGCGGCTTCCCACAACAGTACAGCTTGTAGTGATGAGCGCTGTGTTCGCCATCCTTCTGGCAATACCAATCGGGATTATCAGCGCTGTCTGGAAAAATTCGTGGCTTGATCGCGCCCTCTCCGGCTTCATGGTACTGTGCGTGTCCTCGCCAGTGTTCCTGAACGCCATTGTACTGATACTGATCTTCGCACTGCAACTGCACTGGTTCCCGTCGTTTGGCGCGGGACACAATGTTGTCGAGAACCTGTACTACCTCGCTCTGCCCGCGTTTGCGTTGAGCCTAAACATGGTCGCGCTCATTGGCCGCATCACCCGTACCCGCATGATCAGCGAACTGAGTTCCGGCTATAGTCTTGCTCTCGTCGCTAAAGGCACGCCATTCACGCGAATCGTGGTGGCGCACTGCCTCAAAAACACGCTGGTTCCAGTGATCACCGTTGCCGGCATACAGATTGGAACAATGGTTGTGGGCGCGGTACTGGTGGAGAATGTGTTCGCCCTCGGCGGCATTGGCGCGTTGCTTATTGAGGCGATTAAGGCGTCTGATTATCCGCTGGTACAGAGCATCATGCTCCTGCTCGTGGCGCTGTTTCTGGCGCTGAATCTGTTCGTCGATGTAGTCTACGCCCTCGTTGATCCAAGGATACGGGCATCCATTGGAGGTAAACTTGTTTAATCATAAACCTTTAGTAACGCTTCAGCGTGGCGGCAGCATAACACCAGCGGCATTTGTTTCCGGCGCAGTGTTGCTCTTCATTATAGTGGCGTGTGTACTAGCGCCGCTCATTGCGCCCTACGGTGAAGCGGAGCAGGACCTTGCAGCATCACTTGCCCAACCATCGCCGGAACACCTGCTCGGCGCGGACAAAATGGGGCGCGACCTGTTCTCGCGCCTGCTCTATGGCGGCAGAGTAACACTGGCAAGCGCACTGGCAGTAGTAGCTCTTTCGGCGCTCATCGGGGTTCCGCTGGGACTCTTCGCAGGCTACTATGGCGGGAAGTTCGACGCCATTGTCGGACGCTTCTGCGACATACTGCTGTCGTTTCCTTCACTGCTACTGGCGTTTTTGTTTGTGGCAGCGCTTGGACGCGGCATTACTAACGCAATACTCGCGTTAGGTATCGTGTATGTGCCGATGCTCACACGACTTACGCGCTCGCTCACGCTGGTTGAGAAGAGCAAAACCTACGTTGAGGCAGCGCAGTCCATAGGGTTTTCTTCTATATATATCATCTTTCGCCACATACTGCCGAACTGTCTAGCGACGATCATAGTGCAACTGACACTCGACCTTGCTTACGCCATCCTCGACCTCGCAGCCCTCAGCTTCATCGGACTGGGTATAAGCCCGCCGACCGCTGACTGGGGCGCTATGCTTGATGAAGGACGCGCCTTCCTGCTCCAAAACCCCGTGCTGGCACTGGCGCCCGGCGCAGTGATCGTGATAACCGTGATAAGCCTTAACATCTTCTGCGACTGCGTTTCTCAGTACCTTGACCCATCGACTCGCGCACTTCCCGCGTTCAAATCGGAGCCGGCGCATGAGTGAGCGTGATAAAGTTCTTTCTATTTACAAACTCTTCTGCGACTTTATGACCGCCGAAGGCATTGTGTATGCCCTCAGCAGCGTGAACCTCGACATCAGGCGCGGCACGATACACGGGCTGGTAGGCGAGAGCGGCTGTGGCAAAAGCGTAACTGGCCGCGCTATCATGGCGCTCCACGAGCGGCGGCACACACGCTTGAACGGCGAGGTACGCTTTGATGGCCGGAATCTGCTGGCTCTGCCAGAACGGGAACTGCGGCGCATACGCGGCCGGCGCGTTTCCATGATATTTCAGGACCCCGGCGCTGCGCTGTCGCCGCTCATGCCGGTGGGCAGGCAGATCGCCGAAGCCATTACCAACCACTTCACCCTCCCGAAGTCAGAGTTACAGAGCCGCGTAAGCGCATTGCTGGAACAGGTCGGCTTACACAGCCGCGTAGCGCGGCAGTACCCATTTGAGTTATCAGGCGGTATGCAACAGCGCGTGATGATTGCCCAAGCCATTGCCTGCAAGCCCGAACTCCTCATCGCCGACGAGCCAAGCACAGCCCTCGACGTTACGATACAGGCGCAGGTGCTGAACCTGCTCAAAGAACTCCGTAACCAACTATCGCTGTCCGTATTACTCATCACGCACAACTTTGCAATAGTCGCCGAGGTCTGCGACCGTGTGTCAGTGATGTATGCCGGCCAGATCGTGGAAACCGCAGACGCCGCCACTCTTCTCAGCGCCGCTGCTCACCCCTACAGCCTCGCACTCATCGACTGCATCCCACGCAGTCGTGGCTCTGGCGACAACAGCGCGGAACGAGAGCCGCTGCCCGTGATCGCAGGCTCGCCGCCGCGTCTCTATGAGCGACCGCGCGGTTGTCCCTTTGCCCCACGCTGTAAGCGCGCTGACACGCTTTGCGAAACCGTACCCCCGCCGCTAGACATCGGCAATGACCACAAAGTACGCTGTCATCATGCGAGGTAAAATATGAAACAGCATGTATGGTATATAGGTTTACTTTCTCTGGCGCTTGTTAGTTCCTGTAGTTCCTCTGCCTTTGTCGTTAAGGAGAGTCGGGTGATACCAGAAGATTTTGCGGGCATGGTTCATGCTGGAAGCACTCGTACCGATGAGGAATACGCTCTGCTTAATGACATGGGCGTATCATGGGTACTTGCGACATTTTACTGGGGGAGCATTGAACCACAGCAAGGAGCGTGGAACTTTTCCCACTACGATTCCTTTGTAGAACGCGCAAAGCAGGACGGGAAGAAGATCATCGCAGTATTGGCGTATGATACTCCATGGATGTATTCCGATGAGGACAAAAACAAATCCGATCCACACATCCGCTCTAAAGACATTCCCAAATACCTGAACTTTGTGGAAACGACGATACTCCGGTATCAGGATAAGGTTGACGCATGGAGTGTGTGGAACGAGCCAAATGTAGCGCGGTTCTGGAAAGGGTCAAAGCAGGAGTTTATTGCGTTGACCAAAGCCGCTATACAAAAGATTCGGGAGATTGCGCCGGAGACCACGATACTAGGGGGCGCGTTTTCTGGACTGCCTACAATACCCTTTGTGTCCGAAAGCTATGTGGGTTACGTTAAGGCGCTTTTCGAGTCCGGCGCAATGGATCAGGCAAGCGGTGTTTCCTTTCACCCCTACAGTACGAATCCCCAGGGAGCAGCGGCGCTCTATGACAGGATGGTGGACCTGCTTACGCCTTACGGCTTTCAGGACAAAATATGGATAACCGAAGTGGGTTATCCAACACACGGCCTATATCCAACAAGAGTTTCCGAAGAGAAACAGCCCGCCTATGTGATACAAACCCTGTCTACTCTAGCGGCGCGGGGAGCGCGGGTTATTTGCTGGTATGAAATGTTTGATAAATATAATAGGGGGGACAAGCGTACTGCGGATTCGGAGCATTACTTTGGCCTTCTGTATCCTAATTATGAGCGCAAGCCCGGAGCCACAGCTTATGGCCTTGCGGCCCGGTATATAGGAGGCATGACGTATCAGCCTCAGTCTCTGTCGCGGGATGGCGTGCCTTCATCCGTTGTGGCCTACTATTTTGAAGGAGAGAACAATCACGCAACTCTTATTATATGGAAGAATAGTGGAAAGCAGACGCTGCGGCTATTGCTGCCCGGAACCGGACACTTGCTTCACGACCCGGCAACAGGCAGTACGCGCAGTCTGGAGACCCAGATAACGCTTAACATTGGAAGTATGCCCAGCGTCATAACATGGAATACGAGCGGGGAGCCGCCGTCGATCAGCAAATAAGAAAAAGTAAGAAGGGGGAGCGCCGTTGAAGGAAAACGCGCGCATGGTCGCCAATGCGGCGCCGTTTTTTCCGCTGCTCCCCCTCGCTCCAAAGCCTACGGCTTTTCCGCTACCCCCACTCTTTTTTTCCCGGCTGTATGAACCACTCTTCCGCTAACTTGCTTAGACTAATTACAAAAAAAGATTCCAATCAGCAAGCTGACCCGTGTCGCGTCAGCAAGCTGACCCGTGTCGCGTCAGCACCCTGACACGTAGCGCGTCAGCACCCTGACACGTAGCGCGTCAGCACCCTGACACGTAGCGCGTCAGCAAGCTGACCCCTATCGCGTCAGCAAGCTGACCCCTATCGCGTCAGCACCCTGAGCCGTGTCGCGTCAGCACCCTGACCCGTGTCGCGTCAGCAAGCTGACCCGTGTCGCGTCAGCACCCTGACACGTAGCGCGTCAGCACCCTGACCCGTGTCGCGTCAGCAAGCTGACCCGTGTCGCGTCAGCACCCTGACACGTGTCGCGTCAGCAAGCTGACCCGTGTCGCGTCAGCACCCTGACACGTATCGCGTCAGCAAGCTGACCCGTATCGCGTCAGCAAGCTGACCCGTAGCGCGTCAGCAAGCTGACCCGTATCGCGTCAGCAAGCTGACCCGTGTCGCGTCAGCACCCTGACCCGTGTCGCGTCAGCAAGCTGACCCGTGTCGCGTCAGCACCCTGACCCGTGTCGCGTCAGCAGGCTGACCCGTGTCGCGTCAGCACCCTGACCCGTGTCGCGTCAGCAAGCTGACCCGTGTCGCGTCTAAGGCTGACGTGGTTTTCCGCCTAAGACTGATACGGTTTTACGTCTTTTGAGCTTTGGGAGCGAAGGCGGGGGCGTTGCGGGGGCGGTAGCCCCCGCTGAGGGGGGAAGCGGAGAACGCGATAGCGTTCGGAGCGTGGGGGGAGACAAGCCAACGAAGTTGGCGTTCCCCCCTCAAAATCTTCTTCAAACTGGCGCTATACTTAGGTATACTGTGAGATATATGAGGAGTTCGTGTAGACATTGCAAGATGGCAGCGAACATCGAACCAATAACCCGCCTTTAGGAGGAACCATGCTAGAACTGAGATCGCTCAAAAAGTATTTTCCAGTAGGACGGATATTGTTACGCGCTGTTGATGATGTGTCGCTGACCGTTGGTAACGACGAGATACTCGGTATTGTTGGCGAAAGCGGTTGTGGTAAGTCCACGCTCGGCAGGCTGGCGATCCAGCTCATTGAGCCGACAGCCGGGAGCGTTATCTTCAAGGAAACTGAGCTGACGCGCCTGCGCCGCCACGAACTGTCGCCAGTGCGGCAGCGTATGCAGATGGTATTCCAGAATCCTTTTGCGTCGTTCAACCCCAAGTTTCGCATCATTGCTTCTCTCACCATAGCCTTGATATCACGCAACTGGAGGTCTCTAAGCCTGCGGTTGACTTTGGAGGTAACGTGGTAAATTGCTCCGTCTCGGAGGTCTCTAAGCCTGCGGTTGACTTTGGAGGTAACGTGGTAAATTGCTCCGTCTCGGAGATTTCTGATTCTTAAACACATACCTCTAATAAGGTTCTAGGAATATAGAATGCTTTAATGCGTTTGACACTTTTGAGTTTTTTTGTGTGTCTTGTATGTGTGTGTGTCTAGCGTCTAGGACACACACACAAAGACACACATACAAGACAAGACAACACACACTTTGTCTGACACACACTTTCCAAGACACACTCACAAAGACACACTCACTTTTACCGTGTATCTAGCGTCGCCTTACAAGTCGGATCACCATCGCCGCGACCTCAGTCGCGCTTGCGGAGGCGTCGATGCGTTCAACGCGCACGCCGGCTGAGACAAAGCGGGGTAGAAGCGCCTGATAGCGTTCCCGTACCTTCATCTGAAACTCAAAGACTTCGTAAATGTCCTTAAACGGACGCTTTTCCATACGTTTAGCGGCAAGCTCGCTGTCAATATCAAAATACAGAAGCAGCGCTGGCAGGGGGAAGGCGGCGTTCAGTGTCGCGGGCAGTTCTTCCCCGCAGGTGAGGCCCTGATACACCAGGGATGAGAGAACGTAGCGGTCGCAGACCACCAATTCTCCACGAGTGCAGCGCTCGATAATGCCGTTGGGTGTAAAAAGATGTTCGTTACGGTCCGCGGCAAAGAGATAGGCTAGGGTTTTCGGGTCGAGTTGGATTTCGCCGCGCAGGGACTGCCGAATCAGGCGCCCAATGGGGTTGCTGGTGGGTTCTGCTGTACGATACAGGCGCGGGACTTTGTCATCATGGCGGCTATGAAAGAATCCTTCGAGCAGCTCAAGCTGAGTTGTAGTACCGCTTCCATCAGCGCCTTCAAACACAACAAAATTAGGGATGATATCCATGCCGCATCATAGCATTGACTGAACTTTTTATGATAGATTGTAGATGTGTTAGCAGCCGAACAGTCGGGGTTTATGAATTCGTTAAAAGTTCCCCGCTTTCTTAGAATCAGTGTTGAAATTCTCATCTTCGCGTGTATGGTTATTGTTACCACATTCCTCCTGCGGCCTCTGCAAGAAGCTATGCGCGGACGTATGATAACGCTCCGAGACAGCCTCATACAGGAAGCTGAGGAGTTTCTGGGACGCAATATAAGCTATAGTTCCATGGGACCGTCGATACTTGGAACCCTCGACATCCGGGACTTTGTTATATCAGGCGCGGATGCGCCGCTTCTTAGCGTATCACGACTCAGGCTTTCGTGGTCGCCTATTCGTCTGCTGAAGGGCGATCCGGGCCTTATTCAGGCAGTATTGATGGATAATCCGGTTATCCATTTTGATACAGAGCAGGATGCCGACATTATCGCCCTGCTCACGACTCCAAGCGACATTGCTTTTTTTGATACAGGAATTCGGCTCAGACTGAGAAACGGCGCCGCCACGGTTTCAATGAACGAAAGCTCCTTCCAGCTTGGCAAATTACACTTTGATATGTCTCTGCGGGGAAGCAGGCTCGTTTTTCAGGGGGATTGGAGTGTCAGAGGGAGCGTGGTACAGGTGTCTGACACCAGAGAGCGCGCGTCTGGCGCAGCGCCAATCACGTTCAGTATGGAAAACCGTGTTAATGGAGATAGCGCCCTTGACTTCAAGAACGCCGCTGCGAACCTGAGCGTGGCCTCGCTTAACAGCTCAGTTGGCAGTTTCGCCGCATCGCTCACGATTAACGCGATGCTTGAGGATAATGTTGTTAAGTTGACCAAAATCAATGATACTGCTCCCTTTGACCTGTCTGCGGATTATGAGCTTGACTCTGGCCGTCTAGTGGGAACATTCCGTTGTGAGAACTTCGCGCCAGTGCGGCTTATCTCGCTGGCCGGTGAGCTGGAGCCGTTTAATCGTCTGCTCTTCATCAATACTTCCGGCTTTTTGTTTTTCGAGAACAACGCGCAGGTAGGACTCTCTTACGTACTCTCGTTTTCAGGCGCTCTTCCCACAGGCTTTCGCCTCTCGGACTTGGATGTAAGCGGCAAAAACAGCTTGGGCTTTGATCTGGTGCTGGGAGGTTCCTCGTTTGTGATGGACGGTGAAGGTAACATGGAACGCATTGTCTTTGATAGGCTTTCGGTGAATATCCCCAAGGCTGCCTTTCCAGACAATCTGCTTGTCCTCGAAGGAAGGGCTGATTTTGAGGGAAGCCTGAGTCTCAAGGCGCTGGAGGCTGAGGGAAACCTTGCGCTTTCGAATGTCAGTCTTTTCGGCAAGGAAAGAATCGCCGCAGACTTTGCCTTAGACCTTCAAAATGATAGAATCACGCTTGATAATGGCGCGCTCAACTTTGGCGCGGCGCGTTTCAGCGGGGTAAGCGCGTCGGCGCGTTTCACCGAACAGGACATGAGCATAACGCTCTTCATGACGCAACAGGAAAACACGGACACGGGAATAGCTATAGATGGGTTTCTTGATTACACGCCTCAGCGTCTGGAACTGAATGTCGCGCTGGATACAATTTCACCGGATACCCTGTTGAGCGTCGCCGCGTCCTTTGTTACCCCACCTGAACTCTCCAGCTTGCCGGTTCCGCTTGAGCGAATTTTGTTGAGCGGTAACCTGTTTATCACGACCGATTTCACGCGCTTTTCGTGGAACGCGCCTCAGTGCGCCATTGAGATTGCGGATATGGGTCGTCTTTTTTCAGGATCGCTTTATGGTGTTGACCAGCGTGTTGAGATGGGCAATAGCAGTATTAACCTGCTTGGCCAGACGATCCTGACGTCAGGAGCTGTGGATTTCGCTGACATAAACGACGTTTCCTTCTCTCTTTCAGCAATGTTACGGGATACGCCATATTCCCTTGAAGGAACGCTTCTTGATCTCAATTCGATCAGTATACAAGGTTCTTATGGGCTGAATGTTTCGTTAAGTATGCCTAGACTTGGGGCATATTCCGGTTACATCACCATGGATAACCTGCCGTTTCCCTTGGGGGAACAGCAATATGCGCGGCTCTCGCTCACCACGTCAGGACGCTACACAAGCCAGGATTCGTGGAGTCTTGATCTTGAGCGCTTTGAGGCGGCGAACATTCCCACGCCAGTCTCTGAGGCAAGTTCTTTGAGTCTCGTGGGAAAGGTTGACCAGACCGGGGCTTCCTTTACCGACCTTTTCTTTGATGATGGGCGAGGCGCACTGAGCGGGGCGATAAATGTGTCATGGGATAGGGACTTTTCTACGATTTCAGGGGACCTGCGCCTTGATAGTGTTAATGAACATTATGACCTCAGTGGGTCTTTTATAAACCAAGAGTTAGCGCTGCGCCTTGATGGTGAGAATATGCAAGCGGCGCGTTTTCTGCCCCAGTCATGGGGCGCCATTGTTTCGGGTAGCGCCGCGCTTCAGTGGGCGGCCGACACTGTCATGGCTCCAGAAACAGCCCTCTTGTCAATAGCTGATGACCCCTTAACATACATTAGCTTGCAAGATCGCTTTACCGTGGACATTGATCTTCGCTCACTGAGCGCCACAGTATCCGACACTGACCTAAACTTAAGCGCGGATGTTTTTCTTAATATGGACCGGCTCGTGATTCAGAACACGCAGGCGCATTATGGCGGGCTGCTGGTCGAAGTTCCGCTTATACAAGCGCAACGGAGCGAGGGTCGAGCTGAGGGAAGCATCCTGGCGCGGCTGGATGACCCAAGTCGAAATATGGATATAGCCTGTGATCTGGGTATTGACTTCAAGCCGATCTCGTCATGGTTTGATCTGGAGGCTGCGATCAATTCATTTGAAGGGTTGCTCTCAGTTGATACATTTACCATTGACACATTCCAGATTGAGGAACCGTTTACCTTTACTTTTTCCCGTGATCATTCTCTTATCTCTCTCCATGGCGGGCCGAGGGACATGATCCGGCTGCGCTTTTCTGATAATGGGGATTTTTATGCGGCGCTTTCCAGCCCCTCGCCAGTGCGGGGCAGTCTTATTGGTTCGCTCAAGGATAAGCGCATTGAAGCGCAAGCGCCTGACCTGTATGTAGACCTTGCGGCGCTGTGGGGGCTCTTGCCTTCGACCGTAAAGGATATCATTGATATGCCGGGCGGGTTTATCACCGCCAATGTGGAGATTTCAGGCCCAATGGCTGATCCTGAATTTTTTGGCATTGCTGAGGGAAACAGTATTCGTATGAGGGTGCCTCAGTTTCTCAGCCACGATATACGGCCGGTTCCCATCAGGTTGATCATAGATGGCAATGAGATGCGCTTTGACCCCATACCTGCCGGCGTTGGTTCAGGCCAGGGCATGATTTCAGCCTGGTTCCGCATTGATCGCTGGATACCGAAGGTCTTTAACCTGGATATTCAGGTTCCAGCGGAAACGCCGATTCCTGCGGACTTTGAACTGATGGGTATTATTACGAATGGTTACGCATCCGGGAACCTAAATTTGGCTATGACGGACGACATGATTTTCAACGCTACCGGCGATTTAGTGGTGCAAGATACTGATGTTACGATCAATGCGGAGAAACTTGCTTCGATCCGGATTGACGCGCCTGCTTCCACCAATGAGCGAATCGTTACCAAGTTCACGATCCGAACTGGACGGAAGGTGCTGTTTATCTGGCCCAACAAGGACTTCCCCATTCTGCAAGCCTACGCAGGCTTGGGAGATTCATTCAGTATTGAGAATGATACTATCAACCGTCGTTTTTCCCTTGTTGGTGACATCAACATGAGGAGTGGAGAAATCTTTTACTTTCAGCGGAGCTTTTATATCCGTGAGGGCTTGCTTTCGTTTAATGAGAACGAAGTGCAGTTTGAGCCAAGAATTTCAGCCCGCGCGGAATTACGGGATCAATCAAATGAAGGCATGGTAACAATTTCCATGATCGTTGATGAATCGCCGCTCGAATCCTTCACTGCCCGTTTTGCGTCAAACCCGCCGCTATCCCAGATGGAAATTCTGTCTTACCTAGGGCAGAACTTTATAGGAGATTCAACCCAGACCGCGACCGGGAGTGAGCTTAACCAGAACAGGCTCTTAGCTTCTACTACTGACTTGTTTGCCCAGGCATGGGTGGTTAGGAGTGTTGAGCGATGGGTGCGGGACTTTCTATTCCTCGATATGTTTTCGTTCCGTACTCAAATATTACAAAACGCGGCTTTACAAATCATGGGACAGGGCAACACGGTGAGCGACGGGACATCCTCAAGAGGCGGAGCTGCGCTGGGGTTTGGTAACTATTTAGACAACACAAGTGTTTTTGTAGGCAAATATCTTGACCCAAATATGTTTTTACAGACCATGGTATCCCTGCGTTATGACGAAAACAGAACTGCTGCAGCCCAGGGACGACTAACCCTGGGCGGTTACGCGGTGGAAGCGGATATTGGTTTTGAGTTACGGACTCCCTGGATGGACGTTCGCTTGAGTATTGTTCCTATTCATTTTGAACATCTGTTCGTTGATGATATTTCGGTTAGTTTGATCTGGAGACGCTCGTTCTACGGGCTTAAAGATTTGTTTAACAACGGCGGTTAAGCGCCATGAGAAGGAGTTTTAATGTTACGACGTTTGAGTGTAGTCGCGTTACTTTTGGTGTGCGTGACGTTTTCTGGTTTTGCAGGGGGAAAGAAGGAGACGCCGCCTAGTGGCGATGATTCGGTTCAGGACATGGCAATGGATTCCCTACCCGGCGAATGGTATCAAGGAAAGCCTATCAGGGACATTAGGTTCAACGGTCTGCGTAATGTGGACAGCGTTGAACTTGAGGGCATTGTAGCGCCATTCAAAGGGCGCTTGTTCGACGATGACGTGTTCTGGGAACTTCAGGGCAGGCTCTACGCGCTTGAGTATTTTGAGCTGATTTCTCCCACTGCGGTTCCAGCAGATGTCATGGGAAACGGTGTAATCATCAGGTTCACGGTAACAGAGCGTCCTATCGCGTCCCGAATTCTGTTCGAGGGAAACAAAGGTATCCGCAATGCCGCCCTACAGGATGCGATTTCGCTCAAAGTGAATGATGTCGTAACCCAGATCAAACTGCGCATTGATGAAAGGGCGATAGTTCAGGAATACCTAGAGAAAGGGTATCCTGACGTTACGGTTCGCTCTGAAACCTCAGCGGGTAAGGATGATAGTTCTATAACTGTTACGTTTTTTGTTGAAGAGGGCGAAATGCTTGCCATTACGGACATTATCTTCGAGGGAAACGCGGTATTCTCAACCCGTACTCTCAAGGGCCAGCTCTCGCTCAAGCCCAAGGCGTTCCTCAACGACGGGGCGTTTCAGGAGGCAAAGCTCACCACTGACCAGCTCGCCATTACCCAGTATTACCGCGACCGGGGCTATGTTGATGCTGAAGTGCTTGATGTTGTTCGTGATGTCCAGAAGGACGAGAAAGGTAACAATAACATGACCATCACGTTTAAGATATCCGAAGGGAAGAGTTATACCTTCTCCGGTGTTACCTTTGAGGGCAATAGGCTATTCTCCACTGAGGAACTTTCGGCGCTCATTCTTTCCCAACAGGGTCAAACCGTTAATGCCCGCCGGCTTGAGGCCGACCTCCAGCGAGTTGCAGACCTGTACTACAAGAACGGGTACATCTTTAATACGATTAACCGTAGTGAAGTGCGGGACAGGGAAAACGGAACCATGGGTTATACGATCAGCATTGTTGAGCGTGGACGGGCGCACATCGAAAACATCATTGTCGTGGGAAACGAGAAAACCAAAACCGAAGTTATCCTGCGGGAAATTCCGCTGGAAAGTGGGGATGTGTTCTCCAATGTCAAGGTGATGGACGCATGGCGCAACCTGTATAACCTGCAATACTTCTCCATGGTTGCGCCTGATACGCCAGAAGGCAGTGTTGACGGCCTTATGGACTTGGTTTTCACGGTTGAAGAGCAGCCAACCATGAACATAGAGTTTGGCGTTAGCTTTTCTGGCTCTTCCTCTCCGGACGAACTTCCCATATCAGGCCAGTTTAAGTGGAATGATATGAACTTTTTGGGTTACGGCAACGAGCTTAGTATAGACCTCTCCGCCTCAACCGTAACCCAGAGCGTCTCGACGAGCTATACCCAGAACTGGCTCTTCGGTGTTCCCCTCTCGGCAAGTTTCGGACTCACGTTTCAGCACACGCAGAGCAGCGCAGCCCTGGACAATCTCGCGCCCTATTTCAATGGCGATGAAACCTATGCCTATCCTGATGGCTTTGAATCGTATGAGGAGTATCGCAACTCCGGTATGAGTCCTCCAAGCGCGTTCCGTATGGACTATCGGCAGTGGCAGATTGCCCCAAGTGTTTCAACCGGCTATCGTTTTTCAACCCCCTTGGGTAATCTGGGCGTGGGCGGCGGACTTTCGCTGGGCTTTAAGATGAACCAGTATGAGGAGGCTATCTTCCGCCCCTTTGATCCGGCTTTGCGGGATACCAACGGCAAGTGGACGCCGGCCTTTACCGTAGGAACGAGCGTGTCGCTGGATCAACGGGATATCTACTACGACCCGTCAAGCGGGTATTACACGATACAGCGTTTCAGTTATCACGGTATTCTGGACATGGAGACAGAACAGTATCTGCGGAGCGACACTGACGCCGAATGGTTTGTTACGCTCTTTGATGTGCCGGTGTCAGACACGTGGAATTTCAAGGCTGTACTGGGCATTCATTCAGGGCTTTCGTTTATCCTGCCCAACTTCCGTGGCGCCAGCCGACAGATAGTTGAAAACGTCAACCGTCTGTCGATAGACGGTATGTTTACTGCCCGCGGCTGGTCGAGTGAATACAGTGTCAAAGGCTTTGGGCTTTGGGAGAACTGGCTTGAACTGCGTATTCCGCTTGTACAGAACATTCTTGCATGGGACTTCTTTTTTGACGCTGCCGAAGTCGTGGATAAGCCGGAGAACATCTTTGGCACAGATGCTCTGGGTAATACGTTGATTGAGCGTATGCGGTTCAGCTTTGGCGGCGGACTTCGCTTTGCCATTCCCCAGTTCCCATTCCGTCTGGGGCTTGCCAAGCGTTTCAAGGTAATGGATGGAGATGTTCAATTTTATGATGACCCTCTGTTGGGCCTAAACTTTGTGCTATCGTTTACAATACCAACTTATTAAGAGGTATGCTATGAAAAAACTGATGTTGATAATGGCGCTGGCGCTGCTCATTGGTGGGCAGATAACCGCGCAGCAGCTTACGCGCTTTGCCGTGGTTGACCTGTCGCGGGTGTATATGTCGTTTTTCCGAGACTCCCGCGCAGTGCGCGAATTCGAGGAGCAAAGCGCGCTCGTGCAGGCCGAGATTGACCGCATGACCAAAGAGATTCAGGACCTCAAAAATGCGCAGTATACTGCGGAGTCTCAAGGTGATCGGACGCTGATAGCGCGGATTGAAAACGAGATATACCAGAAATCCCAGCGTTTGAACGAGTATTACCAGCTTAAAACAGCGGAGCTTGAAGACCGTCGGAGCAAGCTCATCCAGTCCGACACCTTCATGGATGAGGTTTACGGGGAAATCCGCGCCATTGCCGAGGCCGATGGGTACAGCATGGTGCTTAACCTCAAGGAAAACACAGGCATACTCTGGTACAGCCCCACAGTGGACATCACTGATCGGCTCATCCGCAGTCTGCTCTCCAAGGCCGGACGATAGCGCGATATGCTTATAAAGCCTGACGTCAGCGGCGACGGGTCCATGATTGGCCAGTACCGGCGGATCAAGGAACAGCATAAGAATGAGGTACTTTTCTTCCATGTGGGTGATTTTTACGAGATGTTCGCCGAGGACGCAGTTGAAATTGCGCCGCTCCTGGGCCTGACGCTTACCCAGCGCAATGGTTTGCCCCTCTGCGGAGTACCATACCAGCACGCCAAGCCCTACATAGTCCGCCTCCTCAATGCTGGCAAAAAAGTGGCTGTCTGTGAACAGACTTCCGAAGCGAGCAAGGGACGCGGCGTTATTGAGCGCCGCGTTGTAGAGGTTATTACCCCTGGTACCACGATTGATGAAGATTCCCTTGAACAGGGCAATCCCAACTACCTCGCCAGCCTTGCCCGTTATGAGCGCTTCTTTTCATTTGCTTACATCGACTTTTCCACAGGCGACTTTTTCGCCACTGCCTTTCCGGTTGACGAGGGCAATAGCAACATACGCTTTCGGAGCGAGCTTGAGCGGCTTCAAATCCGGGAACTCATCATTCAAGAATCAATCCTGAATGACTTTCCCGTTATTGCCGATTCACTTGGCAAGCGGAGCGAGATACTGCTCAACAAGTGGGCTGACTGGCTTTTTGATCCCGATGCGTGCCGCAGACGGCTTGAGAAGCAATTCGGCACCTCGAATCTCAAAGGTTTTGGCCTTGACGCGGGAAAGCCGGAAATCATTGCCGCTGGTATCATCGTCAGCTATCTTGAAGATACTGCCATGAGCATGATTCCCCATGTTCGTTCCATCAAGGTTTATCAAGACAGTGAGTTTCTCGATATTGATGAGGCTAGTCAGCGAAACCTTGAACTCACGCGTAATATACGTGACGGGGACCCGCACTTCTCGCTCCTTGAAGTGATTGATGAGACCAAAACTCCAATGGGGAGACGCCTCCTCAAACAACGGCTTCTTCACCCTCTGCGGGATATTGACCTTATCAACAGGCGACTTAATGAGGTGGAGTGCTTTTTTCATGACCATGGCAGTCTTTCCACTATACGGGAGACTCTGGGCAAAATGCCTGACCTAGAGCGTCTTTCAGCTCGCCTTGCAATGGACAAGGTACACGGCAAGGACATGGTCATGCTTAACAATGCACTGGCGCTGTTTAGCGCTATAAAAAGAATTTGGGAAGCGCTTAACTTTAATTTTGAAAGTATAGTCGCCATAGGCTTTGACGACGCAGCCTATTCACGGCTCATGTCTCTACATGAAATCCTTGCCGCCGCGCTTGCCGAAGACCCCGCGACCATACTCACTGAGGGCAAGCTCATTAAGACCGGTTACAACACCCGCCTCGACCGGCTGAGACAGACACGGGATAACGGGCATGGGCTATTAGAGGCTTACGTTGAAGAAGAGCGCCGCGCCACTGGTATCACCAGCCTGAAGATTCAGCACAACCGCCTCATTGGATACTTCCTTGAGGTAACCAAGGCGCATCTCTCCAAAGTTCCAGCCTACTTCATCAGGCGGATGGGTGTTGTGGGTGGAGAGCGTTTTACCACAGATAAACTCGCCGCACTGGAGTCGAGCATTAACGGCGCGTCTGATCAGATCATTGAGCTTGAAAAACAGCTTTTTCTGGAACTGCGGGACAAGGCTAAGGCTTTACTAAGCGAACTTGGGGCTGCAAACCGGCGTATCGCGGAAATGGATGTAGCGCAGGCTTTGGCCCGCGCCGCCACGATTCATAACTGGACGCGCCCCGTGGTTGATGAGCAGAACCGGCTTACCATCGTTGAAGGCCGTCATCCAGTGGTTGAAGCGCACCTGCCCAGCGGCGAGTTCATTCCCAATGACGCCAGCCTTGATGGAAACGGCGTGTTCTTTGCACTCATCACTGGCCCGAACATGGCTGGTAAATCAACCTACCTGCGTCAGGTTGCTCTGCTCATCGTGATGGCGCAGATGGGCAGCTTTGTGCCAGCGCGTTCAGCCACTATCGGCATGGTTGACCGTATCTACTGCCGCGTCGGGGCTTCGGATAATCTGGCCCGTGGAGAATCAACGTTTTTGGTTGAGATGAACGAAACCGCCTACATCCTGCACACAGCCACAGCGCACAGTCTGGTTATTATGGACGAGGTCGGTCGGGGAACCGGCACGATTGACGGCCTTGCCATTGCCTGGGCTGTAAGTGAAGAATTGCTTGATACCATCAAGTGCCGCACCCTCTTCGCCACCCACTTTCACGAGCTTTCGATGATTAACCACCCTTGTATGGCAAACCGTTCTATGGAAGTGCTTGACCGCGATGGAGAAATCGTTTTTCTACGGAAACTGCGCGAAGGCCCTGCCGCTGAATCCTATGGTATCCATGTAGCGCGTCTGGCTGGCCTTTCTGAACGGGTTCTCAGCCGCGCCCACGCCATAATGGAACGTTTTGCTGAGAGCGAACAACTGTTCCGCGCAGCCCTGCTCTCCGGCACAACAGCTATGCCCATGACACAGCCGCCAAATCAGGCGCTCATACCAAACGCCGCGCCGCATCAGGAAGAAGCCGGGAAAAGGCTTGAGCAGATAAAGCAATTTGTCGAAGAACTTTTCGCGCTTAATGAGAATGTTCTGACCCCGCTTGATGCGCTGAACCTCATTCACCGGTGGAAACAGCTTCTGGGAGGTAAAACTGTCCCACGCCTTACCGCAAAAAGCCGCCGAAACACGCGGGAACCCGGACCCTCGCTGTTTGACTAACTCACCTTACGCACCGGAAAGAAAAAGATCATCGAATTACGCGAATGAACGCGAATCTTCTTTAGAGAAATGACATATTCGCGTATATTAGCGTCCATTCGATGACAAATTCTTACCATTTTTTCTTCCTGCGTAACATGA
>JAIRMT010000137.1 GCA_031258505.1 Treponema sp.
AGGCCATCAACTGAAATAAAGGCAAGTGAGTCCGCGCCTAACGAAGCGCAGAGTTCGCTCACGCTGTTCATGTTGCTGATAAGTTCGTGGCGGTGAGGCGTGTCAATACCAAAGTAACAGGGGAAGCGCACAGGTGGAGAGCATACACGGAAGTGTACCTCCTGCGCGCCTGCTTTGCGGAGAATCGAAACCAGACGGCGGCTGGTTGTGCCGCGGACAATGGAATCGTCAATGATCACTACGCGCTTGCCCTTAACCTCGCTCTGAATCACATTATGTTTAACTGAAACAGCTTTTTCCCGCAGTTCCTGATTCGGGAATATAAACGTGCGCCCCACATATTTGCTTTTGACAATGCCTAGGCCAAACGGAATGGCAGCGGCTCTGCCGTAACCAATGGCAGCGGGAATGCCGGAATCAGGCACGCCAATGACCAGGTCAGCATCAACCAAAGATTCCCGGCTCAGTATTTCGCCCATACGAACCCGCGCCTCATACACGTCAATGCGGTCAATGACACTATCAGGCCGCGCGAAATAAACATACTCAAAAGCGCAGGACGCCCGCGGCGTTTTTTCGCTGAACGTAAACGACAACACATGGTCATGGTTGATAATAAGCATTTCCCCCGGTTCAACGTCCCGGACAAACTCGCCGCCCACCGCGTCAATCGCGCAGGACTCGCTTGAGAGTACCCATCCGCCGTCGAGCTTGCCCAGGCACAGCGGCCGTATCCCGTTTGGGTCGCGCGCACCCACCAGCGCGTCGCCAGTTAGTACAACCAGGGCATACGAGCCTTTGATAGACTGAATCGTGTCAGTGAGGGACTTTTCCAGTCCCTTTTTATAGTTCTTTGTGATGAGATTGATAATCACTTCGCTATCGCTGGAAGAACTAAACCCAATGCCCGCGTCCTCAAGCAGTTCTCGAATCACTGAGGCGTTGGTAAGGGTTCCATTATGCGCTACTGCTATGGAGCCGAGCTTTGAGCGGCTCACAAAGGGTTGGGCGTTTTCAATGCAGCTGGTGCCAGAGGTCGAGTAACGCACATGGCCTACTGCCGCAGACCCTTGCAAGCGGCTCAGAAGGTCTGGGCTGAACACCTCGCCAACCAGCCCCATGCCGCGCCGACACTCGATAGCAAAGTCCTTGGCTACAGCAATGCCAGCGCTTTCCTGCCCCCGATGCTGCAGGGAGAAAAGCCCGTAATACACAAGGTGCGTGGCGTCTTTTTGTGGATCATCCAGAAACACGCCAAATACGCCACATTCTTCATGTAACTTGTCAGACTGATACATTACTTCCCCTATTTTATCCGGTTTAGAATCTCAATATACGCTTCTTTGATATTGCCTAAGTCTCGGCGGAAGCGGTCTTTGTCGAGCTTTTCATTGGTCTTCGCGTCCCAGAAACGGCAGGTGTCTGGAGAGATTTCATCGGCAAGCAGCAGTTCACCGCTTTCCGTCCTGCCAAATTCGAGCTTGAAGTCAATCAAGCGAACTCCTTTATTATAGAAGAAACTTGACAGCACTTCATTAACCTTGAACGAGATTGCCTTAATCGCTTCGATTTCCTCGAAGGTCGAAGCCCCGATAGCCACAGCGTGATACTCGTTGATGAGGGGATCGCCCAAGGCGTCGTCCTTGTAGGACAACTCGAAGACCGTAGTCTTGAGCGCCGTACCTTCGGCAAGCCCCAGGCGCTTGGCCATAGAACCAGCAGCCAAATTCCGCACAATCACCTCAAGCGGCACGATCCGCAGCTTCTTGCAGACCATATCCCGCTCGGAAAGGCGCGCCACAAAGTGCGTAGGAACGCCGGAGCCTGCAAGCAGTTCAAAGAGCCGAGAGGCGATCTGGTTATTCATGATGCCCTTGTCCTCAATCTGCCCCTTCTTCTCGCCATTAAAGGCGCTGGCGTCATCCTTGTAGCGGATGATGACGAACTCAGCATTGTCGGTAGCAAAGACCTTTTTCGCCTTACCCTCGTAAAGTTCCTGTCCCTGCGTAAGCGTTGTATTCATACTGTTATCTCCCTATTTTCCTGAGCAAAGTCTTTTTTCATAGCAACCCGAAAGGCGGCGAGCTTCTCTCTGAGCGCCGGATACTTGAGCGCCAGCATTTCGCAGGCAAGGTAGGCGGCATTAGCCCCGTTATCAATACCCACAGTGGCGACTGGAATAGGCCGGGGCATCTGCACAATCGACAGGAGCGCGTCCAGCCCGCCAAGGCCCCCTGAACTGACTGGCACAGCAATAACCGGAATGAGTGTGAGGCTGGCGATTACTCCGGGCAGATGAGCCGCAAGCCCCGCGCCTGCTATGATCGCCTCAACGCCATCGCTTTCCAGCTTCACCAGCGTATCGTTGAGCAGTTCTGGTACGCGGTGCGCGGATAAGATATACGCCGAAAACTCAACGCCGAACTCGCGCAGAACATCAGCAGCTTTTTTCATAATAGCTTTGTCCGATTGGGAACCAAAAATAAGAGCAACTTTCATGCTAAGAAGGCTAACACAAAACCACCTCACAGGGAAGCCGTCAACATTGACGCACTTGACGCCGCTTCAATGCAAAAATATGCTTGATACGGGGGCAAGAATGAGAACTTTTACCATAAGGAGTTGTTCTCGCGCTGTGTTGGTCGCGGGATTCTTACTTTTCGCATCCACCGCTCACGCGCTGGACGCCGACGGCTGGGACATTGATACGCTGGATACCGCACGCAATGTAAACTATCTTACACGGACTGAAAAAGACGTCATTTTAGAACTAAACAAGGTACGGACTAATCCGGCAAAGTACGCGGAACTGTACATCAGACCCCGTCTCGCATGGTTTGACGGAAGCAATAGCGGTAAAGGGTACAAAGCGCCCGGACAATCAGTTACAACAGTAACAGTGGAAGGGTCGGCTGCGGTACAGGAGTGCATTGACGACCTGGCCGGCAGGGAAAGCGCGCCGATTCTCGTGCTGAGAGAAGGGCTGTTCAAGGCAGCGCGGGATCACACACTGGATACCGGAGCCAAGGGCATTGTCGGCCATACTGGAAGCGACCGCAGTACGATAAGCGGGCGCATGAACCGGTATGGTCAATGGGGCGGCGTCATAGGGGAGAACATTTCCTATGGGGCAAGTGATGGTCGTGAGATTGTTATCCTGCTTCTGATTGACGATAACGTGTCCAATCGGGGACATCGCGCTAACAACATGGATAAGAACTTTGGCTGTGTGGGTGTTTCAATAGGTTCCCACACGAGGTATGAAACTATGTGTGTCATAGATTTCGCCAGCCAGTATATCAGCGCGAACAACGCGGCTGAACAGCAGGAAGAGGAAAAACGCGCGGCAGCCCGCTTTGAGGTACGAAACGATCCTGACGCGAAAAACTGGGATATTGCTAAACTGGACACGGCAAAGGACGCGAGCTGGCTCACTGGCATTGAGAAAGATGTCATGCTGGAACTCAACAAGCTCAGGACCAATCCTCAGAACTACGCCCGCCTGTATCTGACCCCGAATCACGCGGCGTACCGTACGCTTCTATCGGCAAGTCCAGCGGCTTTGCTCACCCTTGAGCGCGGACTTTATCTTGCGACAAAAGACAGCAGCGGAAGTCTGGGAGACCGGATCAAACGATACGGCGTCTGGCGAAGCGGCGGTGTTTCATCCACAGCGATTGCCGGCCCTTACCAGAATGCCAGAGACATAGTCGTGGATTTGCTGGACAGCTACAGTGAACGCGCGCTTGATACTGAAAACAAACACATAGGCTTTTCAGTGCGCTTCCATGAATATGGCCTGCGCTGCGAATTCATCTTTGCCGCCGCTTATACGAGCAATCCATAGAAGCGCGCTATCTTGACCGGGAAGAGGTCTACTTGATTGAAATTCTCATATAGCCTAAGATAGGAACCATGAAAACATTTAATTATGAACAGATACTTGATTGTATCTGGGGAGCCGCTCTGATGGCAGGCGGCGGAGGCGGGTCTTTGCAGGGTGGACTTAATCTTCTCGACACCTATATAAAGTCGCACCGGCTAGACCCAAAGGATGTATCTATTACGGTACTAGACCCCCAAGAGATGGATACGCAGGATTATGCGGGGGTTACCGCAGGTATAGGCGCGCCTACGGCAATCCTCGGAGATTTTAGCCCTTATGCGTACAATGCCTTTACGCTGCTTCAAACCTTGGGCAAACAAGCTGCGCAGCCGCAGGACGTAAAATACTCCCTGGCAGTAGAATTGGGAGGCTTTAATACCTTTGTTCCTATGCTTATTGCTATGGCTAAACAGATACCCTTGGTTGATGCGGACGGCTCTGG
>JAIRMT010000156.1 GCA_031258505.1 Treponema sp.
GCGCCGGTAGGGACAGCTTCTTCCTCGCCGGTGGAGACAGCTTCCACCGCGCCGGCTGCGGTAAGCAGAGCCGCGCTTCCCGGTCAGTATGTGATTCGGTCTGGCGATACGTTTCGCGCTATAGCGGCTCGTCCCGGTATCTACTGGAACGAAACCCTATGGCGAAACATCTATAACGCAAACCGCGACAAGATCACAAACCCAGACTTGATTTTGCCGGGTACCATGCTGCTGATACCTCCATTGCGTGATGAAATCCGCGAAGGTATGTGGGCGGCGAATCAATACTACGAGAACCCGTTTGCGGCTGGCGTGAGCGGCGCTAACCCGGCGGCGTCCGCAGCGAGCGCCAACACAAGGCAGACGCCGGTAACGGCACAGACGCCTGCGCGAACATCGACGAATAATGCGCTGGTGCGGCGGAACATTGTTTCCTGTAAAATCGCTGGCGTAGAACGCGCTGACCAAATTTCCTATGTAACATTGGACTGGGCCGGACTGGGCAGCGCCAATGGCGTGGGGATGGATGTAAAGATAGAGGCATACACTGCAAACAGAATTCTAGTCGGTACGATAAAGCTGGAAAATAGCGATAGCTATGGGCATTGGAACCGGTATTTCTCGGTTAGCGGCGAATTTTTAACCGCATACAGTTCATGGAATGACCGGATTGATTTTGCCGCTATAGAGAACCAGTCCATTCAAATAGAACATCAGAGCATCGGCAATGTATTTCTCCGCATAGAGCTTGACGGATCGCCTTTCCGTAACTGAGTCCTGACGGCAGCCGTTTCTTTTAGAACGAGGCAGGTATCGCGGTGAGGCCGGCGCGCTCGTCAAAACCATAAACAATGTTCATGTTCTGAATCGCTTGACCAGCCGCGCCTTTCACCATGTTGTCAATAGCTGTGGCAATAATGAGCATTGTTCCAGTCTGATCGAGGTGTACTGATATATCGCAGAAGTTTGACTGCCTCACACGGCTAGTCGATGCAATGCAGCCTTGGGGAAGCACCCGCACAAACGGCTCATGCTCATAGAACGCGGCATAACGTTTATGGATTTCCTCGGCGCGTTCAGTAACTGCCTTAGCGGGCGGGCGGGGCGGGGCGCTTTGTTCCAGACGACACGCTTCAGCAAGCGGAATGTAAATCGTGCTGAGGATACCTCGATTCATGGGCGCAAGGTGCGGGGTGAATATGACGGACAAAGCGCTTAGACCTGCGGGGTAAGCTGCACTCGCACATCTACTCATGAAAGCCAGGTTCCGACTGATTTCAGGCGTATGCCGGTGCGCCCCGACTTTGTAGGGCGCGAATGAGTCGGCACATTCCGGGTAATGGAACGAGCGGCTTGGTTCCCGTCCACCGCCAGTAACGCCGGACGCGGAATCCACAATGATGGTAGCGCCACTGGCTGCGATACCGAGGCTAATCGCCGGATAAATCCCCAGACTTGCACCAGTGGGGTAACAGCCCGGATTCCCGATGATGAGCGGGCCCCTGTCAGCAAGTTCGCGGATTTGGGCGCGCTTGAGTTCTGGCAGACCGTAAACCGAGCGCTGCCGCAGTTCAGGGTATATATATGGTTTGCCATACCACGCGGAGAAGGTCGCCTCGTCATCATCAAAACGGAAGTCCGCCGACAGGTCGATAAAGTTTTTCCCCTGTTCCATGCAGGCTTTGGCAAACGCCTCGCTCACCCCGGTTGGCAGAGCCGCAAACACCACATCCGCCTCGGCCACTACCTCTTCCGGCTTAAGCAGCGCGGCTGAAACCGCGCCCTGAAAGTTAGGGTAAACCTCTTCGATTCGCTCCCCCTGAAAGCTCACTGAGGCTGGAACAATCTTAGTAATCTCAGGATGTCCAGCGAGCAGTCTCACTAGTTCCGCGCCCGCATAGCCAGTGGCGCCAATAATACCTGCAATCATAATGCCTGCGATTATTGGGCGCTTTCGCCCTGCTGTCAATACACCCCTTGTTTTTGTTTCCCCTTTTTGTTATACCAAAGTTATGAAACGTGTTACCTGGTTTGGCTTTGCTGCCATGCTTGTTATTGTTATTATGAACGAGAGCGCCTGTGCATCATGGCCGATTGAGATTCCGGCTGATTTAACACCGGCGGAACTGATCCAGCGGGCGCAGGAGGCTACTGACCGCAACAACTATAAGCGGGCGCTTCAGTTCTATGAAGCTGTTATTGAACGTTACCCATTCAACACTGACGATATCTGCGCTGCTGAATACGAGATTGCTTTTATTCACTATAAGCAAAAGGACTATGAGACCGCGATCACGGGCTTTAACGCGCTCCTCGCGCGCTATGAGGATATTGACGCGGAACTGCTTCCGCCACAGTACCGTGTACTGGCTGAACTTGTACTCGGGAAAATCACGGATAAACAGAAAAACTAATTGCTTCAAAAAGGCGGCTGCAACTGAGTGAGTTTTCATTTTTTACCGATATACTAGGCCCTAAGTTTAACCCTGCTGCTGTGCTGGACATTACGAATGGCCGCAAGGTGCTTGTGATAAGCGATCTGCACATGGGGGTTGGACGGCGCGACGATCTTGCTGGAAACGGCGCGTTTCTTACTGACGTGCTGGAGGCTTATTACCTGCAAAACGACTGGGCGCTTGTGTTAAACGGTGATATTGAGGAGCTATTGCGTTATTCCCTGCCAGCAATCAGGGAGCAGTGGCCTCGTCTCTTTCGGGTCTTTGACCGCTTTGCTGAGGATGGGCGGCTTTACAAGACGCTCGGCAATCATGACGCGGGTTTGGTTTTCGAGAAGGAGTACCCGTATCCTCTGTACCATGCGGTCAGAATCGAGACTGGCATCATTCCGGTCTATGTTTATCACGGGCATCAGTCTTCACGGATGTATACCAGCTTTAATACCCTCATCAACGCCAGTATCCGTTTCATTCTGAAACCTGTGGGTATCCGCAACATCTCCACAGCGCGTAGTCCGCACCGGCGGTTTTATGTAGAAAAACAGGCGTATGATTTTTCACTTGCCAATAACTGTATCTCCATTATTGGGCATACTCATCGGGCGCTTTTTGAGTCTCTGGGGCGTTTTGACTTCATCAAGTTTGAGATAGAGCGGCTGTGTCGGGATTATCCTGCGGCTGAGGGCGAGGAACGTGAGCGGATTGCCCATGAGGTGCGGATGCTCCGGCGCGATTTGACCAAGCTCAAGCGTTCTGAGCGGCGAGATGTGCTTCGCCAGAGTCTGTATGGGGATGAACTGCCGGTTCCCTGCTTGTTTAACTCTGGAAGCGCCATTGGAAAGAAAGGGGTAAACGCGATTGAGTTGAACAATGAGAGCATATCGCTGGTATACTGGTTTATGGTGGGAAAGGGGAAAAACTTTGTGAGTCGGGGCGGGTACAAAGTGTATGTGCTGCCCGGAACGAATTACTGTCGCTCGGTGCTGAACTATGACCAGCTAACTCATGTGAAGGCGCGGATAGAATTGCTGGGGCCTTCCAGTAGTGTTGAGCAGATGTATGAATGAACTTAATTCCATTATCGAATCGACCGATTTTTAGGGAAGGGAGGCTCGGTAGAAGTGTCTGAATATGGAAAGAAACGAGTATTGGGAAGAGTGATAGTCCTTTTGTTCCTCATTATTGCTATGGCGGGCGGTGGGCTTGTTTGGTTTGATTATCTCAACGTGATTGACGCGAAGACGCTGCTCGCGCCGCTTTACAAGTTTGTCAACAGGGTTGGGCGTACCCAAACCTTAAGTAGCGCTGATGAGCCGCTTTCGCTGGATCGAGAGCGGCTGCTGGTGCGTGAAGAGGCGCTGAACTTACAGAAGCTGGAACTGGAGAACCAGGAACAGGACATGAGAACTCGATTGGCAGAGTTAGAGCAAATAAAGCAGGAACTTGAGGAACGCCAAAAAGCGCTTGATGATCGGGAGAATTCGATTAACGCGCTGCTAATGGCAACCGAAGATAAGAGTAGAAATGTCGAGCAGAATGCGCGTTATCTTGTCGGTATGCCGCCGACGAATGCGGTGGGGATACTTGCCGCACTTGACGATCAGGATGCTATTGACGTGCTTCGGAAGACCGAGGAAATCGCTCAAGCAGAGGGAACTACCTCCATTGTGTCGTATTGGCTGTCGCTCATGGCTCCGGAACGGGCTGCTGAGTTACAACGGAAGATGGCAGGGAGGCCCTCAAGCCTTAACTTGAACTGAAATTACCCGGCTAAATCACCTGAAGACGAGGAGGGGCGGGTTGATACAAGCGATTTCTTCGCAGCTTGCGCCAACAGTAGCGCAAGGAGCAACAGAACAAACAGTATCGGGGCTGCAAACGCCGACACAGAAAAAAGCAACGGTAAAGAATAATAAACTTGGCGTGTTTGCTAAAATTCTTGATGGCTTAATCAGTAACAGTAAGCAGGGCGTGGCTGGAGCGACGGCACAGGTAGTAACGCAAGCGCCGCCGCAGTCTGCGGCAACCGTGTTGTCGGTGAAAACAGCGCAGCGCGCGACTGTGGCGCGAAAGACCACGGCGCATACAGCTGGCGATGTGAAAGCGGAGACAGTGGTAAAGGACAAGGCCAGCAAAACGCCTGCTAAAGCGGCAAAAAAAGCAGGCGAGGCTGTTCCTGAGCAAAAAGTGTCTGACACCATCGCTATCGCCGAAAAAGCGTCTGGCGCTATGGTTGGCGTTACTATGGCAAAAGCGTCTGACACTATCGAAAAGATGTCTGACACTGCTGTAGACATCGCCATTGCTGAAAAGGCGCCCAGCGTGTTTTCAGATAATGCTAATATCGTGACAGTGGCTGGCGCTAACGCTAACGTAAAAGTCTCTGACACTGTAAGCAAAAAAGAGGCTGGCGCGTTTTCTTCCAGCGCAGCTGAAACCAAGAATGTTGTCTTGCAGGACACGCTTCCCCAAGAGGTGGCGGCGCTTGAGGAAGCCCTAGCTGACCATGCCCAGCCAGCTAGGAACGCGGCTGACTTGGCAAGCGCGGCAAATGAGGTGAGCCACGACAAAAACGTTAGATATACTTCGGTTAAGCAAAACGTCTCGGCTGAAAAGCTCAGTGTCCAGAACCTGTTTGCCGGAACCGTGAAGGCTGAAGAAGAGCCGGACAATGCCGCGAAACCCGCTGAGTTGCGGGGCAAAGGTCGGCTGGAACTGCGCGATTTGCGCGTGCGAGATGCAGGGTCCGGCATTACGTCAGCGGCGTTTGCTGGCGCGGAAAAGACCGCCACAGTGTCAGAGGCTGGAACGCAAAACATCGCCGAAATTAGCCTCGACCTTTTGACAGATGGGACAAAACCCTTTGACACGCCTATTGATACCAGTGAGGCGCGGACTACTAACTTTGAGAACCTGCTCGCCCGTGAACTTTCCCAGCACCTGAACAGCGATATTGTGCAGCAGGCTCAGGTGCTGCTGCGCGATGGCGACGCCGGAACGATAAAACTTTCGCTCAGGCCGGAGAGCTTGGGAATCGTTAAAGTGCGTTTTGAAATGGTCGAAAATAGAATCACTGGGCAGATTATTGTTGAAAGCAATGAGGCCCTGCGGGCATTTGATAGGGAAATTCAATCCCTTGAACAGGCTTTTCGGGATTCCGGCTTCAGTGGAGTCAGCCTTTATACGGCGCTCGCCTCGGACAGCGACCAGAACAGCGAGGAGAATTGGCAACAGCAGGAAAACGCCGCCTTCTTCTCGGAACGTTTCGCTGCTGGCCAGTATGAGCCGGAAGTTCATATCGTATCAGGTGGAAGAGCTAATGAACTGTCCACTGTTAATATGCTTGCGTAAGGAGTTAATATGGAGCTTAAAGCGGTATTGAGTTCACAGGACATGGCAGAAGTCAATCAAATCGTGCAAAAGCACAATAGTATGGTCAATCAGGGGAAGGGGAGCCAGAATGAATTGGGGAAAGATGATTTTCTCAAGCTGTTGATCACCCAACTTTCCTATCAAGACCCTACTGCCCCTATGGAAGACAAGGAGTTCATCGCGCAGATGGCTCAGTTTTCTACACTGGAGCAGATGACCAGCATGGCCACTGATTTTTCCCGCCTCGCTTCCCTGCTTGAGGGAAACGGCGCAAGCGCCGCCCTTGGTAAAGGCGTGGAGCTGGTGGACGGTGAAAAGGTGGTTCAGGGTGTGGTTAAAGCAGTTACACGGGACGTAAATCCCGAAATTTTAGTAAATGGTATGTATTACCAGTGGAATCAGGTAACAAAGGTATTTGAGGAGTAACTCACTATGATGCGATCTTTGTTTGCGGGCGTATCAGGCTTGCAGAACCATCAGACTAGGATGGACGTGATTGGCAATAATATCGCCAATATCAATACTGTCGGCTTCAAAAGAGGCAGGGTCAACTTTCAGGATATGCTCTACCAGCAGCTTCAGGGCGCGTCACGTCCTACCAACGAACTGGGCGGTGTGAACCCCCAAGAGGTAGGGCTTGGTATGTCTATCGCCACCATTGATACCATACATTCTCAGGGCGCGTTCCAGTCTACAGGCGTTGGAACCGACCTTGCGGTTGAGGGAACAGGGTTCTTTGTACTCAAGGAAGGAGAGAATTTCTTTTATACTCGGGCAGGCGCTTTTAACCTTGACGCGGACGGCGTGTTGGTGAATCCGGCCAGCGGTATGAAGGTACAGGGATGGATGGCGCAGGATATAGGCGGCGAGCAGGTACTTGATGTTTCCCGTGATGTGGAAAACCTCACGATTCCGATCGGCTCCAAAGACCCGGCGCGGGCAACCACCGAGGTTGACTTCGCCTGTAACCTTGATAAGCGTATGCCGGTGATTCCGGCTGAAGGCGCAAGTCCGCTTCAGGTGCGCGAAGGCACTTGGACAACCCAGATCAAGGTGTACGACAGCTTTGGTCAGGAACATACCTTGCAGGTAGAATTTACCCGCAGTCAGGACCCGGCCTTACCCAATCAATGGAACGCTACCGTTGCCGTTGATCCTGAAGCGCTTGACGCGGATGGCGTAAGCCTGCGCGGCGCCACGATTGGACTGGGCGACGACGCGCCAGAAGTGGGCGGCCCGGCTAACTTCATCGTGAACTTTTCCAACACCGGCACGCTCTTAAGCGCGGTTGACGGCGCAGGAAACGAATCCGGCAATGAGGCGGGCGAGCGGGTCATTATGAACGTGGCATACACCGTACCAGACACCGACCCAGATGCTGACGGCGCTCCGGTGCGGCATTCCTTTGCCCTGAACCTCGGTACGGTAGGTGGTTTTGTCAACTCAATTACCCAGTTTGCGGAAGCCAGTTCCTCCAAGGCTGTGTCTCAGGACGGCTATGTGATGGGCTATCTTGATAACTTCAAGATCGACTCAAGCGGCGTCATATCTGGCGAGTATTCCAATGGCACAAACCGCATCATCGGTCAGGTGGCGCTTGCCAGCTTCACCAATCAGGGTGGCCTTGAGAAAGCCGGGGACTCGACCTATCAGGTGTCCAGCAACTCAGGCACGGCCAATATCGGCGCGTCCGGGATAGCAGGTAAGGGGAACATCGTTTCTGGTGTACTGGAAATGTCTAACGTGGATATGTCTGAGGCATTCACCGACATGATCGTAACCCAGAGAGGCTTCCAAGCCAACTCGCGGACCATACAAACCGCAGACCAGCTCTTGCAGGAAGTGCTGAGCCTTAAGCGATAGGGAAACGGTTAGAAAAAAATGGTAAAAGTAACACGGCTTGACGGTGTTGAATACTATATCAATCCTCATCAGATCGAGTATATTGCAATGAAACCTGATACGACGCTTTTGATGTTATCAGGGAGACATCTTGTAGTACGGGAACCGGTGCTGGTCGTCATTGAACGTATTGTTGAATACCGCCGCCGCATCGGCGCCTTCAAAAATGAGGAGTAGTAGGTGAATATATCGACCCTTATTGGACTTGTTGGTACGTTTGCTCTGTGTGTCATAGGTATTTTTACGTCAGGTGGTCAGATTGGGACTTATCTCGATCTGCCATCGTTCTTTATTACGGTGGTAGGTTCCTATATGGCGGTGATAACGTTTTCCAGTATCAACGATGCAGTTAGTATGTGGAAAACCATCGGATTGACGTTCAAGACCAGGACATCAAATGAAAAAGCGGTCATCGTCAAGCTCCTGGCCTTTTCTGAAAAGGCGCGGCGTGAAGGATTGCTGGCGCTGGAAGAAGAACTGGAGGACCTTGATGACGATTTTCTGAAAAAAGGAATGCGTCTGGTTGTGGACGGTACTGATGGCGCGGTTATCCGCAATCTTCTGGAACTCGACTTGGAGCAGATAGAGAGTAGGCACATTAGCAAAATCGGTGTAATTAATATGTGGGGAACAGTAGCGCCCGGTCTCGGAATGTTAGGCACGGTTATCGGTCTTATCGCTATGTTGCTGAACATTGAGGACAAGAGTTCCTTGGGTCCGAACATGGCCGTTGCGCTCATTACCACCTTGTATGGCGCCATGATCGCTAATCTTGTGTGTATCCCCATAGCTGGCAAGCTCAAAACCGCTAACGCCAATGAGTCGCTGATTAAGGAAATGGAAATTGAGGGTATTCTCTCGATACAGGCTGGTGAAAACACCCGTGTTCTCGCCAGTAAGCTCTTAACCTACCTTGATCCAATAACCCGCGCCTCGGTTGAAAAAGAGATGTCAAAGGATTAAGGATTAACATGGCAAGAAAGAAAAAAGAAGATGAAGGCGTAAAGGGCGATTGGATCACTACTTACTCTGACATGGTAACACTCTTACTCTGCTTCTTTGTTATGCTTTTTGACGCCAGTGAAGTTATTCCTGGGGATCTTGCTTCTTTTATCTCCGCCCTTAACAATACCGGCTTAGGCGGGCAGACTGGGGGGAACACGCTATCTGCGGGTAAGAGCGCCGACTTGGGAAATACAATTAACTCCCTGCCGTCGATGGATCGTGGACGCTCCTTAGGAGCGGCGCTTCGCAAGGCAATAAGTATCTTTAATCCAGAAGTGAAGTCCAACAAGGTGAAAATAACGCAGGAAGAGCGGGGTATTGTCATCAGTCTCGCGTCAGATGCTTTTTTTGATACAGCGAGCGCCACCCTTAACATAGAGCAAACAAGAGAAATTCTGCTCAGTCTGGTCAGTACGCTCAATTCGCCTGAAATTAGTGGACGGAAGTTCAGGATAGAAGGACACACTGACGCGGAGGCAACAGACCCCTTTGGGCCGTGGCCGTCGAACTGGGAACTTTCAACTGCCCGCGCTATAGCGGTTCTGCACTTTCTTATGGATCTTGGAGTCGAAGAAAAACGTTTTCAAGTGGCCGGATTTGCCGATACTGTACCTATAGGTGATAATAGCACTGCTGAAGGTCGCGCCTATAATCGGCGGGTTGACGTCATTATTCTTGATGACGCGCATCTATAGTATTTATAGTATATAATAAATGGAGGTTGTATTATGGCTGAAGAACGAGCCGCCGCTAGTCCTGTCGAGGACGAGGCTGTAGAGGAAGCATCTAGTTCTAAAAAGAAAAAAAATAGTCTGCTTGAGATACTGCCTACCCTGCTAAAATTCTTTGCTATCGGGCTTGCCGCATTAGTAGTTGTTGTTACCATAGCGGTATTTACGTACACTGTGATGAACGGCAATAACTCTAAGGGACAGACGCTGATTCCTGAAAGCTCGCCCTACATTGGAACCAAGCCTCAGTATTCCTACTCAACCATAGTGGGAACGGTGCGGTGTAACACCCGGGACCCGACCCCCTACTCGGTGGTAGTTGATGTGGCTATTGGGTATACACTGAATGACTCGCAGGCGCAGACCGAGTTTACGTCGCGGCAGTTTGAACTACGGGACTTTATACGTAACTATTTCAGTACCAAATACGCGGAAGATTTGATGCCGGAAAAGGAGCCTCAGCTCAAGCAGGAACTTATGGAACTGCTGAACACCCGTATCCTTGATACTGCCAAGGCCAGAAACATCGTATTTAATCAGTTAAGTGTGATGGAGATGTAACACCATGATGGCAGAGGTTCTCTCTCAGGATGAAATCGATCAGCTTCTCACCGCGATAAACTCTGAAGGCTCTGCGCCGGAGCAGTTTACACCCACGGCTGATACTCGCAAGATCAAGATATATGATTTCAAGCGGCCTGATAAATTTTCCAAAGAGCAGATTCGTACGGTTTCGATTATGCACGAAACGTTTGCGCGTCTGACCACCACATCGTTGTCAGCGAATCTGCGGAGCATGGTACACGTCCATGTGGCGTCGGTTGACCAGCTCACCTACGAGGAGTTCATCCGCTCAATTCCCACGCCAACCACGCTGGCGATTATCAACATGGACCCGCTCAAAGGAAACGCTATTTTTGAGATAGACCCTGCGGTTACGTTTTCCATTATAGACCGGCTCTTTGGCGGTACAGGCGAAGGCAACAAAGCTCAACACGAGCTTACTGACATTGAGCAATCGGTTATGGAAAGCATCATCGTGCGTATGCTGGGCAATATGCGTGAGGCGTGGACCACGGTTATTGACCTGCGTCCGCGACTGGGTCAGATCGACACGAACCCGCAGTTCGCGCAGATTGTGCCGCCTAACGAAATGGTGGTGCTGGTAACGCTGGAAACCAAGGTCGGAGATATTGAGGGCATGATGAACTTCTGTATCCCCTATCTTACGATTGAGCCAATCATCAGCAAGCTGTCAGCGCAGTTCTGGTATTCCTCGGTGCGCCGGGGAACCACTACTGAAAACCTAAATATCCTCAAGGAAAAGCTGGCGACAGTCGATGTAAATGTAGTAGCTGAAATCGGCAAGATAGATGTAACTGTCCGTGATGTGCTTGAGCTTCAAGCCGGAGATGTGGTGTGCCTCTATAACACTCGTGTTGGAGACCCCTATTCCCTCAACATCGGTAACAAGCCAAAGTTCTTGTGTAGACCCGGTGTGCTTGGTAAGAAAATGGCGGTGCAGATCACGAAAAAAATTGCTGAGATGCAGGAGGAAGATTTTGAGGAACTTACGATTGACGGGGAGGAAATAATATGAGCGAAAGCGCTCTTTCACAAGAAGAACTGGATGCGCTGCTGGCAGGCAGCGATATAGGCGGCGGCGATGAATCGGCGGGCGGGTCTGAAGAAGCCCGGAAAGCGCTTGAGGATTTTCTTACCGGTTCAACAGCCGCGCTTTCTTCCACTCTCTCTCAGTTGACAACTCCTGACGCTTCCCTTAAAGGCCCGACTGTCAGCTTTACCAACCGCGACACATTCCTCGGTGAGTTGTCCATTACAGTGGCTGTGGTTAAGGCTGATTTCAACTCCGGCTTTCCGGGTGAGCATATATTCGTCATGGCTGAAGACACGGCAAAGTCCGTGGTTGGACTTATGACCCATGAGGAAGACGTGGAACTCGACGAACACAACCTATCAGTCGTGAGTGAGATGGTGTCCAACCTTGTGGGAATTCAGATCACCACGCTTACCAAGCAGACCGGGAACCAATCCATTGCTTCGATTGTGCCGGAAGCGACTAGGGTGCCCAAGGCGCTGGTCGCGTTTCCCAGCGGCGACTTTTTGAGCGCCGAGTACCAGCTTGACCTTGGGGATGGAAAGATACGACAATTTTGGGAAATTTATGGTTCAAGTGTATCGGAAGCGATAGCCTATGCGTTAAGCAATGGCGCAAAAGCTCCTTCCGTACCGCCGCGCCCCGCGCCTCGTGAGGCGGTATCTAGCGGCGCTCAAGCCAGTGGAGGGGGAAGACCAGCAATGGGAATGATGAGCGGATCCGGATCAACTAATGTGCAAGCGGTACAGTTTCCCAGTTTAACACCTCATATAACTGCACAGGAGCAGGGGAACATCAGTCTTATCATGGACGTGTTCATGGAAATGACTGTGGAGTTGGGGCGTACCAGAAAACTGATTAAGGAGATTCTGGGCATGGGTGAGGGAACGGTCATTGAGCTTGATAAACTTGCTGGTGAGCCGGTGGATATTTTGGTTAATCACAAACTGATCGCTAAGGGCGAGGTTGTTGTCATTGATGAAAACTTTGGCGTGCGGGTTACGGAAATCGTTTCCCCGCAGGAACGAGTGAGGGATATGACGTGATTAGCGGCTAGAGGAAATCTCTTTTCTAATCACTAACAACGAGTTGGAGCAAACTTATTGAGCAACACTAGGCTAGTGTCAATGAGCAACTGACAACTAAGCGTTGCATAGCAGTTTTAACTTGGGAGGGGAGAAACTGAAACACTTTTATCTGGCGTATGCTATCTTTTTTATTTTTTCGTCTGTCGCGTTTCCACAGGATGCCTCACAAGAGGTTGTTTCACCAGTAAGCGATAGCGCTCAGGGGGCGGCAACGCGGAATCAAGAGGCTGAACGCCTGTTGTTCATTGGTGAAGAGGCGGCTGACAATGCGGCAATAGGGGAACCGGCGTCAGGGTTCACGCTTCTGCGTATCGTGCTGGTGTTGGCGCTGGCGGCTGCGGCTATCTATGGGGTGGTGTTTTTCCTCAAGAGGCTGTCCCGGACGCCTCAGCCGAAGAACCCTTATCTCAAGGTATTGGCGCGGGTTCCCCTGAGCGCCGGTACTATGGCGGCGGTGGTTTCTGTGGGAACTAAAGCCTGGCTCGTGGGGGCTGCTGAGAATAGCGTGTCCCTGCTGGCGGAAATCAATGATCAGGAACTGATTGACACCATGCTGCTTGACGAGTCGCAGAAAAACGCTGAAACAGGAACCGGTAAGTTCGCGGATTTTGGCGCAATCCTGCGCCGGGCGCGTGGCGTGGGACCTCAGACTGGCGTGTTCGGCGATCTTAAGGCGGAGAATGTCCGCAAGCGCCGTGAACGCTTAAAGGAGCTTTAACAAAATATGCGGCGTTTTCTATTCTTTCTCTCCATAGTGTTGTTTTCGTTGGGGTTTGCGGCGCAGCCAGGTTTCGCGCAAACCGCCGCGCCATTCCCCGCCATGTCCACAACTCCTTCGATGGGTATTCCTGAAGTTCAAACCCCGCTTGTGCCTTTTGTCGATCTCAGCATAAGAAACCCAGAGTCGGGTCAGGAAGTGGCCTTTTCCCTGCAATTACTCCTGCTGATAACCGTTCTGTCCCTCGCGCCAAGCATCATCATTCTGATGACGAGCTTTCTTAGGATTTCCATAGTGCTTGACTTTGTGAAGCGGGCGCTTTCGCTCCAGCAGGTTCCGCCGTCTCAGGTACTCATGGGCATTTCCCTGTTTCTGACTCTCTTCATCATGTGGCCAACGTTTGAGTCCATCTACAACAATTCGTTTAAGCCTCTGGCGGATGGGCAGATTTCTGTAGAAGAGGCGTATCACGAGGCTGAAGGGCCTTTGCGGGTCTTCATGTACCGGCAGATGCAGGGCAAGCCGGACAACATCCGGCTCTTTATGTCCATGCGCGGCTTGGACGCGCCTGAAACCCTGGCCGATGTGCCAACGTATGTGCTTGTCCCAGCCTTCATTCTTAACGAGCTAACTGTTGCGTTCAAGATCGGAATTGTGTTGTACATTCCCTTTATCGTGATTGACATGGTGGTGGCCAGCGCTCTCATGTCAATGGGCATGATCATGCTGCCGCCGGTTATGATTTCCATGCCGTTCAAGCTGATGCTGTTTATTCTGGTTGATGGCTGGGGGCTGCTGACGGACCAGATCATCCACTCGTTTATATAGGAGAGTAAAATGAGTATCGGGCAAATCACCACACTGTTACGAGGCGGCATTGTCCAAGTTCTCTTGCTTGCCGGGCCTCTGCTCTTTTCCGCGTTAATCGTAGGTCTTGTTGTGGCGATCCTGCAAGCCACAACCTCGATTCAAGAGCAGACCCTCACCTTTGTTCCCAAGATCATCGCCATTCTGACTGTGCTTGCCTTGCTGGGCGGCTGGATGTTTTTGTCGCTGGGGGATTATACCGTACAGCTCTTCAAGATGATTCCAAGCATGGCGCGGTAATATCGTTATGGAAGAGATGCTTAACGAGGTATTGCGCGCATGGCCGGCATTCCTGCTTGTCGCGGCGCGGGCGCTTGCCATGATCGAAACCGCGCCGCTCTTGTCCTCAGACTCGATCCCGCAGGCGGCAAAGCTGGCGCTGGCAGGCTTTGCCGCGTATAGCGCCTTCCCAACAGCGCTGGCAAGCGGCTGGAACGTGTCAGCGTCTAACCTTAACTTTGTGTATCTCATTATCGGGGAAGGTCTGATTGGCATCATCATTGGCTTTTATCTCACTCTCATCTTCTCAGCCTTTTCCACTGCTGGTCAGTTCTTTTCCCTTCAAATGGGCTTTGGCGCGTCAGAAACCTTTGATCCCCTGGCTCAGGCGGAAAACCCGCTTCTTGGGCAGTACCTCAACATTGTCGCCATGCTGGTCTTTGTGTCCCTGAGCGGCTTTCAGGAGTTGTTTCTTGGCGGCTTCTGGCGCTCAATTCAGACGATTAACATTGTGGACATTGCGGCTGGCCGCGATCACGTTATCTCCATGCTTCTCGCTGGCCTGAGCAGTCTCTTTCTCGACGCCATGATAATCTCCATGCCCATACTCGGCACGCTTTTTCTCACCTCGCTTACCACCGGCCTCATCTCCAAAGCAGCCCCGCAGGTAAACATACTCTCCGAAGGTTTTCCCATATCCATCACCGTTGCCTTTGTCCTGATATACACCTCCTTGCCGTTCATGGTTGAAGCCTTCAGCCGCGTCATTGACGCCGGCTTCAAAAACATTGAGAACCTCTACGCCTACCTCGGAGGCGCGTTGTGAAAAAGTCCGCCACACTATACTTAGAGCGTTGGTCTATCCCGTACTGGAGCGTTGGTCTATCCCGTACCGGAGCGTCGGTCTATCCCGTACCGGAGCGTCGGTCTATCCCGTACTGGAGCGTCGGTCTATTCCGTACTGGAGCGTCGGTCTATTCCGTACTGGAGCGTCGGTCTATCCCGTACCGGAGCGTCGGTCTATTCCGTACTGGAGCGTCGGTCTATCCCGTACTGGAGCGTCGGTCTATCCCGTACCGGAGCGTTCAGCCACTCTGCACCGGAGCGGACGTGGATCACGCAGGTGTGCGGACTTACCGCGTCCTCCGCTGCAGATGGATTTACAATGGTTTGCCGATCCTGAAGACGAGGGGCGTACTGAAGAGGCGACTGAAGAACGCATTCGCAAGGCGCGTGAGGAAGAGGGACGGGTAGCCAAGAGTCAGGAACTGATCTCGGCGCTGGTGTTGCTATTGCCCACCCTGGCGCTGTTGATTCTGGCGCCGTCCATGTTGCAAACCTGCGTGGAGATGTTGCGCTTCTACCTACTTCGGGCAGTGGAGCTTGATCCCACTAAAGACCGGATCATTCCGGCTACGGCGCTTTTTTACTTTGCGCGGCTGGCCTTGCCCCTTATCATTATAGGCATGATCGCAGGCATCTTCGCCAACCTCTTTCAGGTTGGCGTTTTGTTTACCACAAAACCGCTCACGCCAAAGTTCGAGCGTATACTGCCAAAGTTCGGCAAATACTTCGGACGTATCTTTTCAACCGAAGGCATCTTTAATCTCTTAAAGTCCATTGTAAAGATGGCGATAATAGGGGGAGTTGCTTTTTTTGTTATTCGTTCTAAGATTGAGTTATTGGTAAATCTGCAAACCGCCAGTTTGTGGACCGGCATAAGTACAGTGGCGTCGTTGGCGTTCAGAATGCTCCTTATATCAGCCCTGTTGCTGTTGGCGCTATCCATTCCTGATTATCTGTTTCAGCGCCATCAATACATGGAATCCCTTAAAATGACCAAACAGGAGGTCAAGGAAGAGCGGAAGCAGTATGAGGGCGACCCACTGGTTAAGAGCAGGCTTCGCGCCCGTATGCGAGAACTGCTGACCCAGAACATGGCGGTTAACGTACCAAAGGCCGATGTTGTGGTAACAAACCCGACCCACTTTGCGGTGGCGCTGGAGTATGAGCAGGCGCGGGGCGCTCCACAGGTTACGGCAAAAGGTGAGGATGAGATGGCTTTTCTGATACGCCGTCTGGCAAGGGATAGCGGTGTGCCTATTGTTGAAAACAAACCATTGGCGCGGGCGCTTTACGCCGAAACTAAAGTAGGCGATCTCGTGCCGGCGAAATACTGGCAGGTTGTTGCGGAGGTACTGGCGCGAGTGATGAAAATCAATGAAGATAGACGAAAACGTCCGTAGGGGCGAAGACTACGAAACAACGGCGGCGCGTACTCGAGAACGTGTCGCCTAACGTATAGGATTAACAGTATGGCTGACTTAGCAAGAGCGGGTACCGGCGCCAGCTCTGATACAAAAGATTCTCCTCCATTCAAGCTATCCAACGATGTATTCATCGCCCTTGCGGTAGTTCTTGTTGTAATCATGATCGTGATTCCCTTGCCCACGGTTCTGCTTGATACCTTCATGGCGTTGAACCTCATGTTTTCACTGCTCATTCTGTTGACTGTGCTGTATACGCACAAGGCAACTGACTTTAGTCTCTTTCCAACAATCCTGCTCGTGGTTACGGTGTTCGGACTAGCGCTGAACATCTGTTCCACGCGGCTCATTTTGTCAAAAGGTACGGCCTTTGATGGTAAAATGATACGCGCCTTCTCTACATTTGTTGTCGGAGCCGGCGGACTCGAAGGCATTGTCATTGGTTTCATCATTTTTATTGTTATTATCGCGGTGCAGATGGTGGTCATAACCAAGGGCGCGACGCGGGTGTCAGAGGTCGCGGCGCGATTCGCCCTTGACGCCATGCCGGGTAAGCAGATGGCGATAGAGGCTGAATTCAACTCCGGCTCCATATCTCAGGAAGAGGCTCAGGCGCGGAAACAAGACCTTCAGCGCGAGGTTGATTTTTACGGGGCAATGGACGGATCAAGCAAGTTCATCTCCGGCAATGTTAAAGTTGGCATCTTTATCACAGTGGTAAACCTTTTGGGGGGCATCATCGCTGGTATGGCGTTGCGTGGCGAATCGCTCACTCAGGTTGCAGGCACCTACTTTTCTTTAACCATTGGCGACGGGCTTTTGTCTCAGGTGCCGGCTCTGCTGGTGTCAGTTGCGATGGGTATCGTTGTTACCCGTTCCGCTGCTCCGGGGGATTTGGGAAACACGGTTTCGGAGCAGTTTGCCCGGGATTCGCGGATTTACTGGATTTGCGCGGCGGTTTTGCTGGGCTTTGCCCTCTTGCCCGGGTTCCCCTGGTATGTGCTGATTCCCATGGCCATACTGATTGCCTTTTACGCCTATAGTATTCAGATGAGGCAGAAGAAGGCGGCGCAGTTCAACGAGATGATGAGCAAGACCGCAGGCTCCCGCAAGCCTCAGAGCGGCGATACCGGCGAGATGTCTCCTATTGTGCCGCTGGATCTCCTGTCTCTGGAACTTGGTTACGGGCTTATCCCCCTTGTTGATAAGGACAAGGGCGCGGAATTGCTGGAGCGCGTACAGGGCGTCAGAAAGCAATCAGCACTGGAACTGGGGCTAGTGATCCCCAAAATCCGTATTATTGATAACATTCTTCTGGAACCATCAGGTTACTGCTTCAAGATTCGCGGCGTTGAAGTTGGACGTGGGAAGATACGCATGGGACACTATTTATGTATCAATCCGGGAAGCGTGCGGGAAGAAATCACTGGTGAAAAGACCCGCGATCCAGCCTTTAACCTGCCCGCGCTCTGGGTTGGCGAGGACAAGCGCGATGAAGCTGAACGCGCAGGCTATACGGTGGTGGATTCCCCCTCGATTATCGCCACACACCTTACGGAAATCATCAAGCGCCACGCGGCGGAGATTCTTGACCGGCAGGAAACACAGGCTATACTTGAAACCTTGCGGAAGGAGTATCCGGCGGTTGTTGATGATACGCAGAAGGTCTTGAATCTCGGTGAGATACAAAAAGTCTTGCAGAACTTGCTTAAAGAACAGGTTTCAATTCGGAATATGGTTGGCATCATGGAAGCCATCGCGGATTTTGCGCCGGTTACGCGGGACACCCGTTTCCTCACTGAGAAGGCGCGGCAGGCGCTGGGACGCCAGCTCTGCGACCGCTACCTTGACGAAAATCGCATCATGCATGTATTGACGATTGATCCGGCCTTGGAACAGAAGATTGTAGAAAGCAGGGTGGAAACCAAGAGCGGCGGCGTTATCGCAGCGCTGGACCCCGCGTCTCAGAAAGTGTGGATTAACGGAGTGGCGCGCGCGGTTACCGCGATGCAGGAACGCGGCTGGTTCCCGGTCATTCTCTGCTCCGAAGCGGCGCGTTACCTCGTCAAGTCATTGACCGAAAGAGAACTGCCGGATGTCGTGGTGCTTTCAGTGCCAGAACTGGTAACAGACATTAACCTTGAATCAGTTGGAGTCATTAAACTCTAGGAGAAAAGGTATGGAATATTTTATTGAACAAGCTCTTACTTATACGGAATGTCTCAACAAGATTCGGCTCAAGTACGGCGAGAAGGGCGTTACCATACTTTCCCATAAGAATATCAGAATGGGGGGCGTCTTTGGTCTCTTTGCAAAAGACGGGGTTGAGATTACCGGCTATACCTCAAACAAGGTGATAAAGGCTGGCGACTTTCAACATCAGGAGTCTGGCGTTCTGCCTGCGGCCATGCCAAAAGAAGAGAGCGGCAGAAATGCTCCTGATTTCGAGGAAGAGAAACGTAAGCTGCTTGAGGCGGCTAATCGCGCCAATCCTAACGTAAGCCGTTCAGACCCTACGCTCCAGAAAATTCTGGTGGAGATGCAGGAACTGAAAGATCGGCTCGGCGCGCCAGTGTCGATTTCCTCATCTGGTGAGGAGCATGAGAGTATCAGCCGTATCAGGGATATTCTTATGCACAATGATTTTTCGCCGAGCTATGTCCAGCGGATACTTGAGCGTATCAAGAAAGAATTTCCTCTTAATAAGCTCAATGATTTTACGAGTGTGCAGGATACTGTGCTAGAATGGGTAGGGGAAAGCATCACGCTTTTTAAGGAAGCCGAATTCCATCGCCGTCCTCGCATCATGGTTCTGGTGGGACCGACTGGTGTGGGAAAAACCACAACCATAGCCAAACTGGCTGCTGTGTTCAGAATCGGGACATCCGCCGCAGGCAGGCCGGTTTCCGTGCGTATGATCACCATTGACGCCTATCGCATCGGCGCGAAACAACAACTTGAAAGCTTCGGTAATATTATGCAGATTCCGGTCTCGTTTGTGGATAACCACGAGGACCTGAGAAAAACCATAGCCTTGTATTCAGAAGAGGTGGAGCTGATTCTGGTCGATACTATAGGAAGAAGTCCGCGGGATTCGGTGAATTTGGGTAAGATGCGGCAGATACTGGACGCTTGCGGAACCGAGGCGGAAACATATCTGACGGTAAGCGCGGCGGCAAAAGTCGGCGATCTCAAGGAGATTATGCGGCAGTTCGAGCCGTTTAGTTACCAGGCGGTGATTATCACTAAACTTGATGAAACCACGCGGGTAGGGAATGTGATTAGCTCACTCTCTGAACTGGGCAAATCAATATTTTATATCACCGATGGCCAGAATGTTCCCAAGAACATACAAAAAGCTACAGTGGTTCGTTTCCTTACCAATCTCGAGGGCTTTCAGGTCAATCGGGCGAAGATTGAGGAACGATTCCCCAATGATGAATCCGAACAACTATGGAGGAAATGATGGGCGACCAGGCTGAAGAATTACGAAAACTTATGAGTGAAAGTAGCGCTCAGGAAACACAGCATTTGATAACACCAGTTGATACGCAGACCAAAAAGACCCGTATTATCACGGTTACCAGTGGAAAAGGTGGGGTGGGGAAAACTAATATGTCTGTTAACATGGCTATCGCCTATGCCCGCATGGGGAAAAAGGTCGTGGTTATGGACGCAGACCTGGGACTTGCCAACGTTAATGTTATGTTGAATATCATTCCCCGTTTTACCCTGTTTCATGTGATGCGTAGACAAAAGAGCATGAAAGAGATCATGGAAAAGACCGAGTACGGTATTTCTATTGTGGCTGGCGCGAGTGGACTTGCAAAGATCGCTAACTTGAATGAAGAGGAACGGCAGAATTTTATCCATGAACTTGAGTCCTTAACCGACGCGGATGTTATCATCATTGATACGAGCGCGGGGGTGAACAGCAATGTTATTGATTTCGTTGCTGCCGCTGAGGACGCGGTGATCATCACAACACCTGAGCCAACGGCTATCACTGATGCTTACGGGCTTATAAAAATTATCGCCACTGAATACGAAAGTCTCAGCATAGGACTCAAGCTCGTGGTGAACCGCGTCAAGAGTGCGGCTGAGGCCAAGAAGGTTGCTGACCGTATGACCAATATCGCCGGACAGTTCCTTAATCTCAAGGTGGATTATTTAGGTTATATATATGATGATCCGGTGGTATCTCAGGGTGTGCTGCGGCAGAAACCGTTTCTGGTTATTGATCCGCGCGCGCGCGCCTCGTTCTGTGTTGAACATATTGTGGACCGTCTGGAAAAGACTGAGGTGCGGGACACTGGCGGTTTCACTGCAATGATTCGGCGCTTGTTTGGTCGCGCCTAATAATAGAGGAGTGTGATCCATGCCTTTTAACATTAAAGCAAGCGGCGTTACCGCTATTGGCGCGTTTATCCTTTCGTTTCTTATAGGGTTCCTAAGCGGCGGCAATATCCTCATGGTACTCTTGCGCGCGGGTATTCTGGGGGCGGGTTTCTTCGTTCTGGTAACGTGCGCTCAGTTTCTTCTCCATCAGTTTCTGCCGGAACTGACTATGGACGAAGCCGCTGCGCACACGGACGCGGCGCCCGGCTCAATGCTTGACATATCCGTAGATGATACCAGCAGCAGCAACGACGATGACCTCGCGGCGCTACTCGCAAGCGCGGGTGTGGATACTGGGAAAAGCAACGGCGCTGATGGCAAAACTACAGGTAAGCCTGCTCTGGATCAAGGTACGGCGCTTAGGTATAATGATAACCTAGCGAGTAAAGATCACTCCGACAGCTTGTCTGATTTGGCTGTTTTGGATGATAAACAAGATAGAAAGCTGGAACCCGATCTTCCGGCTTTTAACCAGAAGTATGGCGAGGTCAATCCGGCGGGCAATTACACTCCCAAAGACCTAGCATCTGCCATAACTACTATGTTAAAACAATAGAAAACAACAAATGACAGAAGAAGAACGCTGGCTGGAGTATAGCCAGACCCAAAACCCCCAAATACGGGAAGATTTTATAAAACAGTACGCTCCTCTGGTAAAATATGTAGCTGGTAAAGTCGCTGTTGGTATGCCTCATACAGTTGAGTTCGATGACCTTGTTGGTTACGGCAACTTCGGGCTTCTTGATGCCATTGCCAAGTTTGACCCCCACAAGGGGGTCAAATTCAAAACCTATGCCGTAACCCGTATCCGCGGCGCAATCTTTGATGAACTGCGTTCCATTGACTGGGTTCCACGCTCGGTGCGCCAGAAGATGCGGGAGATTGAGGAAGCAGTTGGGGCTCTTGAAGCCCAGCTTGGCCGAGCCGCTTCGGATAAGGAAATCGCGGCGTCGCTGAACATGAGCGAGGCTGATTACCTCAAAACCGTGATGAAGTTTTCCAGTACCTCCATACTTTCGCTCAATGATGTGTGGTTTTCCAAAGATGAAAATGATAAGGTTTCCATTGTCGATAGCATTGAGGCGCCGGCAAGCCTTAACCCCGATGTTATTGTAGAAAAAGAGGAAATCAGGCGCGTCATTGTCGAGCAGATCAACGAACTCCCTGAGAAGGAAAAAAAGATTCTTGTCCTGTATTACTATGAGGACCTGACCCTGAAAGAGATTGGTCAGGTACTGGATGTTACCGAGTCGCGGGTGTCCCAACTTCATACCAAGGCGATTATGCGGCTCAGGTCAAAACTTACGAATATTCGTAAAGGGATTATGTGATGATAAAATTTCCTGAACTCCAGAAAATAATGAAGCGGCAGCTTGAGGCTGATCGGATGATACACACGGTTGAAGCATCAGGCACTACACTTGATGAGGCGCTGAACGAGGTTGCTACCCTGCTTAACCTGTCGGTGAGTCATCTCGAATATGAAATCGTTGAGCGGGGATTTCCCGGGTTTCTGGGAGCTGCTAAGAAACAATGGAAGATTCGCGCCTATAGGCGGCTTACCGCCGAAAAACAGACAACAGTGCAGGTAGATCATCTGACGGAAACAGTTACGGCGCAGGTAGTGGAGAAGGATGGCGAATTCTTCATACATCTCTTTGAAGATGGGGTAAACCTTAAGGTTACACCGCCGTCCAACGCCGGAAGACCGGTTAGCCTTGATTATATCAGGCAAGTCCTTAAAACGCGCAATATTTCCGATATTTTTGAGGATACTCTGGCGCTTACGGTTCAGGAAGCCCAAGGCGTTTATGTGCAGGTCGGCAAGTTCGAGCGTAAAATGACGAATGACAGCATGATACAGGTAACAGTCGCGGATCAGGACATGAAGGCGTTCATTAACGTGATTCCTCCAGGTCCAGGAGGCTGCGATCCTTCGGCTAGTACCATTATGACTGTACTCAAGGCCAACCGGGTGGTTTTTGGTTTTGACGAAAACGCTATCAGTGACTTTGTGGATCGACCTGTCTACAAAATACCGGTTCTCGTGGCTGAAGGACGCAAACCGGTAAATGGCCGCGACGCTTATATCCAGTACAACTTCGAGGTTGATACTAGTAAGGTACAGATCGAAGAAAAAAGCGACGGCTCAGTTGACTTCAAAGACAAAGGCATGGTGCAAAACGTAGTGAAGGACCAGCCTCTGGCAAAGAAAATTCCCGCTGAACAGGGAGTTGACGGAAAAACCGTGCTGGGCGTATATCTTCCCGCGAGCAATGGCAAGGATACTGAAATACAGCTTGGAGCCAATGTACATCTGGATACAGATCGCGAGACCATCCTTGCTGACATCAATGGTCAGGTTATGCTAGTAAACGGTAAGATCAGCGTTGAGCCGGTTCTGACTATTCAGGGAAACGTAGACATCAAAACCGGGAACATCATCTTCTTAGGTACTGTCATCATTAACGGTAGTGTGGAAGACGGGTTCATCGTGAAGGCTGAAGGTAATATAGAAGTCAAAGGTACGATTGGAAAGGCCGAGGTCGAGGCGGAAGGGGATATCAAGGCATACAAGGGCATAACAGGCCGGAATGGCGGGATGATAAAGGCCGGTAAAAGCGTCTACGCAAGTTTTGTTGAGAACGCGACAGTTGATGCGGGAGATTCGGTGATTGTTTCGGACGGGATCATCAATTCTCAGGTGGTCGCGTATCGACGTATTCTCTGCCAAGGTAAACGCGCCCACATCGTGGGAGGACATCTCAAAGCCACTGAGGAAATCAGCGCTAAGGTGATTGGGAGCGCTGTCAGCGGCACAGAAACCATCTGTGAGGCTGGCTTTGATCCCAAACTCAAGGCAGAGCTTGATGTACTTCTTGAGAAAAAAAAAGCATTAGATCAAGCGCTTAATGAGATCAAACTTAACCTTGAAACACTGGCAAAGCTCAAAAAACTAATGGACGAGCTTCCTGAAGACAAAAACGCCGCTATGATAGACCTGCTCACCCAGCGAAAACTGCTCACTGATGAGAGTAAGCTACTTACCGACGCGATTATGCAAAAGCAGGAGGAGATGAACGAAGCCGCTGGTCAAGCGCGAATCTCCGCATCAGAACGGATTCTGCCAGGAGCGAAGATCATACTGCGGGACAGAGTGGAAAAAATCCAAACCGAATATAAAAAAGTTAGTTTTGTTCTTGAGAATGATATTATTCGTCCTCAGCGTTACGAAGAGAACAAGGAGGCTATGGCTGAAGCTGAAGCAGCCGGTCTGAGAGTAGGATCAGGAGAATAACGTGGCTATACAACCGATTGATCTGCAAACCCTATTTACCCAGCTTGACAAGGTAGGTAAGGAACAGGCGACACAAAAGGAGGGGGCGGCGATCCAGCAGGCCCTGCAGGGCGCTCAAGCCCAGAAAAAAGCCGAGGAACAGATCCAATCGGTAAACGAGGCTCAGAACATGGGCGAAGGCGCTGAACGAGTCAAAGACCGAAACACCCGCAAGCGCCAGAGCGACTCTGGCAAGCGCGGCCATGCCGAAACCTCAGACGAAGAAGAGCCGGATGCCGAGGTGATCCGCGATCCCACGCTGGGAACCCATATTGATGTGAGCGGCTGATGTATATAGCTATCGTGCTTTCATCAGCAAGCCTCCTCTCCTGTATATGCTTCTTTCTATATTGCCGGCATTACATCAAAAGCAGAACCGGCGAACATCTGCTTGCCGAGTATCGTGAGGAAGTACAGAAGCTCATTGCCGAGCTTGACGCAGCCACAGACCGGGACGAGCGTCTGGTAACAGAACGCATCACGGGCCTCAAAACGCTTATGGAAAAAGTTGACAAGCGTTTACGGGTTCTCATCGGAGAAGAGGAACGCCGACGGGTACACGCTGAAACGTATGCCGAGCTTGGCAGGCGTCGCCCCGTTTCCCCCAGCGCGGCGCTTACCGTTGAAACGCAGCCTTTGCCGCTGGTGTCAGACACGCCAGTATCAGAGACGCCGGTGTCAGACACCACGCCGGCTATGCCGCAGGCGCCCCGCGTTATGATTGCGGAACAGCAAATCGAGCCTGCCCCGCTTCCAGTCGCAGAACGAGTGGCGCAACTGTCCAAAGCGGGCCTTTCCGCAGACCTTATTGCCGCCAGCCTCAAAGTCAGCATCGCGGAAGTCGAGCTTGTCATGGCGTTTGTTGGTCAGTAACCCAATCCTAGCCCCACCGATTCATGAGAGATACTCCCGATACGCCGCAACATACACGGCTTCATTAACCCGCTCCATAAAATGAGGCGCATACCTGTCCACGATCGTATCTCGATCCTGTCCACGATCGTATCTCGATCCTGTCCACGATCGTATCTCGATCCTGTCCACGTGTGAGACACACACTCGCCCACGTGTGAGGTACATACCTGTCCACGTATGAGGCGCATACCTGTCCACGTATGAGGCGCATACCTGTCCACGTATGAGGTACATACTCGCCCACGTATGAGGCGCATACCTGTCCACGTATGAGGCGCATACTCGCCCACGTATGAGTCACCTACTCGCCCACGTGTGAGACACCTACTCGCCCACGGATGAGACACCTTCTCGCCCTCGTGTGAGTCACACACTCGTCCACGTATGAGGCACACACTCGTCCACGTGTGAGACACACACTCGTCCACGTGTGAGACACACACTCGTCCACGTATGAGGCACATACCTGTCCACGTGTGAGACACACACTCGCCCACGTGTGAGACACACACTCGCCCACGTGTGAGGCGCATACTCGCCCACGTATGAGGTACATACCTGTCCACGTATGAGGCTCGCCACTGGCCATGGACGAGGCTCGCCACTGGCCATGGACGAGGCTCGCCACTGGCCA